>CAYHUJ010000050.1:0-2515 GCA_964360035.1 uncultured Candidatus Saccharibacteria bacterium | reverse complement strand
TGCCCTCGGGAGGAATCGAACCCCCATTACGAGATCCGCAATCTCGCGTCCTATCCGTTGAACGACAAGGGCGACTGGATTTTTCGGGAAGTTAAAATCTTAAAAATTTCGCCAGCACGTCGGCCATCGGTTCGTTATATTCTTCTTCGGGAAGAAAATCGGCCAGATGGCTTCTTATTTCGGGGACCAGCGAAGGGGTGACGGCCAGCTTGATGTAAGGTCTGAATTTCGTCCGGTGCTTGAAAATCAATTCCTTTATTTCCCCGCCGCTTTGGTTGAGGGAGAAATGTTCCAATTCGGCGAAAGCATAGGCGCGTTTTTGGCCGATCGCAACGCCATTGCCGTCTATTTTGAAATTGATATCCCGCGGAAGGGCGCTCGCCCAATGGAATACCGACAATTCAGCGATGATAATAAAGGCGGCGAAAAGAAAATTTTTCTGCCAAAGCGCCACGGCGAGCAGGACGATTGAGATTAAAATGGAAATCCAGTACCACGAAGGGCTTTTGGAGTAATACTCAAATTCCGGCGCTTCCCAGGATATTTCCTTTTGCTCCGGCTCCGGATTATTATCGCGCTCTTTTTCCATCGTTGATATTCTAACCAAAAAAAGACCGGAAGTCCACTTTCCCGCCTCTTCGGCGCCGGAAGCGGAGAATTTTCCGACGTTTTCAGGAGCGGGAGGCGAGCTCTTCTTCCACGCTTTTAACGATGTCGGCCAAAGACCAGTTGGTTTTGATGAAGTATTTTTTCGCCCCGAGTTCCATGCCGCGCTTAATCTTTTCGTCACTGCCGAGATTGGAAATAATGAAAACAGGAATGTTTTTCGTTTTTTCGTCGCTTTTCAGTTTTTCCAGCATCATAAAGCCGTCTATTTTCGGCATTAGAATATCCAAAAGAATAAGGTCGGGCGCGTTCTGATACGCGAGCAAAAGGCCCTCTTCGGCGTTGGCGGCCGTAAGCGTTGAGATGCCTTTTTTGCCCAGCAAAAGAACTATCGGCTTGATAATCGCCCGGTCGTCTTCCACGATAAGAACCTTTTTATTTTCCATATGATTAATTATGCCTTATCGGAAGGCAGAAGCAAAATGTCGTTCCCTGGCCGATGCCTTTTGATTCAAGCCACATTTGGCCGCCGTGCGCCGCGACAAATGACTTGGCGATATAAGTATTGATGCCGAAACCGGATGGCGCCAGCGAGCGCGCTTCGTCGCTGCGGAAAAATTTTTTAAAAATTTCCGCTTTCGCCAAATCGGTGATTCCGATGCCGTAGTCGGAAATTTCCACAACGAGGCAATTGGAATCCATTATTACTTTTTGGAATACCCCGATATTCACTTTTTTGATCGTCGGAGAATAAGTCATAGCATTGTTGAGGAGGGAATAAAGGACGAATTTTATTTTATTGCCGTCGTAATGGATTTCGGGAACGCTTCCCTCCGCTTTGACGCTTATTTCAAAATCGCCGGCGCCGAGGTCGTTTTTGACGGCCGTCGCCGTTTCCTCCGCGTCGCGCAGGATATTGCCGGGGGCGAGGTCAAGGAAAAGCTTGCCCCGCTCAATATCCATAACAAGCAGAAGGGAATTGAGATGATTGATGGTGGCGACGACGCTCCGGTGGATGTCGCCGAAGGCGGATCTTCTTTCTTCCGGAGAAAGCGCCTCTTCGTTTTGGAGAAGCTCCAGGTTCCAGCGCGCCGAAGACAAGGGGGTGCGCAGCTGATGAGAAACAATGGATATAAAACGGCTTTTGGCGTCATCCACTTTTTTCAACTCTTCGTACATCCGCGCGTTTTCAATGACGGGGGCGACGGCGTCGGCCGAATGCTTCAAAAGGACGATATCGTTCGCGAAAAGCGGATCGCCGGATTTTTTTTCGCCCAAAAGGCAAATGCCGATAAGCTGTTCTTTATGCTTGATCGGAAGGGCGAAATTAAATCCGATTTTGCCGAGTTCTTCGGCGAGCCGCCGGTCGTGGGGATGAACGGCGTCATAATGGAAATTTCGGGCGGTATTTTCAATGTCTTCTTTATCAAGAATTCGGAATCCCGGGGCGGCCAGCCGTCCGACGAGGGGATTGTCAAAAGTCAGCTCAAAGTTTTCCGCCACGTCGCCTATCGCCTGCCGGGAAATAAAAGAGTCCTTCGGGATGAGGATGAGAATCGCTCCCCGATTCAATTTGAGCGTGTCTATGACGAGCCGGTTGAAAGACGCCAGCAGATTGTCAAGATTCAGACCGGACTCAAAAATTATCTTATTAAGTCGGCCAAGAACCTCTTCAAAATGATAGTGCCGGCGGAAGAAAATTTTATGAGTAATGTTTTCCAGGAAGATTTTGATGGGGATGAAGCCGGCGATGATGATGAGCGACGGTATCAGGAACCTCCACGGGGCGGGAAAAAATTCCCCGAAGAAACTTCCGAAAACGGCGTAGAGGAAACTGACCGCGGCGAAAAGAAGAGTAAAGACCGTTCCGCGCCGGATAACGAAGGAGATGTCCATCAGGTGGTGCTTG
>CAYHUJ010000049.1:0-2519 GCA_964360035.1 uncultured Candidatus Saccharibacteria bacterium | reverse complement strand
TTTCTTCCGCCGCTTTGTTGAGAAATAATTCCACGACGCCGGCGCCGTGGAGAACGGCCTGGCGGGAGAGGCGGGAGAAGTAGGCGTCGAGAATGTTTGTGTCGTTTTTAGATAAATCAAAGATAGTTGTTGTTCCTTTTTGCGTTTTAAAAACGGTGGCCTTAACTAATATAAACTCCCTCCCACCCTCATCCATTCCATATCCAAAATCTCCATCATCTCTGATGATTTTCGGTTCGGAGTATTTCGGGTCATTAATCGTATCTTTGGAAAAGAAATATCTGTTGGAATACCCAGCTAAAGAAATCAGATAGTCGTCAATCGTTGATTTTTTCGGTGGATATAAATTTTCTCGCTTTAATTTATTGGAGATATCCAATTCCTTTTTAACATTTTGGCGGTCGTATTTTTTCAGATATTCCTCGTAAGGAGAGCCGTAATCTCCGGTGGCGCCTTCCAGTTCATGCGCGTGGGTGTCGTTTCTGGTATGCTCCGGCACCGACTGGTCTTCCAGAAGATGCAGAATATAGCCCAGAATTCTGTAAGATTCCTCTTCGTTTCCCTTAACCATTTCCAAAATCCCCCTTTCCCACGTTTTTGCTCCTTTATAAAAAGCGTATTGCGACTGCAGTTGTTCATTGTGAAGCCACTCCAGGGAAGAAACGGGCGTAATGCCGTAAGGAGCGATGAGTTTTTCCGAAACCAAGCGCACCGTTTCGGCGTCGTATTTGCCGGTATGCTCCCCGTTCCAGCCCTCTTGATATACCGGGTCGTAAAAATGGTTGATCCATCGGGGAGGGGTGTCCTCCAGGATGCTGCCCTCAACAATCCATTCTTTCTGCTGGGGCGTCAGCGGTTTGTCCGGAAAAGAAAGATTGTAAAAATTAACGATTTCGTCGGTGAGAGCGGGGTGAGTGGTTTTGTCGTCGTAGGCGAGGGCACTATCAAAACCCATTAACATGAAAACCGCCAAAATCAAATAAATAATTTTCGATTTAACTGTCATACTCTACTAAAAATTTTCTGGCGAAATTTTATTAATCTTCCATATGTCATTGGGGTATTTAAAAAAATCAATTTTTGAATAATAAATGTTCGGTTCCTCGGATTTTATCCCAATTCCATAATGCTTCTCGTCAATATTTTGATATTCACCAGATTCAGTAAACGCCATTTTTAACATCTTTTCTAGAAACCAACTTAATTTTTCGTTGTCACTTAATAATGTTAAATAATTTAATGCCCCATCTTGTTTATTCAAAACAAAATACCTGCTCGCCAGTTCATAGTCGCCCTTTTCCACGGCATCAATGTACATCTGCAATGTCTCCTGCGGGGTTTTGCCGCCGAAGGTGTCCGCCATCGCTCTTTGATAGTCCTCCTCCTTGGCCCGTTTCATTGCCTCGGCCAGCTCCTGAACGGCCTTCGTCCCGCGCCAGAAGAAATAGAATTTTCCGCCGATCAAAATCGCCAAGCCTAAAAAAATAATCCCCAAGAGTCCGAAGATAAATTTCCAGCGCGCGCTCTTTTGCGGAGCGTCCGATTCTTGATTCTCTTTTTGATTTTCCAAATCTTTATTCTCCATTGTTTTTTCTTTAATTGATCATCCGGACAAACTTCAAAAAACGCCCTCCTCACCAGGGATTTTATCAATTATAGCAAATTTCCCTTCTTCAACTATCGGTTCTTTGTGGATAACCGAGATGGAAATGTCGTCGCGTTCCGGAAGCGGAAAACGGAAGCGGCTATCCGCGAATAAGGCCCCCCGGTTATTTTATGGAGCCGGAGCTTGGCGGGAAAGCCGAAAATTGTCCGTGGGAAATAAAAAAAATCCCGACGGCTTTGTCGGGATGATAGTCGTCGGAAACGGGGACTACTTCCCCCGCTTGGCCGCCTCCATGGCCGCGGCGCGGGAGAAGTACACCCGGCCGCTGACGACGTAGTACGTCATGGTAATCACCTCCTTTCTTTTCTCATGACGTCTATCGCGCACAATGATACAATGTTTTTATTCGTTTGTCAAATTTCTGGGGTAATGCGCAAGCGCGCGCGGCTATTTTCACCTTAAACTGCGGAGACGGCCACATCTATAACGAAAATCAAAAAGCGGGGCGGGAGTGTTCAACGGCTATTTAATGCCCGTCTTTGTGAAACATTTTTGTTTCACAAAGACGGATACGTCGCAAAATAATGTTTCACGTGAAACATTTATACTAATTTAAGCGTAAAACAAACAAATTGTTTCACGTGAAACAATTTGATTAAGCGGCGATGTTTCTATAGTGCCTAAAAACAGAAGATGATTCGCCTAAATCTATGGCTATAAGATCAATCCGCCAGCCGGCACCGGTGACCAATTCGGGGCGATGACCGGCATACAAAGAAGCGGCGCGCTTTAATTTCTCCAGTTTCGCGTGCGTGAGATTGTCTTCCGGTTTCAGATGGTTTTCGCCTGACGGTTTGTAGAAAAATCCGGCAATGGGGGCAGCTTGTTCGTTTGCCGGATTGCCGGATTTTGT
>CAYHUJ010000048.1:0-2541 GCA_964360035.1 uncultured Candidatus Saccharibacteria bacterium | reverse complement strand
GAGTGCGCCAGATAGGAAATCACAAGAAAAAACCCGACGGAAAACATCGGCGCGAACCATATTTTGAATTTCGGATAGGGAAAATTTTTTAATCGCGAATTTTATGATATCTTGGGTCAATCCGAAAATATCAATTAAGAGCGGCGGCGAAAAAGGGAACGGCTCGTTTGCCAATGCGCCGATATCTCGCGACGAAATAATGGTCGTGCAAGGAGGAAGAATTCTTGATTATAAATATATAAAAACATCGGACTACGAACCTTTTCACGATCACTGCTTTCAAGTAGAGAAGGATTTGCTTATTTGTCCCATTGAACCGAAACGAGAAAAACTGGACGGGATTTTCCAAATTAATCATTCTTGCGATCCTAATTGCGGCTTTCGCGGCCAAATCGCGCTCATAGCCATGCGAAACATACAAACCGGAGAGGAAATAACTTATGACTACGCTATGACGGACGCGAATTGGAACAGCGTTGCTTGTACGAAAATAACGTGTCTTTGCAATGCCGAAAATTGTAGACGCGTAATTTCCGGCGAGGATTGGAGGCGCAAGGATTTACAAGAAAAATGTGGAGGTTACTTCTCCACATTTATTCAAGAATTGATTAAGCAAAATTATTAGGTAATTAGTGTATTTTCGTAACAAAAAACATTCCAACATTCTTGAGAATGTTGGAATGTTTTTTGTTGCCGATTGTTCACGGATGCCGCGAAAGAAAAAAAGGAAAGGACGGACGTCTTATTTTTTAATCGTGAATTTAGTGTAAGCCGGTTCGTGCTCCACCAGCTCTTCCGGTTTGAACCATACTCCGATTTCGGCTTCCGCCTCTTCCGCGGAGCCGGACGCGTGAATCAGGTTGAACACGGCGATGCCTTTCTCATCCGCGTGTTTGAACGATACGTGAGCAAAGTCGCCTCTTATCGTGCCCGGAGCGGCGGCTTTCGGTTCGGTCGTCCCGACCATCTTGCGTGCCACTTCAACAATCTCCACTCCTTCAAGAGCAATTGCTATAATCGGGCCGGAGGTCAGCATTTTTATCATCTGCTCACGCACCTTTTCCCCGCGCCGCCGAGCCAAATCTTCCGTATAATGCCTGGCCGCCGCGTCTTTTTCCGAAATCAAAAGCTTCAGGCCGACCATCTTCGCGCCCGCTCTTTCAAAGCGATGGATGATTTCACCGACCACCCCCCGCTCTATCGCGTCCGGCTTCAGCAAAATAAGCGTTCTTTCCATGGTTGTTTGTTATTGTTTTATGTTGTTTTATTCTTTTTTATTTCCAGCCCCAATTCTTTCAGCTGTTTTTCGGAAACTTCCGCCGGCGCGTCCATCATCATATCGCGGCCGTCGCCCGTTTTCGGAAACGCCATTACTTCGCGGATGTTCGGTTCATTGAATAAAATCGCAAACAGGCGGTCAAGCCCGAGAGCGATGCCGCCGTGCGGCGGCGCGCCGTAATCAAACGCCTCCAGCAAATGTCCGAATTTGCTCTCGCATTCCTCTTTTGACAAGCCCAGAACGAAAAAGATTTTCTCCTGAAGGTCGCGCCGGAAAACGCGCAAACTGCCTCCGCCGACCTCAAAGCCGTTCAGAACAAGATCGTAAGCCCGCGCGCCGGCCTTCTCCGGCGCCGAGTCCAGAATCGCCTCGTCGCTCGGCCGCGTGAACGGATGATGAGTGGAAACCAGCCGCTTTTCCGTTTTGCTGTATTCAAAAAGGGGAAAATCGGTCACCCACAGAAACGCCAGCTCGTCTTTGCCGTTTTTATCCGTCCGAATATCCGGCTTGTCGCTGCCATATTTTTCCATCGCTTCCGCGTAGGAAATCCGCGGAAACGGCGATTGAGCGATTTTTTTCTCCGGTAGCAGCTTTTTAACCATCGTCGTCAGCATATTCTCCGTCAGCCCCATAATTTCTTCTTCATCCGCGAAACTGAATTCCATATCAAGCTGGACGAATTCCGGCTGGCGGTCACCGCGCGTGTCCTCGTCGCGAAAACATCTGGCTACTTGAAAATAACGCTCAAAGCCGGCGACCATCAAAAGCTGCTTGTACTGCTGGGGCGACTGCGGCAGGGCATAAAATTTTCCGCCGTGAAGGCGGGACGGCACGAGATAATCGCGGGCGCCTTCCGGCGTTGATTTGGTTAAAATCGGCGTTTCTATTTCCGTAAAATCATTTTCGGAAAGATAGCCGCGCATAAATTCCGTCAGCTTGTGACGCCATTTGATGTTTTTCTGCAGCCGGTGGCGGCGCAAATCAAGATAGCGGTATTTCAAACGGCTCTCTTCGCCGATTTCGTAACCGCCGGTATCCAGAGCGATCGGGGGTGTTTCCGCTTTGTTTAAAATTTCAATTTCTTCCGCTAAAATTTCAATGCCTCCGGTTTCCGTTTCCGAATTTTCCATTCCCGCCGGCCGTTTATTGACCGTTCCGACAAGACGAATGACCCATTCCGGACGCAAAGAGCAGGCGACGGCGTAAAGCTCTTTCGTTTTGGAAAGAAAAACAACCTGCGCGGCGCCGCTCCGGTCGCGCAA
>CAYHUJ010000047.1:0-2758 GCA_964360035.1 uncultured Candidatus Saccharibacteria bacterium | reverse complement strand
TTTTAAAGTAAAATACGCGATAAGTTTCAATTCCGCGACAACGGCGCTTCAGGCGACCGTGGCGGCGTTGGGGATCGGCCCCGGCGATCAAGTGATCACGACGCCGTTCACGATGTCGGCGACGGCGACCGCCATTTTACTTAACGGCGCCGTGCCGGTCTTTGCCGATATCGATGAACAAACTTTTTGTCTCGGCGTCAAGTTGATCGAGGGGAAGATCAATGCTCAAACCAAAGCGATCATTGTCACGAATTTGTTCGGCGGAACGGCCGATTACGACCCCATTTTGCATTTTGCCAAAAAGCGTGGAATAAAGATTATTGAGGATAATGCCCAAGCCGCCGGCGCTTTTTATAAGGAGCGGCTCGCGGGGACTATCGGAGATGCCGGCGTTTTCAGCTTTAACGTGCATAAAGTCATTCAGTCGGGTGAGGGCGGGATGATGGTAACAAATAATAAACGCTACGCTTATCGCGCCCAGCTCGCGCGCAATCACGGCGAGGCGGTTGAAGCGGACGCCATTCGGCTCAATCCGAAATACGTTCCGGAATTGGTGCTGGGAAGCAATTATCGCCTGACTGAAATACAGGCGGCGATCGTGACGGAACAACTGAAGAAGTTAGACAAGCTCAACACAAAACGTATCGCGCTCGCCGACCATTTATCGAAGCGATTGAAGGATTTTAATTGGCTTGCGCCGGCGTATGTTCTGCCGCGCTCGCGTCACGTCTATTATCTCTATCCGCTAAGATTTTTTAGCGAGCGCGCCGGGATCAGCCGCGCGACTTTTGCGACAGCGCTTGCGGCCGAAGGTTTTCCGCTGAGCGAGGGATACAACACACCGTTGCATTTTTTGCCGATCTATCAGCATAAGCGCATCTTTGAACGGACTCAGTTCCCGTTCGTCTCCAGCGAGTTTCCGCAGGACGTGTCTTATGAGATCGGCTCCCTGCCGGTTGCGGAACGGATGTTTGGCGCCGAGCTTTTGATGACGACTCTTTGTCAGCCGCCGAAGAGCAGGCGCGACGTCGATCTTTTCGTGAAGGCCATACAAAAGATCGAGACCAACCTTTCGCTTCTTAAGGAATATGAGCGGGAGAGAAAAGTTTAATGGCGATCTATTTTTAATAATTATATTATTAGCGCCATGAAGAATAATAAAAAAAATCAATCACATGTCGGCGGTGCGCGTCCCGTTACCGGTCGGCCGCAAAATTACGCGCGAGAAATGAGTTTCGTGTACGGCGATCAAACCTGGGGCCGCGCTTTTAAGGACATTACAAAAGATTTTTTTCTCGGCGAAAAGGCCATTAACAGCGCCACAAATTATATCCAAGAGTCTCTGGATGTCTTAAAGATCACGCCGAAGCGGCTTCGCGGTATGACGGTTTTGGACGTCGGAACCGGCAGACAGGCACTCAAATTTCATTATTTGGGAGCGAAAGAGATCTTACACTTCGATATTTCGCGCAGTCACGTCGAGCAGACGCGGGCGTATTGTAAAGAGCACAAAATAAAAAATATTACCTCCGTTCAGGGTGATCTGACAAAAGATAAATTACCGGCTAAGAAGTTTGATCTGGTCTTCGCGGCGGGTATTTACCAGCATCTCAATCCCGCTCCCTTGGGATTGATAAACTTCGCGCAATCGTTGAAGGTCGGCGGTCAAATGTACATGGGCTTTTATCGCTCCGGCGATTGGCGCTGGTTCATTGTTTCTTTGATCCGGGAGGCGATTGCGCGAGAAGATTTTGCGGCTGCCAAAAGAAAGATCGCCATTTCCTCGGCGCTTGGAGACGGCGAACATTTTCAGGTAGCGCGCGTGCTCGATGATTTTTTTGTTCCGGCACAATCGTTGTTTCACCCCAAAGACATTCTTTCGGACCCAAAGATCTGCGGCCTCGACAAGTACTATCTTGAAAATGATCTGCGCGATTATTGTCATGAGGGCAAGGGTTATCATACTGTGGGCGGGGATCGCGTATACGCCGTTAAGAAGACGCACCACAGTTATGAAAGTTTGTTAAACAAGAATTTTGCCACGGCAAGATCGATCGACCAATTGAGGGATATCAATTACAAAGAGCCTTTGATCAAAGAAAATATTAAACGGTGGCTGGGACTTGTCGATCTATATCATCACGGCTTTATCGATCGCGATACGTGGCTTGATATATTGGTTAATGTCTATCGGTTTGCCAGGCCTTGGGATACGGAGCGCGACGATTATTATAGTCGTGGAGAGAGTGCCGGGCGACACAAGACTTTAAACGATTTTTTGGTTAAGGTCGCGAATAATTTTTCTAAATAATTTTTCGGATCGCTATGGTGTGGCGGTTCGGCTTCAAGATCAATGCCAATTTTTGCAGATAGCGGCAGTAAGGGGCCGCATGCGGTAACGCAATGCGGAGTATGTTTGCGGCAAGTGGCGCTTACGCCGCTCGAAAGGCACGAAGAGTTTACTCTTTACGAATGCGGTAGTTGTCGCGGCCAGTTTTGGCATCCGATGAAAAACCCCGGGGCCGAATGGTACGAAAAAGAAGCGGAAGGCCTGAAAATTTATGAAAGGAAGAAACGTTAAAAGGCCTAAAATTTTATTCGTTGCCCAGGACATCGGCGCTTTTAACGCTCTCGTTCCGGCGGTGGAAAAAATGCGACGGCGCTGGAAAGTATTGGCGGTTTTAGCCGGCGTTTCCCGCCGGACGGCGCGAAAACGCGGCCTGAAGTTTTGCGACGCCGGTTCTATCGCGAGGAAAGA
>CAYHUJ010000046.1:0-2808 GCA_964360035.1 uncultured Candidatus Saccharibacteria bacterium | reverse complement strand
CTGGCCGTCTTCATAGTCCCCTTCCACCTCCGCAAGATACTTTTCGGAATCAAAGCACTCGGCGAAAGAACCGGAATTCAATCCGAGCGAAGCGGCGATTTCCATAAATTTATCCCTCGTAAGATTGCCGTTGTTTTCCTCGCCGTCAATTTTTTCCTCGTCATAAAGAGCGTCGTGATAAGCCCAGTATTTCCCCTGATCTTTGGCGCACTCGGCCGCCAGCGCCGCCTGCGTTGACTCGTCGCCCAAAAAAGCGAAATCGCGGGAAACCATTTTTACTTTGCCGCTTTTGACGTAATTATCGCGGATTTTCGGCGCCACCTCCCTTTCCCACTTTCCGCAAAAAGGACACTGAAAATCGCCGAAGGTGATGACGGTCACCGGCGCGTTCGGGTCTCCCAAAACGACGTTTTCGCCGATTCCCAGCTCTTTCGTTTGCGCGGCTTCTTTATTATCATCGCCGTTATTTTTATTGATTTTTTTGTCGCCGATGGCGTAAATAATCGTCCCCGAAACGAGCACGGCCGCCACCAGAATGCTTCCCGCCAGAAAACCGCTGTTTTTTTGCTCCATAATTTCCAAATTAATTTTGATTGCCAAAATCTTAACTTGTATTTAAGATGAGGTCAAGTGAACGACGCATTGAACAAATTGAAGATGGTGGCGCTCGTGGCCGGCGATCTGGCCGTCCTTTACGGCGCCCTCTTGCTGACGCTTTTTTTAAGGTACGGCGACGGGTTTTACGGCGAACCGCTGGCGCTGCATTTTGAGCCGTTTTCCGCCATCTTCGCCGTCTGGATTTTTGTTTTTTACGTCGCCGGCCTCTACGATCTGAAAACGCTCAAAAACGGCCTGGGGTTTTCCAAGGTTTTCGGCGTCAGCGTCGCCGTCAACGGCGCGATCGCCATTTTTTTCTTTTATCTCATCCCCTCCTTCGGCATCGCCCCCAAAACCAATCTTCTGATTTTTTTAATCGTTTTCGGCGCTCTGGGATATTACTGGCGCCACCTTTTCAATTATTTTTTAAGCGCCGGTTCGCCTCCGAATAAAATCCTTCTCGTCGGCTCGGACGAAATAAGCGAGGAAATCGCGGCGCAGATAAAACAAAATCCCCAGCTCGGCTACGAAATAAAATTTTGGATGAAAGAGGGGTTGAAAGACGAAGAAATGAAGCATTTGGCGCAGATTATCCTTGCCAACGGCATTAACGCCATCGTCATTCCGTCGCATTTGAAAAAAAACTTCGCCGCCGCCCGCGCCATCTACCGGAATCTCGCGCTGGGAATAGAAGTGATTGACCTGACCTCTCTTTATGAAACGATTTTTCAGAAAGTGCCGGCCGGCGAACTGGAAGAGGTGTGGTTTTTGGATCACCTGGCGAAAAGCCATAAAATTTACGAAATCGCCAAAAGGCCGGTTGAGTTTATTCTCGCCCTTCTGGCCGCGATTATTCTTCTGCCGCTGATTGCCGTCATCGCCCTGGCCGTTTTGCTTTTTTCCGGCCGGCCGGTCGTCTACAAACAGACACGGGTGGGAAAAAACGAAGAAAATTTCACGCTTTATAAATTCCGCACGATGAAAAAAGACGCCGAGACGGGCGGCGCCAAATGGGCCGAGGCCGGCGATAAAAGGGCGACGAGTATCGGCGCCTTCCTCCGCCGCGCGCACTTGGACGAGCTCCCCCAGATTTTCAACATCATCAAAGGGGACATCTCTTTCGTCGGTCCCCGGCCGGAAAGGCCGGAATTCGCGGAGCGGCTGAAAAAAGAGATTCCTTATTTTGAAATCAGGCACATCATCAAACCGGGGCTGACTGGCTGGGCGCAAATCAATTACCGCTACGGCGCCTCCGTTGAAGACGCCAAGCAGAAATTACAGTACGACATTTACTACCTGAAAAACCGCTCTCCTCTTCTGGACGCCGCCATCGTTCTACGCACGATAAAAATGTTCTTCGTCAGCCTGAAATAAGCCGCCGGATTTCCAAAACACGATGACCGAAAAAATCAAATCGTTTCTTTTTGAGAATAAAACCCTCCGGCAGACCGTCGTCAAAAACGTCTTCTGGCTTTTTTCCGGGCAAATGATCGGCCGCCTGCTCCGCGCCGCCGTCGTCGTTTACGCCGCCCGGATTCTGGGCGCGGAAGGATGGGGCGCTTTTTCCTACGCCCTGAGCCTCGCGGCGTTTCTTTCCATTTTTTCCGACATCGGCATTAACGCCCTTATTACGAAGGAGGCGGTTAAAAAACCGGAGCTGAAAAACCGCTATCTCGCCACCGCGTTTTTCATCAAACTCGGACTTTTGGCGATAATCGTCGCCACCGCCGCTCTCTTCGCCGACCGCCTCGCGGCCGTTAAGGAAGCGGCCGCCCTGATGCCGCTTATTATCCTCGTTTTCGCCTTTGACAGCTTGAGAGACCTCGGAGCGGCGGTCGCCCGCGCCAACGAAAAAATGGAACTGGAAGCGGGAATCGGCATTTTCACCAACGCCGCCATCGTCGCCTGCGGATTCGCTTTTTTGTTTTTTGACCAAACGGCTTTCGCGCTGGCCGCCGCCTATGCCGTCGGAAGCGGCGCGGGCCTTGCCGCCGCGGCGTATCTTTTGCGCGAGAATTTTCAAAACCTCCGGCGAAATTTTGACCGGTCGCTCGTCAAGCCGATTATGCTGTCCGCCTGGCCGTTCGGGCTGATGGGGGTGATGGGCGCGCTGATGATAAACACCGATATTTTGATGCTCGGCTGGCTGCGGTCGGCGGCCGAAGTCGGATATTATTCCGCCGCGCAAAAGCCGGTCCAGCTTCTTTACGT
>CAYHUJ010000045.1:0-3079 GCA_964360035.1 uncultured Candidatus Saccharibacteria bacterium | reverse complement strand
GAACAAAAACGCGGCGGCGTTGAGCGAGTTAGCGCGGAAAGCGGAAGAAATTAAAAGAACAACACCAGCTGCGCCCGAGTCCGACTTGTCCGCCGAAGCTTCAGCAAAGGCGGGAGTGAGTTCGAGCTTTGAGGCCTTCGGAAAACGCGGCCAAAGACCGCCCGACAGGCCAGAGAAAAAAGATCCGCAAATAGAGGCCGAGAAAACCATCTCTCTTGCCCGAGAAGCGGAAGAGGTGTTTTCGCGCAATGATTTTGACGCGGCTTTGGAAAAACCGCGAGAACTTCAACGCGCTACTTCTCCCGAAGGAGTTGTCGAAAGCGAATACCATGAACAACTGCTTAAAGAGTTTGAGCGACAAGTCGAAACCATTACAGGAAAAGCATACGCGGAGGCAGCCGGAATAAAGCCGGATGAATACAAGAAAATATTTGAACCGCTCAAAGAGCGCATCCGAGAGATCGCAAGCCGCGAGAAGGAAATGAAAAAAGGACACATTCCTTTTGTCATTGTCATTAAAAATGATGTGATCAGCGGAGAAAAAGCAATGCCCTTGATTGAACTCGATGGCAAAAAAGGCACTTCTTTTCTCAGAGCAAGAATAATCAAAGAATTCAAAAATGTCGAGGGAGTAAAAATTCCAAATGGTCAAGCGTATCTTGCAATAGATATCGAAACTGGAAAAACCACGCTCGGCAAGACGTCGAATGAAGCTATCAAAAAAATAAAAGCAGAAGATCAATCTCCGCTCACCCTAGAAGAAGTCGTCGCTCTTATTACCCATCATCCTGAAATCTTAGAGGATCACTGTGTCTGGGCTTCTGGCTCTCGCCGCAGCGCCGGCGGGATCGCGGGTTTGTGGCTCGACAGGGGCGGGCCGAAGCTCGGCTGGGTCGGCGTGTACGACTCGTATGCGAAGTGGGGTTCGGCCTCCTGCGGTAATCGCGGGTGGGAGCATAAGATGACGGCGAAGAGAACCATTTCGTAGCTGGCAGAGCGAAGGATGGTCGGTTACGCCCGTCCTTCGCAGTAGCCGCGCTTACAGCCATGAAGGGTGGAGAAGAATTCCGTTCGTGATACGCCGCGTTCTTGGCGCGGGGAGCTTCATTTCCGGAATGCTTTGACGATGGGGTCAAGGTCGCCCTCAAGGATTTTTTCCATATTGTGCCATTTTTTGCCTATCCTGTGGTCGGTGATGCGGTCGTCGGGAAAATTGTAGGTTCTTATTTTTTCCGCCCGTTCTCCGGCGCCGATCTGTTCCTGGCGCAGGCCCCTTAGTTTCGCCTCTTCTTCAACGCGGCGCGCTTCAAATATCTTTGATCTTAAAACGGACATCGCGGATTCGCGGTTGGCCGTCTGCGAACGCTCCGTCTGGGAGGCGACGACGACGCCCGTCGGCTTGTGGACGATGCGCACCGCCGTTTCCACTTTATTGACGTTTTGTCCGCCCGGACCGGAGGAGCGGAAAAAGGAAATTTCCAGGTCGGAGGGGTTGATCGGGATTTCTTTCGCTTCCACTTCGGGAAAAATCACCACTGAAGCGGTAGAAGTGTGGACGCGGCCGGATTTTTCCGTTTTCGGAACGCGCTGGACGCGGTGAACGCCCGATTCCTGTTTCAGGTCGTCATGGCAATTTTCGCCTTCAATTTTCGCGATCAGCGTTTTATATCCTTCAAGGGTGGTTTGATTGTAATCAAGAACGGCGAATTTCCACCCTCTTTTTTGGGCGTATTTCTGGTACATCCTGACCAGATCGCCGGCGAAGATGGCGGCTTCGTCGCCGCCCGCTCCGGCCCGTATTTCAATGATGATTTTATTTGTCATAGGGAATTTGTAAGAATTGTCGGCGTTATTGACGCTCTTGTTTTCACTGGTTTTCACTAAACGCCCCCATTAAACAGACCGCCCCCTGGCCGCTTGGCCAAGTACTAGTCCGTTCGAAGGGGGCGTCCGGCTCCGGTTTGAATAAAGGTTTGAATAAAATTACGCGCTTGTTTTTTGCCGAAACAGCGCCGTGGCGGAGAATAATCAATATTTTTCCGGCGGCCGCGAACAAAACAAACGGCGGGAAAGTTATTTTTTCTTTACCCGGGTTTTCTTTTTCGGCGCCTCTTTCTTTTTGGCGGCCCGGGCCTTGAATTTTTCCAGCCGGCCGGCGGTGTCAATCAACTTTTTTTCGCCGGTGTAGAACGGGTGGCAATGGCTGCAGATTTCCACTTCCGTCTCGGCGACGGCACCCCCGACTTTAAAAACCTGTCCGCAGGTGCAGGTAATGGTCGCGCTGTCGTGATATTGCGGATGAATGTTCTTTTTCATAATTGTGCGAAAATATTAGCACGGCCGGGTCGGCCTTGACAAGGGGAGGGGGCGCGCTTAAAATAACCATTACCGTCAATTTTAAAAGATTAACGGGATTCGGTCTGCGCCTTGATAATAAAATAAATTGAAAATAATTTAGATTTGTTTTTTTCAATTGTCCCAACTATTCACGAATAATCGCTAACGCGCGAATTCATTTTTGCGCGATGGCGATTATTCTTAATTTGAGGATTTGATTCTGGTCCAGGATGAACGCTGGCGGCGTGGATAAGGCATGCAAGTCGAACGGTCGTTCGCGCCACATTGCGCTCGCTTCCTTACGCGATGCAAAACTACGAGTTCATTTGAATCCGCGAATTTAACATTCGTGGCATTCGCATAAATTTTGTAGATTGGCATCGGTGAGCGAGCAGTAAGCGCAGCGTGGTGCGAGCGACAGTGGCGAACGAGTTAGTAACACCTTGGCAACGTACCGCGGAGTTTGGCATAGCTCGCCGAAAGGCGGGGTAATTCCAAATGGGCTCCGGCTTCGCAAGAGCGCCGGAGTAAAGTCGCAAGACGCTTCGCGAGCGGCCTAGGTCCGATCAGCTAGTTGGTAGGGTAACGGCCTACCAAGGCTACGACCGGTAGGGGGGGTGAGAGCCCGTTCCCCAACGACGCAACTGAGACACGGTGCGTACACCTACGGGTGGCAGCAGTCGAGAATATTCCACAATGGGCGAAAGCCTGATGGAGCGACGCCGCGTGCAGGATGAAGGCC
>CAYHUJ010000044.1:0-3852 GCA_964360035.1 uncultured Candidatus Saccharibacteria bacterium | reverse complement strand
TGGAGATTAACGCAGTCGATCCGCCAGTTCGGCGATTTTCACCCTTTCCTGCTTCATCGTGTCGCGGTCGCGCACCGTCGCGTCTTCCTTTTCCAAAGAGTCAAAATCAACGGTTACGCAAAACGGGGTGCCGATTTCGTCCTGCCGGCGATAACGCTTGCCGATATTGCCGATGTCATCCCACGCGACCGTCAATCCGGCTTCTTTGAGCGTCCGATAAATTTCTTTCGCCTTTTCCGTTAATCGGGGCTTGTTCGCCAAAAGCGGAAAAACCGCCGCTTGGTAGGGAGCGAGGGCGCGCGGCAAAGCGAGATAAACCCGCGTATCCCCTTCGCCGGCCGCTTCTTCGCGATACGACTCGCACAATACCGCGAAAATCGTCCGGTCAACTCCGAAAGTCGGCTCAATGACGTGCGGCAGAAATTTTTCGCCGCTTTTCGGGTCCTGATACGCCAAATCAACGCCGCTCGCCTCCTGATGATTTTTCAGATCAAAATCGCCGCGGTAAGCGATACCGTAAAGCTCGTCGGTTTTAAAAGGAAACTTGTAATCAATGTCCACCGTTCTCTTGGAATAATGCGCCCGTTCCTTTTCCGGAACTTCGCGAAAAACAAGGTTTGATTCCGCAAGGCCGACGAGTTTCATCCATTTTTTCATTTCGCCAAGCCAGTATTCAAACGGCTCTTCCCAGCCGTCTTTGGGATTGATGAAATATTCTATTTCCATCTGCTCAAACTCGCGGGTGCGGAAGATGAAATTTCCCGGAGTTATTTCGTTGCGGAACGCTTTGCCGATTTGCGCGATGCCGAAAGAAAGCTTCGGATGAAAAGAATCCACGACGTTCTTGAAATCCACGAACATCGCCTGCGCCGTTTCCGGACGAAGATATGCGAGTCCCGCCTCCCCTTCCACCGGCCCGAGAAACGTCTTAAGCATCGCGTTAAACTGCCGCGGCTCCGTCAGCTCGCCGCCGCAATCGGGGCATTTTTTCGGGTCTTTTAATTTATCGGGACGAAAGCGATTTTTACATTTTTTACAGTCGCTTAACGGATCGGAAAAATTCTTCACGTGGCCGGACGCTTCCCAGACCCTCCGATTCATAATCAGCGCGGCGTCAATACCGAACATATCGTCGCGCCGGCGGACGAAAAAATCCCACCAAAGTTTCTTGATGTTGTTTTTGAGTTCCGCGCCCAGCGGGCCGTAATCCCAGCTATTAGCCAGGCCGCCGTAAATCTCGCTGCCGGGATAAACGAATCCCCGCCGCTTGCACAAAGAAATTATTTTGTCGGTTAAGTCCATAAAATTGCCGACCGTCTGCCGGCGGGTAGGTTACGGTTTTACCATTCTGTTATCGGGGCTGACCGTCGGATCGTCAATGGTCAAAGTGGAAATTTCCGCGTCCGCGCCCCGCAATTCGGCGTTGATAAATTCGTCAAAGGCGGTTACCGCCGTTTCGCTCAAAAGAGGCATATAACGGTTGGCTTGGTCAACGGACGGCGTCGCTTCAATCTGGAATATCGCCTCAAGCGGCTTGTCAATCACCCCTTTGGTGGCGATGATTTTTCCGATCGGCCAGACCACTTCCTGCGTTCTCTCGTTGTAGGACGGCACGGCGGCGATATTGCTCTTGACCTTGCCCGTCCAGCGGACGCCCGACTGCAGAAACGCCCTCACTTCGGCGTCGCGGATGTCGGTGGAATAGTTTTTAACAACCCAGTGAATCGTGTAATTGGTCGGCGTATTCACCTTCGGAGGAATGGGGCCGGCGTTCAATATTCCGGAAGCCGCGTCGCGAAAATAAGCCAGCGCGTTGACGGAAACGAGTCCGGCCACCTGCGTCTGGAGCGCCGCCACGCCAACGGTTTTTTGCGCCGCCAGAAAATAAGGAACGGTCGGCGAATCAATCTCCGCGTCAACTTTCAGCGTAAAATTTTTGTCGCCGAGGCGCTTTATCGGATAATCGCGGCGGACATTGATGGAAAATCTCACTTCGCCCGAAGCGCCCGGCGGCAAAAGCAGAAGCGACGGGGTGTTGGCGGCGTTCCAAGTCAGAGTGTTGGTGACGGAGCTGAAAAACGCTTCCGTCTGCACGGAGGGAAAATCAAACATTAAACCCGTCAGCTTCGCCTTGATGACGGCGTCCTTCAGTCCGACGTCGGTGTTGTTGCGAAAAACCAGGGAATATTCCAGCCGGTCGCCGAGTTTCGCCGCGTAACCGGCCTCATTGTTTAAAACAACGGACAAAGCCAGCGGCGAAGGCGAGATGGACAAGCTGACCGACCGGGAATCAATGACATAAGAGCGGCCGAGAAAGGACGCGGAAATTTTGGCGGCGAAGTTAAAAAAAGACTGCTCCGGACCGAAAACGTGCCCCCGCACGGCAAATTCGCCTTCTTTGTCTTTTTTCAATTCGCCGATTTTCCAGAAATTATCCGAAGAATCCGGCTTCAAATCGGAGCCGGCGAAATTAAAGACCGGAGGGTAAGAAAGCTCCACGGCGACGCCGGAATAATCCGCGCCCGCGGCGTTTTTATAACTGACGCGGAGTTCAAATTCTTCGTTGTTTAAAATTTTTTCCGGCGCCTCAAAATCAAAAACAATCGCCGGTTCGGCAACCGCCAAATCCAAAAAGGATTTTTTTTCAAAACGCGTTCCAAGCGTTTGCGAATAACCGAGAGAAGCGTTGAAACGCTTAACGCTTTTCGGATCTTTTAAAATCAGGAGGCGGAAAACCTCCCCCGCGGACGCTCCGACGCCGATGTCGCCGACGCTTCTCTCCTCGGTTCTTTTATCTTCCGATTCGCCGAGAAAAACCGCCCCTTCGGGCAAATTCAGGTAAATTTTGGCTCCCCGCAAAACGCTCGCGGACGCGTTGTCGTACTTGACCGCCAAATCAAACGGCTTGCCGAGCGGGATTTCCTTCGGCGCGTTGATTTCCACGACCACGTCTTTTCCGCCGGTAAGATATTGGAAAAGAATAAATCCGCTGACGGCGATGGCGGCGGTAAACAAGCCGATTAAAACCCAAAAAATTTTCCGGCTGACGCGGGAAGCGCCGGCCAGCGTTTTTTCCACTTCTTTCAGCCGTTCGCCGCCGGGTGCCGCCGCTCTTTCCTCTTCCCAATAACCGCGAACTTTCGACGCTTCTTCCGTTTCCGGCTTTTCCGCCGGCGCGCGCTCCTCGCCGGTTTCGTTTTCTTTATATAATTTTTTTTCCAGCTCTTCTAAATCCGCCATATTGCGCGATTAATTTTAGGAGTTTTTTTAATTTCGCGATTATAATAATACTATCTCATTTCGCGGCAATTTTGAAGCCAAAAGGCACGCTCGACATAAAAAAACGTTGCTTTGAAAGGCAAAGCAGTCGGCCGCTTCGCCTTCGCATAAACGGCAAGGCGCGGAATTTCCTCCCATTCCCAGAATGTCCAGAATCCGGCGGTTGTATTCCCCTTCTCCGGAAGAAACGTCCGGCGCGCGCGAAAAAGAAACCCGCAAAAAATTCCATAAATCGGGATCCGGCTGGTTTTCCCAGACAAAGCCGCGGATAAAGTGGAGGATTTGAAGGCCGAGGCGCAAGTCGTCGGGCGATTTCCGCCAAAACGGAAAATTATCGGCGCGCAAAGCGTCGGCTATCTGAAAACTCCGCCCGTCGCCCGCGTCGTTTTTTCTGCTCACGAGGCGCACCGCCGCCAAACCGAACGGCTCCAGATGGCCGGAAAGTTTTGAGGTGATTTTTTTCGCGCTTTTGATTTTGGCGGAAATTTTTCCGAATTCCGCCGTGTAAAGTTCAACGATGCTGTCCGCTTCGCCGAAATCTTCCCTTCCCAAAACCAGCGCTTCAACGCAATA
>CAYHUJ010000043.1:0-4024 GCA_964360035.1 uncultured Candidatus Saccharibacteria bacterium | reverse complement strand
CGAATTCCGGTAAAATAAAAATTAGCCAAAACCAACAAAATCAAAAACGGAACGGCGAAGACCAGATGAAAAACAAATAACCGGGAAAACGCGACCCCCGGAAAAATTCCGGCTCTTACCGATAACTCAATGGCCAATACGGCAATTAAGACCGAGAATAACGCTCCTCTTGCCGCCCCGACGTGTTCGTGGAAAAATTTCTCCTTGCGTTTTATTTGCCTCGCAAGTTCTAGACCGCTTTTAACCGCCAAAATAAAATTCGCCAAGGCGACAAAAACAAGGAACGCGATAAAGAACTCCATTTAAATTGCCCTGCTTATTTCTATCAACAACGGAAAAACATGCGCCATCTGCAGTCTCCTTTTAAAAATAATGTTCTGTCAAGAAAATACGCCATTCAAAGCGCTGCGTCAATGGGCTTTCCTAACTCTCTCGCCCCATATCCGCGTCGCAGGTATGGGATTTTTTTTAATTAACGCGAACTCGCGGTTTCGTAATTCAAAACAAAACAATGATATAATAAGGCGAAATGAACAAAGCGATTGAGAGCATCAAAAAATACGTTCGGGCCGCCAATTACCTTTCCGCCGCGCAGATTTATCTTCGGAACAACTTTCTTCTGGAGCGGCCGCTGGCTTTTGGCGACATCAAGCCGCGCCTTTTGGGGCACTGGGGCACTTGTCCAGGCATCAATTTCATCTACGCCAATCTGAATCATCTGATAAAAAAACGCGGCGTTAAAACATTATTCGTTCTCGGCCCCGGTCACGGTTTTCCCGCCCTCCAAGCCAATCTTTTTTTGGAAGAAACTCTGCGGGAATATTATCCTCAAGCGACGCCGGACAAAAAAGGAGCGGAGTATCTTTGCAAAAATTTCAGCTGGCCGGACGGCTTTCCCAGCCACAGCAATCCCGGAACGCCGGGAGTCATTCTGGAAGGCGGCGAACTCGGCTACGCCCTGGCCACCGCTTACGGTGCGGCATTGGACAACCCCGACCTGCTCGTCGCCTGCGTTATCGGCGACGGAGAAGCGGAAACCGGGCCGACGGCGGCCGCCTGGCATCTCAATAAATTGGTCAATCCGAAAACCAACGGCGCAGTCCTGCCGATTCTTCACTTAAACGGCTACAAAATTTCCGGCCCGACTATTTTCGGCCGGATGAGCGATAAAGAACTGCGGGCGCTTTTTACCGGCTACGGCTACCGCCCGATTATCGTCGGCGGTAAAGACATTTACCGGAAAATGGCCGCCGCGCTGGAAACTTCGCACGATCTGATAAAAAAAGCGAAAAAATGGGGGCGCGAACGGCCGCCGATGATTATTCTCAAAACTCCAAAGGGCTGGACAGGCGTAAAAACGCTCAAGGGCAAAAAAATAGAGGGCAACTGCCTTTCCCATCAAGTCGTCGCGCCCAACGCCAAAAGCGACGCCGCGGAGCTGAAAGCGGTGGAGCATTGGCTCAAGTCGTACCGTTTCAATGAACTTTTTGACGCCGAAGCGGGATTTACAAAAGCGGTCAGAGACGTTGTTCCGCCGAAAAAATCGCGAATGGGAGAAAGCGATCACGCTTTCGGAGGAAAAATCCGCCGAGATCTTTCCCTTCCCCCTCCGGAAAAATTCGCCGAAGACGCGTCCCAGCCGGGCACGGTCGGTTCAAGCAGCATGAGAAGGGCCGGGCTTTATCTGAATGACGTCTTCAAACTGAACGCGAAAAGCAAAAATTTCCGGCTGATGTCGCCGGACGAAACATATTCCAACAAGCTGGATGCCGTTTTTGAAACGACGAAACGCGCCTTCGCTCTGCCCATCAAGCCATGGGACAGAGACCTCGCGCCCGACGGCCGGGTGATGGAACTTTTAAGCGAGCACTGCCTGCAGGGATTGATTCAGGGCTATATCCTCACCGGCCGCCACGCCGTTTTCGCTTCTTACGAAGCGTTCATCCAAATCGTCGCCAGCATGGCCGACCAGTACGCGAAGTTTTTGAAAGCCGCCCGCGAAATTCCCTGGCGCCGCGGCCTGCCTTCGCTCAACTACATTCTCACTTCTTCCGGCTGGCGGCAGGAACACAACGGCTTTTCGCACCAAAATCCGGGATTTATCGGCAACTTGCTGGAAAAAGAGGGCTGCTTCATTAATGTTTATCTTCCGCCGGACGGCAACAGCACTCTCGCCGTTCTGGACCACTGCCTGCGCTCGCAAGACGAGATAAACGTCATCGTCGCCGGCAAAACGCTGGAGCCGCGCTGGCTGACGATTGCCGAAGCGCGACGCGAACTGGAAAGAGGTCTGATGATTTGGAATTTTGCCAGTGATCAAAATCCCGACATCGTTTTTGCCGCCGCCGGCGATTATATGACCAAAGAAGCGCTGGCGGCGATTGATTGCCTGAAAAGAGCGCTCCCGAAAACGCGGGTCCGCTTCGTCAATGTCATCAAACTCTCGGCGCTGGGAGGCATCGGCGACGCCGACTGCCAACCGCCCGTTGATTTCAATAAATATTTCACCGCCGACAAGCCGGTCATTTTCAACTTTCACGGTTCTCCGGAAACGCTCAAGCCGCTACTTATCGATCAGAAAAACCCCGAACGATTTTCCGTCCGCGGCTACATTGAAAACGGATCCACGACCACGCCTTTTGATATGCAGGTCCGCAATGAAACGAGCCGCTTTCATTTGGCGATTGAGGCCCTGCGCCTTCTCTCCGCCAACGGACGCGTTGCCGAAAAAAAATCCGCTTTTCTCATTAAAGAACTGAAGAAAAAACTGCGCGCTCACGCCGAATACATCAAAAAACACGGCGTTGACCAGGAAGAAATAGAAAACTGGAGATGGCAAGGAAAATCTTAACCGTCAACCCGGGAAGCGATTCCCGAAAATACGCTCTTTTTATCGGCGACGAAGAAGCGTTTTCGGCGCGCCTGGAAAACGAAGACGGCCGGTTTGTCGCATCGCTTAAAATAAACGGCGCGGCGGAGAAAAAAACAATCGGCGCCAGGGAATACGAGAACGGCGGCGCCTATTTCCTGGCGGCGCTCGTTAAAAATAAATTAATCAAAGACGGCGCCGCCATCTCCGCCGCCGGCGTCAGAATCGTCGCCCCCGGAGAATACTTTCTCAAAACCCGCCCCCTAGACCGGCCTTATCTCCAGCATCTGAAAAGCGCGCGTCCGGCGGCTCCTCTTCACATTGACCCGGCGCTTCAAGAAATTGAGACGCTGTCCCGCCTTCTCCATCAAACGCCGCTTTTCGGCGTTTCCGACAGCGCTTTCCACGCTTCTCTCCCCGACCGCGCGCGGCTTTACGCCGTTTCCCTTGAGGCGGCTTACGAGCGGGGCATCCGCCGTTACGGCTATCACGGGCTTTCGGTCCAATCGGTTTTGCGGACAGCCGGCGGAATGCCGGGCGGCGTCCCTTTCCGGACAATCGTCTGCCACCTGGGCAGCGGCGCCAGCGTTACAGCCGTCAAAAACGGCAAAAGCGCCGATACTTCAATGGGCTTTACGCCGCTGGAAGGACTGCCGATGAGAACCCGGCCGGGCGATCTTGACGCCGGCGCGCTGATTTATCTCGCGAAAGAAACCGGAATGACGATTGAACAGCTTGAGGAATACCTGAACAAAAAATGCGGCCTCTTGGGACTGGCCGGCCAAACGAAGGGCGGGGTCCGCGAATTGCTGGAACTGGAAAACGGCGGCGACTTGAAAGCGAAGGCGGCGCTGGAACTTTTCGCTTACCGGACGAAAAAATACATCGGCGCTTACGCGGCCGCTCTCGGCGGATTGGATTTGCTTATTTTTACCGGCGCCATCGGCGAACGCTCCGCCGCCATCCGCTCCCGCGTCTGCGAAGAACTGGAATTTCTCGGAGTTGCCGTTGACGCGGAAAAAAACGGCCGTCTTCTCGGCGAAGAAAACGGCTCCGTTGAAAAAGACGGCTACCCCGTGAAAATCGCCGCCGTTAAAACCGACGAGGAGCGCGAAATCGCGCTGGAAACGGCCGCGGCAATAAACAAGTAAACTA
>CAYHUJ010000042.1:0-4547 GCA_964360035.1 uncultured Candidatus Saccharibacteria bacterium | reverse complement strand
CGGCGCGAAAACGCGGCCTGAAGTTTTGCGACGCCGGTTCTATCGCGAGGAAAGAACTTGAAAATCTCGTTTTGGATTTCGGTCCCGATGCGGTTTTGGCGGGAACGAGCGGCGGCCGCTCGGTTGATAAAATAGTGCTTGAGATAGCCGGAAAGAGAGGTATCCCGACTGTGTCTTTTGTGGATTTTTGGACGAATTACGCGGCGAGATTTAAGCAAAACAGATTGCCCGATCATATTATGGTCGTTGATCGGCGAATGAAAAAAGAAATGGTCGCGGAAGGGTTTCCGTCAGAAAAATTCGTCGTTGTCGGCGATCCGCGCTTTGACGCCCAGCCAAGTTATTCTTCTTTTCGTCCGCGGTGCGGAAAACCGACGGTGCTGTTTGTTGATCAGCCGCTGAAAAAACTTATCGTCGCCGGCTGGCATAAAAATTACGGATATGACGAACTGGTCGTTTTTCGGCATTTACTGGAAGCGCTTGAAAAAATGCGCTTTGACGGGAAAATTCTTATAAAATTTCACCCGGCAACGCGGGATTTGCGTAAATACGACAAAATCGGAAAAGATTTCAAAATTCGCCTCGCTTTTGTCCGTTCCGGCTCCGAAAATGCCGTGAAGAGCGCCGATTTAATTTTCGGAGCGACCTCCGCTTTTTTATTGGAAGCCGCTTTGGCGGGCAAAATCGTCGTCAGTTACCAGCCCGGGTTGCTGGGCGGCGGCCCCATTGCCCGTTGGGCGACCTGGCACTCCCCGCCTGATTCGCGAAAAATCCCGTTTGGCGGACAAATTACGGAAATTATTGAAAAATAAAGCGGTTTTGAAGCGGGCGGGCGACAAGCGCGTCAAGGGCGGATCTATTAAAAAGATTATCAAAACAATGGAACGCACTGCGTTAAAATCATGCAAAACAGGCCATTAACGTGCGGTGTCTGCCGAAAACCGGCGGATTTCGCTTTATTGGAACAATTCGGCGAATACTCTCTTTGGGAATGTCCGCTTTGCGCCGTCCGTTTTTGGCATCCGATGAAAAACCCCGGGGCCGAATGGTACGAAAAAGACGAGCGGTATTCTTTCCGCAATCTCAATCCGCGGAAAAAGCCGGAGCGCAACCACCGGGAATTTCTGCGCGATCTTCCGGCGCGCGACGGCAAACTGCTTGACGTCGGAATGGGGACGGGTAATTTTCTGGCGGCGGCGGAAAAAAGGGGGTACGAGGGCTACGGCATTGATTTTGACCGCGACGCGATTGAAGCCGCGAAAAGTTTTTTCGGCCTGAAAAACGTTTTTCCCGCCGACATAAACGGCGCGATAAACAAATTCGGCAAAGGATTTTTTGACGCCGTGACGATGTTTGAAGTGCTGGAGCATCTGGAAAAGCCGGCGGAATTCGTTGAAAAAATAAAAATTCTACTGAAAAAAGACGGCTGGCTGGCGTTAAGCGTCCCTTATCGCGGCGCGCCGGAGTTTTTGAAGCCGCACGACTTGCCGCCGCGCCACCTGACGCGCTGGGACGAAAAGTCGCTGAAAAATTTTCTGGAAAGCCGCGGTTTTGCGGTAAGGCGCGCCAAAGTCATTCCCGCTTCCCTCGGCTATCTCATCGCCAAGTTCCATTTTTGGACGGCGGGAATTTTCAGCTTCAATCTGGTGTCAAAAGCGCTGGAAAGGGAAGGCGGCGGAAAGTCGCGCGCGGGAGCGGGAGTTTCCGGAAAAGAATCACCGAAAATGAAAACCCTTCGTTTACTGGCGAAAGCGAAGGATTGGGCTTTGTTTTTTCTTCCGGCGCTGTTTTTGCGGTTGTATCTGCGGCTGGCCGGCCGCGGCGGTCTGGGAATTTATGTTTTGGCTCGCCGAGCGCAAACTATTGACTAATGTTATTTTTTGTATTTTTCTTATCAAAACGACAGCTCTTTGATTTTTAGGATTTTTTGAAAAAGGAGGTCGCGATGAAAATCAAAATCGGCGATCGGGTTATTGGCGACGGCCGTCCGTGTTTCATCGTGGCGGAAGCGGGAGCCAACCACGACGGCGATTTTAGGAAAGCCGGAGAGTTGATTCACGCCGCGGCGAATATCGGGGCGGACGCGATTAAGTTCCAGCATTATACCGCCGAGAAGCTGGCTTCGCGGGAGGCGCGACGGTACTGGCTTGTGCGGGGCGATGAAGACGGTTATCAGTTTGACCCGTCTTATTACAAAGAGAACCAGCTTGAAACGTTCGTGAAGATTGACGGTATTCCCCGCGAGAAAGACGCCGAGCTGATGCGGCTGGCGGAAAAGCGGGAAATCTCCCTTTTTTCCACGCCGTTTGACTTTGAAAGCGTTGATCATCTGGACGCTTTAGGGGTCCCGATGTTCAAAATCGCTTCCGGCGACCTAACGTATCACCAATTCATTGAATATGTCGCCCGCAAAGGAAAGCCGGTTGTTCTTTCTACCGGCGCGGCGAATATGCCGGAAATCAGAGAGGCGGTGAAAATCATCCGGAAAACCGGAAACGACCAGCTGATTTTACTTCATTGTACGTTGGCGTATCCGACGCCGCTTAAGCACGCGAATCTGCTGATGCTGCGGCATCTCCAAGCGGCATTTCCCGAAGCGCTTATCGGATTATCCGACCACACGCCGGGGATTGCGGCATCCGTAACGGCGGCGCTACTCGGCGCGGCGATGATTGAGAAACACTTCACTAATACGCCGGGCGCGGCGGCCGGAAAAAATAAAGTCGGCGAAAGTCCCGATCACGACATTGGGTTGGGCGCGGAGAAATTCGGCGAAATGATCTCCCGCATTCGCGACGACGAAAGAAGCGGCTTGAGCGCGCGGCTCGGCATTCCTTTTGCCGCGGCGCTTGAGTACGTTCGCGGCGGCGAATTTGCCGATGTTTTGGGAAGGGGTGAAAAAGAAGTGGATCGCGCCGTGGAACTGAAAGCGCGTTTGCAGGCGCGCCGCAGCATCGTGGCGGTCTTGCCTCTGCCGAAGGGAATGCTGATTACCGAAAAGACGGCTCAAACTCATTTGGCGATGAAACGTCCGGGAACCGGCATCCCGCCGTTTGAATTGCCGCTCCTTTTCGGTAAAACGGCGAAAGAAAACATTCCCGCCGATGCCGTTTTGCTCTGGTCGCATTTTGATTGACGATTGACTTAAGTCGTCTTAACTCCGTCCGTTCGCGGCGGAGTTTTTTTATCCGCGTTTTATCTTGCGAATTGTCCGGAATTATGGTTTTGTATAATGTATTGAGAGTTGTTTTAAAATCAAAATAGGAGGCAATATGCGAAAAATAACATTGGATCAGCTGATTGAGATTTACGCCTTCGCCAACAATGACGCGCCCGAAAAGGCGGACGCCGTTGTTTATTTGGAGGGTGATAGTTTTGCGCGGGTGAAAAGATGCGCGGAGTTGTTTAAGAAGGGTTACGCGCCGGCCATTCTTATTTCCGGTACCGACGATCGGCCGCGGCTCGGTTGTTTTCCCGCGAAAATCGTCGCTAAAAAAATGATTAAAATGGGAGTTCCCGCTTCGCGGCTGATTTTGGAAGAAAATTCCATCAACACTCGCGATCAGGCGATTGAAGTGCTGAAAATAGCCAAGAAGCGAAAATGGAAAAAAATCATTCTCGTTACTTCTCTTTATCACCAGCCGCGGGCATATCTGACGTTTGTGGGCACGATGGCGGAGATGAAAATGCGCGTTAGAATCATCAACGAACCCGTGCGTCAGTTGCCGTGGTTCGCGCGGACGCCGCGGGGAACACGGCTTAACATCCTGCGCGGCGAGGTGAAGAAAATCAACCTTTACCTTGCCAAGGGCCATCTGGCGAATTTCAAAACTATTTTGGAATATCAAAAATGGAAGGAAGGAGCCAAATGAAAATTGTCGCCGCTATTCAGGTGAGCACGAAGTCGCTGCGGCTTCCGGGAAAGGCATTTAAGGATATTTGCGGAAAGCCGGTGCTCGTGCGGATCATTGAGCGCCTGCGCAAAGCCGAAGAGGTTGACGGCATAGTTATTGCCACAACCGTCAGGCCGGAAGACGACGCGCTGGCGGGATTCGCCGCCGAGCGTGATTTGGGCTGTGTGCGCGGCGAGGTGACTGATGTTGTCGGGCGCTTGCTCGCCGCGGCACGGCTGGCAGGAGCGGATGCCGTCCTGCGAGTGACCGGCGATTCGCCGATGGTGGATCCCGAACTCGTTAATGCGGTGATCGGGCGTTATCGGACACTTGGCGAACGCGTATCGTTCGTCACGACCTGCCTGCCGCCGACCTTCCCCGAGGGTTATAGCATGGAAGTACTGCCGCGGAATTTATTGGAGCATCTGGACGCGGTATTGGTTACTCCGGATGATCGCGAGACCTTCGCGATCTATATCAGCAAAAATACGAATTTGTATTCCCGTTCCGTGGTGTCGTACCGCAAGGACGCGAGTAATTTTCGCCTGACCCTTGATTACCCGGAGGACTTTCAGGTGATTGAATCGGTTTACCGGCATTTTCTCGGGATTGGCAAAGAGGATTTTACAATCGACGAGGTGGTTGATTTTCTGG
>CAYHUJ010000041.1:0-4787 GCA_964360035.1 uncultured Candidatus Saccharibacteria bacterium | reverse complement strand
CTCGGGTTTTCAAAAAGACCGAGCGGGGGATTTTTTATTTTTCCGCTTCCGGAACGCTGCGCTCTCTCACCTTGCGCGGCCGACTAAGCGGTCCCGACGACAACTACGCTTCTCGCGTCTGGCTGAGAGAATACAGGGGAGGCGGCGATTATCTTGATAACGACCACCTGAAAACTTACGACATTTCCAACAATGCTCCTTTTACCGGAGAAGAGGCCGAGGTAAAATTCAACAATCTCACCATTCCGCTTGATCCCACCCGTTATTACCGGTTGACCACTTACTACGATTATCAAAACCGCAACGTCATTCTCAAGGGGACGAACGCCACCGGAACGTCGTCTTGGTGGTCTTTGGATACTTGCACGACCTGCGGGCTGCCCGCCTGGAACCGCACCAGGCACGACTACGCGTTTTTTCCTTTTATCGTGATGGGGGGGAGCTGGCGCCTTGATAGGCACGGTTTTGCCGAGACGAAACGTTTGCTATCATTAAACGCGTGAGATCCGCCAGACAAAAACGGTTGGGACAGTATTTTTTGAGCGACCCGGAAATCGCCGAAAAAATCGTCAACGCGCTGGAAATCCAAAAAGGCGACATTATTATTGAAGTGGGGCCGGGCGAGGGATTTTTGACGAAAGAGCTGGCGAAACATCCGGTTAAGATCATCGCCGCGGAAAAAGACGAACAGCTGGCGGAAGATTTAAGAGAATGGGCCGCGGACGAAAAAATAAAAAATCTGGAAATTGTTAAGGGCGATATCTTGCAAGTCCTGCCCGGCCTGACCGAAAAACGGGAATTAAAAGCCGGCGATTATAAAATCGCCGGCAACATCCCTTATTACATAACGGGAAAACTGCTGCGAACCGTCGGGGAGATGGAAAACAAGCCCCGCCTTACCGCTCTGACCGTTCAAAAAGAAGTCGCCGAAAGAATCTGCGCCACTCCCCCAAAAATGAATCTGCTCGCCGCCGCCGTCGGATTCTGGGCAACGGCAAAAATCATCGGCTATATCCCCGCGAAACATTTCCGTCCCGTTCCGAAAGTGGACAGCGCCGTCATCGCGCTCACAACCCGCGCCAAGCGGCTGACAAAACGGGAAGAGACAAAACGGGAAGAAGAATGTTACTATAAATTCATTAGAGCCGCCTTCGCCCAGCCACGGAAAACTCTTCTTAATAATCTTTCCGCCGGTCTGAAAATGGATAAAGCGGCCGCCGCGGCAATTCTGAAAACGAACGGCCTAAGCGTCGCCATCCGGCCGCAGGAACTTTCAACCGATGATATGCAAAAATTGAGTCGGAGCGTCATCAAATAATGAGAAAATGGATTGCCAAAATTGAAAACGCGGATATTGATTTTTATTTTTTTGTTTTAACTTTTTTTGGTATCACGATAATAAGGGGAATTATTGAAAGTTTCTCCAGTCCGGGAATTTTCGGGCGCTTTTTAGATTGGACGGCTATTTTTGTTCATATTCCCCTGTGGTTTGCGGCTGTTTTCGTCTGGATAATCATCTTTATTCATTTACTCACCCAAGAAACAATAGTTAAAATCGCCAGGGTTCAGTTAGCCGTTTTCCCGATAATTTTTTTCCCGATTATCGCCGATTATTTAATGACGAGCGGCGCCGGTCAACCGTTGTCTTATTTATTCCCCCCCGACGCAAATAAATGGCTGAGACAAGCCGTCGGCTTTTTTGCCAATCCCTCCATTAGCGCCGGCATTAGAATGGAAATCGCCGCGGTGTTGGCTATGGTCATTTTTTACGTGAGTGCAAAATCGAAAAGCGCGTTGAAAGGCTTAACCGTCGGATTGATAATTTATTTTTTGATTCTTTTTTTTGGATCTCTGCCGGGCGTTATTTTCATTTTAAATAAAGCGGCGGTGGCGGATGCCGATATACAGCCGCTGACTTTTTACGAGAAAGCCATGGCAAATGATAGCCCGAACGTTGGTCGGGGATATTTTTCAACGCAATTTTCTCTGGAAAAAATGAACGCTGTTTTTGATTTGATGATGTCATCGGTGGTGTTTATTTTTCTTTCCGCCGGATTAGCGTTATTGTTTTACTTTTGGAAAAAAGAGGCGTTTTTTGCTTTCTTAAAAAACCTGCGGCCGGAAAGGTTGAGTCATTATTGGTTAATGGCGCTGATGGGAATCGGTATTTCTTTTATAACGTTCGGGCAGCTTCCGCCGCTTACAATTTTCAATATTATCGCGCTGATAGTTCTCTTTTTAACTATCGCTTTTTGGTGGGCGTTCGCGGTCGGTCACAACGACATCGTTGATCTTCGGAGCGATTTGATCTCTAACCCCCATCGCCCCCTGCCCGCCGTAAAAATAACCCTTTTAGAAACTAAAAGCGTCAATGCTGTTCTTTTTTTACTTTCCCTTTGGGGCGCGCTTATACTCGGTTATTATGCCCTGTTATTTGTCGTCGGGGCGCATATTATCGCTTTTCTTTATTCCTCGCCGCCGCTTCAGATTAAAAAATTGCCCTTTTTTAATCCTCTATCAATAGCGGTCGCGTCTCTTTTGTTCATGATGGCCGGATTTTTTGCCGTTTCGCCGTCTCTTGCGCTGAATAATTTCCCGAAAGAATTTATTTTCGCGACGCTCGCCTGCTTAACCCTTGGAGTAAATTTTAAGGACATTAAGGATATTAATGGAGATAGAGCCGTCGGCGTCAAAACCATTCCGGTCATTTTCGGTGAAAAAAGAGGAAAAGTAATTATTGGCGCAATGATGTTTCTGGCATTTATTTTAATGCCGTTGTTTTTAAACAAACTTCCGATTTTGCCATTTGCCATTTTGTTCGGCGCAATGACCGTTTGGGCAATCAATCGGAAAAACTACAATGAGACGTTGGTGTTTGGCCTTTATTACGGTTATATCTTTTTAATAGTTTTTGCTTTTATTGTATTATAAAGTGGTTACGAACAATGCCTAAATTCCTCGTTTTTCTTATCTTCGTCGCCATTCTCGCCCCGCTCTCCCTTCCTTTTTTGGACTCCGGCAAGATGGAGACAAAGCCGCAAATAGCCGCCGCGACCTGGCCGACGTGGGACTTTCCCAGTCTCGCAGGTTTTAGCTTGGAATATTGGAAGGAGTTCGTCGGTCAGTTTATCGCCAATCGGCTCAAGAAAAGGATGCTGGATATGATAGTTGACCAGATAATCGTCTGGATCAACGGAGGGGGAAAGCCGCAGTTTGTCTCCGACTGGAACGGATTTCTGCAGGACGCCTTCAGCGACGCGGTGGGCGAAATGATCGCCGATAAGCTGGGCGGCGCCGATCTCTGCGCTCCCTTCAGCGTCCAGATGAGGATGGCTTTCTATCCCGTGCCCAAGTTTTCCAAACAGGTCAAATGTTCTCTGAATAAAATCGTCAAGAACATCAATTCGTTTTATTTTGACTTCAAAAAAGGGGGCTGGCCGGCTTACCGCGCCTCCTGGGAGCCCAAAAACAATTTCTACGGGCTTTATCTCGTTTCCAACGACGAGCTCGTCAACGCCGCCCTTCAGAAAACCAACGCCGCCGCGTCCGAAGCCGAAGCGGCCAGCGGTTTTCTGTCCACCAAAAAATGCGTCCAGTACGACGTTCAAAATTCCAAAAGATGCCTGAAATGGGAGACGACCACCCCCGGCACTGTTATCGGCAATCAAGTTTCCAAGGCAATCGGCTCGGATATTGATTTCATCGTCAATTCCGAGGATCTTTCGGCGTACGTGGGCGCCATCGTAGACGCCGCCGTCAACCGGCTCATCAAATCCGGAGCGAAGGGCTTGGCGGGAATGAAGTCGTCCGACGAAGCCGACGCCGAATCGGAAGAGAGGCGCCAGAAATGCAAGGAGTACACCGGATCCCAAAAATACGACTGCCTCTGCGCCGATTGGCCGGACGAAAAGAAGGGGGACTGCGTCAAGCATTTTGAGAACCAGCAGGAAGGCAAAGAAATCAGAGCCGAGGACACCAGTACCGGCAAGGAGAGCTGCTTCGCCACCGAAGATGAGTGTAAAAAATTTGAGGAGGAGAACAAGAACAAGGGAGAGGTGATCAATAACGGGTGTCATGAAAAAAAGACGGGAACGAAAATGGAAACAACAACCGATTCCGACGGCACGGTAACGCAACAAGAAGTTGACGACATTAAATGGTGCATTTCCGTCATGAAGATAGAAACGAAGACGACTTTCCCAGCGGGATGGGCGGGAGGGGCGGGAGGGAGTGGCGGTTGCCACGCGGGAGGGGTATGGTGTTTTGACGATGAAGCCAAGTGCCTTAATGACCAACAAAACGCCAATCCCCAGTACGAGATTGGCATCAGCTGCAACAATGACGACGCCGCGCGAGAAAAACAAACCGCGCAATACGGCGACAATAACCAGTGCGGCGCCGGTTCGTGGTGGTTCACTTATACGAACTGTTGATGAAAAATTATTTAAAACTAATTTTGATATCTATGAATACTTATAAAAAAACCAAGAGACGTGAAAGCACGGAGAATTTCTGATATAATTTTCTCAACAACCCGACGATGCCCAAAAAAACAATTTTCTTCGCGATTTTCATGGTGGCTATAGCAATCGGCGTTTTTTTGCCGCTTGACAACACCAATACGGCAGAAGCAGATGATGCAGTCTCAGTATCTTCTGATGAGGGCGAGCCGGCGATTTCTCCAGATTATAAAACGGCCCCGGGACTGACGGGCTACCTAAAACAAACAGCGAAGGAGAATTGGGATAAGTCAATAGGGTGCATAATGAATCCGGGCGCGTGCGCGT
>CAYHUJ010000040.1:3521-5018 GCA_964360035.1 uncultured Candidatus Saccharibacteria bacterium | reverse complement strand
GTTGAGCCTTGTCAAAGTAGATTCCGGATCAAATCTAATTTGCAAGGGAGGTCAAATAACGGTCGGCTGTGGCCGGCCATTGAGACCGCCCACCTGGTTTTAGCCGGGTAATCGCAAGACAAGGCCCGACAAAAACCCCGCCTCCAAGGCGGGTTTTTTGTCGGGCCCGCTTCCTGAATTGTTTTTGCGCCGTCTTCAAATCGGCGGTCAAAAAAATGGGGCTATTCACGACGCGCCGTGGATAGCCCATTTCTCTTTTTACAACTTGTTTTAAAACCGGGTGATTTGCTATAATGGCGGGTATGGAAAATCAACATCATTGCGGAGAGGAGTGCGTTGTTTACGGCATCAACATCCATAATCCGGTAACGCCGGAAATGGCCCGCGACGCCATTGTCAGGTGCTTTACCGCCGCGCACGCGGATGTGCTTGAGGAAATGAAAGAGTTTACGACGGTTGAAAACCAAAAAGAATTTGAAGAATTGAAAAAAGCGAACGTGGAAGCGTTGATTCGGCAATTTTTCGGCGAGGCTGGCGGCGATTTTAACCATCCGACCAAAGAAGCGATTATGGCGACGCTCGGCAAGCTGGTGGAGTTCAGCGAAAAATTCCGCAGTCCCGCAATCGTCAAAAAGCACAAAGAAGCCCTTTCCACTATCATCGGCAAACTTTTAAAAACGTCTTGCGCCATAATTAACTTTATTTAAGTATTTGAACGATGGAAACCGTTTTTTTGGCGATGAAGGCGGCGGCTGTTCTGGCGGCTGTTTTAATTTCCGCTTATTCTTTTGCGGTCGTTGATTTAAAAAAGGCGGCGAAATTTTCCGCGGCACTTGGAATGTTCGCTTTATCCGCCGCGTTTTTCGGCGTGGAAAATTTTTTTGGCCTGGGCGAAGAGGGCATTGACCTCGTCAAGCACCTTTTCGTTTACGCGGGAATGATTTTTTTCTACCGGTTTTTGGCCGATTGCCTTTCCAGTCATTGTCCTAAATTAACGGAACCAAGATAAGTTAAAAGTTAAGTTAAAAATTATGGAAGACCTGATTTTAATTTTAGCCGAAAGCGGCGCTACGCATCTTCTCCCGTTTATTATCCTGATAGTGATAATTTACGCCTTGTCCAATCGGGCGAAAAAATACGACATCGCGCCGGTCATGGGGGTGATTACGAAAATGACCGCCGGTTTGCTGTTTGTTGTCGCCATCCATCTCCTTGAGTTTTTGACCGAAACGCACCGGGTCATCCCTTTGCAAGCCGAGGAAATTTACATAGAAATCGGCGAGGTTACATTGATGCTCGTCGCTTTTTCCTTTTTCTTTTGGGGTTTGAGAGAAGTTCGAAAAATAATCCGCGCTTCGTAGTTCGGACCCCGCGCTTTCGCGCGGTTTGGGAGAGCCGTCGTTAATGTGTTATAGTGGAGTTTATGAATAAAAAAACGGCGGCAATTATTTTGGCCATTGCGGCGGTTGCCGCGGCGGGCGGCGTTTATTACCGGTA
>CAYHUJ010000040.1:0-3421 GCA_964360035.1 uncultured Candidatus Saccharibacteria bacterium | reverse complement strand
CGGGTATCGCCCAGCAGAACATAGAGCTTACCCCCAAGCGTTTTGAAATTTTAAAAGAGCTTGTCCCGGCGGCTAAAAAAGTGGCGGTTTTTTACGATACCACCTGCGGTGCGACAAAAAAGGCGCGGCCGATCGCCAATGCCGCCGCCCCCGCCCTCGGTCTGGCGCTGACGGAATTTCCCCTGACGAACCCGACCAGCGACGAAACGGCCGGCGCACTGGAGGCGGTAAGCGGAAAGGACTTTGACGCGCTTATCTTTTACCCTCACGGAACGCTCTTTTCCAAATCCGATCTGTTTCTGAAAAAAGCCGCGGAAGAAAAACTGTCGATAATTATGCCCGATGAGGAATCGCTGGCGGGCGGCGCCCTGGCTTCTTACGGACCGAGTTATTTTGAGATGGGGAAAGCGCTCGGCAAAATGGCCGAAAAAATCCTCATCGGCGGCGCGCGGCCGGAAGATGTGCCTTTTGAACAGCCGAATAAAATTGAATTCATCATCAATCTGACCGCCGCCCGAAAACTCGGAATCTCCCTTCCCGAAGCGGTTTTGAAAAGAGCCGACCGGGTTGTGGAATATTAGAACCCATCTTAAAAATATTTCCGCCCGCGATATGAGCCAATTTCCGCAAGACCAAAGAACGACGACGAAGGGGTGCTTGACGCACTCCGAGGAGGAGGCGATGCGGGTATTGCGGAAATTGGCCGTATCCCTTTGGGGTTGCGGCGATTTTCCCGTCCCGCTGCGTTGCGGATACGTCAGAGTAGCTAAAGCTACGCTCTCCTCGCCGCGCCTTGCGGATACGAAGAAACCGCCCGCAACGCGGGTCGGAGGTATTTTTGAGATGGGTTCTGGGTCTTTGCGCGAAATTTTTGCGCGGAAAGTTATATGAAACGGGATTTTTTTTCCCAAATTTTATACGTTCTGATTCTCGGTTTGATAATCCTTATTAACGCGGTGTGGTTTTTGCCGATTTCCGCTGCTTTGAGGGACAGGATAAGCGACGTGGAAGTGGAAGCGGTCAAAAGAGCCGGAAGCTCCGTCTCTTTCTTTTTGGAGGAAAAAATAATGGAGTTGGCGATTCCCGCGAGGCATTTCAAAAAAGAGCTTCGCGATCCGGAAAACGGCGAAATCGCGAGGAAAATCCTCGGCGGCGAGGGGTTTTCCCGCGTGGCGGTCGCGGATGCCGAAGGAAACGAGGTATTCAAATACGACAAATTCAAGCTGGTTTTGCCGTCCGATTTCGGGAACATTTCCGCCGCGCCGGAATTTCAGGAAATCGCGCGGACGCGCCGGCCGGTTTTCGGGCGCGTTGCGATTTCCGAAAGTTTTGAACCGGTGATGACCGTCGGCGTTCCCGTTTTGGCGGCCGACGGGCGGCTGACCGGCGCGCTGACGGCGGAACTGCGGATCAGGTCGGTTTTGGCAATTATTGAGGGCATAAAGACCCCGTATTCCGGCAAGGTTTACGTCGTTGACGAAAGAGGCGTTCTGATAGCGGACAAGGACATTTCGCTGGTTTTGAAAAATCTTGATTATTCTTCCAGGGCGGTCGTTACCGGCGTTTTAAAAGAGAAAAAAACCGTTTTTTCCGCCGACGATAAATATTCCTACGTCAACGAAGGGGGGACGAATGTTTTGGCGGCGGGGGAATACGTGGCGAAAACCGGCTGGGGGGTGATCGTTGAAGAATCGCGGAGCGAAGCTTTAAAAATCATCAATATGGCGATGATTTTTCTTTTGATGGCTTTATTAATCGGGGTGTTTTTGGTTTATATTCTGCGAAGAATGAATTCCGATCTGGCGCGCTCCAAGGAAGAACTGGCCGCGGCGCTCGTTTCAACGCGGCGGTTGTCCGACGTTTTGCAAAGGGCTTCGCAGGCGTGGGGGATGGCGGATTTGGACGGAGGGATGGTTGACGCCAACGACGCCTTTTTGGAATTGACCGGCTACTCCGGCGAAGAAATAAAAAAAATGAAACACATTGATTTTCTCGCGCCGGATTGCGTTGAAGAAATCAAAAACGGAATCAGAGCCACGCTGGAGTCCGGCAAACCGTTTTCCGCCGATGCCGGTTTTGTCGCCAAGGACGGTTCAAAAACAGCCGTTCATCTTATTGTCAACGTTTACCGCGACAACGGGAAACCGAAATATCTTTTCACTTTTATTACGGATATTTCGGAAGAAAAGAAGCGGGAAGACGAACTAACGGCCAAAAACGCCGACTTGGAGCGGCTGTCCGCCGTTATGGTCGGCCGCGAGCTGAGAATGGTAGAATTGAAGAAAGAAATCGCGGAATTAAAAGAGCGGTTAAAAAACGCGCAATAAAGACAGATGATCTGGCGCCTGAAAATAAAAATAAAAACAAGAATCCTCGCCGGATTTATTTTGCTCGCCGCCTTTTCTTCCATAATGGTCGCTTTTTTCGCCCTCCGGCAATTCGGGACAATTTTAAAAGAACAGATCTTGACCGATTTGATTCTGGTGGCCGAAACGAAAGAAGGGAATTTTTTTGATTTTTTGGAAATGCTTAAGGGCAGGGCCGTTGACTTTTCTTCCGACGGCCTTATCCGCGATCTGGCGGCCGAAATTTTCGTCGGGGGCGACGGCCGGGTCCGCGATCTTTTGGCGGAACATTTAATCAGAAATAAGATGCCCCTTGATAAATTCCTTCTCGGCATAGACATCCTTGATTTAAACGGGCGCGTCGTCGCTTCCACGGATAAAAAAGAGATCGGTCACGACGAATCGGCGGAAAATTACTTTTTCAAAGCCAAAGAACTCAATTACGGCGAAGTTTATGTTTCCGACGTGTTTATTTCCCGTCATTTTGAAGGAAAGAGCGTTTTGGCGATTTCCGCTCCCCTAACCGATAAAAATACCGGCCGGTTAGTCGGCGTCCTCGCTAATTTTGTTGATGCCAAGAATCTTAGCGCGATGATGGCCGGCGAGCGCCAGATTCAGTTCGGAGCCATTTCCGGCATTTTGGGAAGGATGCAAACGTTTGAGGCCTATCTGGTGAACGCCGAGGGATTTCCCCTGACGGAGCTGAAATTCGCGCCCGATGCCGTTTTAAAACGCAAAGCGGACGTTTTGCCGGTCCGGAAATGCCGCGAGGAAAATAAGGAGATATCGGCTCTTTACGGAAACTATCTTGACGCTCCCGTTATCGGCGCTTCAATGTGCCTGCCGAACGGCTGGACGCTGATTGTGGAAATGGGCCAGGACGAAGCGCTGGGCCGTCTCGGAGACGCGCAGCGAAACCTCCTCTTCATTATTTCGGCCGTATTCGCCGTGTCGGTCGGGATCGCTTACGTGATTGCCAGGGGAATCGCCAATCCGATAGCGCGGCTTACGCAAACGGCCGAGAAGATAAAAGGCGGCGATTTTTCCCAAAAAGCCGAAGCCGCGGCGGAAGACGA
>CAYHUJ010000039.1:0-5140 GCA_964360035.1 uncultured Candidatus Saccharibacteria bacterium | reverse complement strand
GGGAACGACGGGGATGTCAAAGGGATTGATGTGGTTTTTGGACGCGAGGGAAATGTTGAAAAAGCTTCCACCGACGGCGCGAGCGAGCGTCTCATACTCGTTTTCCGGGTCAATGACGATGACGTCGGTTCCGATCATCATTGAGCGGATGATTTCCAGCTTCATCGTGTAGGATTTGCCGGCGCCGGATTTGGCGAAAATGACCATATTGGCGTTTTCCAGCGAAAAGCGGTCAAAGACAATCAGGCTGTTGTTGTGGCGGTTGATGCCGTAAAGAATGCCTTTGGTTGACGTTAAGTCGGGGGAGACGAAGGGAAAGAAAGAAGCGGCGGTGGCGGAATTAAGCGGCGTGGAAATCGCCAGCCGGTCCTGATTTAACGGCAGGACGGAATTGAAGGCCTCCAATTGCTGGAAAAGGGCCGGCTTGACGTAAATCAGACGGCTTTCCATCAGCGAGCTGATTTCTCCCTCCAGTTTGTTCAGTTCCTCCGTCGTTTCGGCGTAAATCGTGATATAGGCGCTGACGTTGAAAATCCGTTCCTGCGCCTGCTGAAGCTGGTCGCGCAGATGCTCCACGTCTTCCAGGGCCGTTTCCAGCATCGGGTCGCGCACCTTCCCCGCCTCCTCCTCGGCGGCGATTTGCGCCGCAATGCTGGCGGATTTTTTTCGGAGCGACCGCAGCGCTAAAACGGTGTCCACCGGATGGGTAAAGAAAGAGATGTCCAGCGTGGCCGGAAGGTCGATGACCGGCGAAAACCAGCCGGTGGAAAGATAGCGGGGGTAGGTGAAAACGAAAAGCGTTTTGACGAATTTGTTGCCGAGCCGCAGGTATTTCGGGTTGACCTCAAGAGCCGCCGGCGCGATAACGTCGCGGACGTCTTTTTCCGAACTTTCGTAGGCCTGGGTTGTCGTTATTTTTTCCGCCATAATTTTGCTTTTTGGTATTCTTTAGTATTCTCCCGCTATTTTCAGCTTTTTCACCTCTACCGCTTCCGGATTATAAAGATTGTAGAAAAACTCAATCGTTTCCTCGGCGTTCAGGGGAACGGCGCGCAGGCCGATCTGGCGCAAACCGCCGGCCACCTGCTCCGTTCGCTGGCCTATCTGCTGGATTTTGCTTTCCAAATCGGCGCTGACGGCTTTTTTCTCCACCTCCATTGATTTCGTTTTCCAGAATTTCAAAAAATCGGGAATCGGCAGGGCGGCGGAGACGGCCGCGGCGCTGATGAAATCGTAGGGAACGACGACGAAAAACGCCTTCTCCATAATGGCGTTCATTTCCACGAACGAGCGGATGAATTCCGCGTATTCGTCTATCTGCGTCCGGAGCAGCGCGTTATCCTCTTTTTCCCGCCGCTCTTTCAGAAAGCCGAGATACTCCTCGGTGTTCAGCTTGCGGGAATGAACGAAAAACTGAAGAGTGAAATCCAGCGTGTTTAAAAACGACTGGTAGGAGCCGATGATCATCGCCTGCTCCTCCTCCGTTTTCAGGTCAAAATTGATTCCGGAAACCATCAAAACGCGCCGTAAGCCGCCGCTTTTCAAAACGATAACGCCGTCGTGAATCGCGTCTATTTCAACGAATTGCTGGGTGGAAGTTGATTGCTGTTTTTCGGCCATACGCTTATTATATCATCTTAAAATTAAACGCGAAACGCTTTTTGTCAGTAATTCACCTTTTTCATTATTATCCGCTCCCCCGTCGCCGCCCGGAACGCGCCGTACTTTTCTTTTTTCATTTTCAGCGGCTCCTCCAGCGGCTTCAGCGACTCTTCTCTTTCGGGAATGGAGGTTTTGGTCGTCTGTAGTTTTTGCCAGAGGTCTTTCAGATTTTTGCGGACGGCGAGGCGTTCTTTCGCCGGCGCGCCGGTTTCCGCGGGCGCCTCCTCAATCGTCGGCAGCTCAAAAACCCGCCTTTCTTCTTTGCGCTGCCAGCTGTAAAACCGCGGATTCCAGAAATAGCCGAAAGCGTTGACGGCGATTTTATCCAGCGGCTGGCCGTTAACGGTAATGAAAGCCAGGGCGGCGGCTATTCCGCCGACAACCGCGGCCACCATCAGCCACAGCCAGAAAACCAGGAAAAAAAATAAAATAAAACAAACGACCGCGGCCGCGGCGACATAGCCGAATTTTTTCAGGGTGAGCGGACCGACGATCCGCTCTTCCACCTGGAATTGAGGAACCTGGAATTGGGCCATTTTTAATTTCAAAAATTAAAATTCAAAAATCAAAATGTAAGCCAATTGCATTTTGATATTTTATTTTTATCTTAAGTCCACCGTATTTTTATTCACCGCCACCTTCTGATCTTTGCGGAAAGCGGCCAAATCAACCACCTCCTCGTTTTTAGGAGCCGGCGTTTTGGGGAGCGGCTGCTTCTCGGCGGCCTGTCCGCCGGAGCCGTCGGGGCGCAAAAGCGGTTGCGCGAGAAGCGGCGCGGAAGCGGAAGGGGTTTCGCCGCCGGCGGGCTTCGCTTCTCCGGAAAATTGGCCCGGCGTTACGCCGAAGGGTTGGTTTTGGGCCGCGCCGAATGGACTGACGGGCGTCCGGAACTCGCTGTAATGGACGACTCTTTGTTGCGGCGGTTCGGACTTGCTCATCACAGGCGCGGCGGCTTCTTCGCCTATTTCCAGCCGCGCGGCGATCGGACGCGCCGCTTTTTTTATTTCGCCCGTCGGCGCCGGCGCGAACGCGACTTTGCGCGTTTCCAAAATCGGCTGAAAACCGCTCTCTTTTTCCTGATGCAGAACAAACGGCGCCGGCTCTCCGCCGCCGGCCGCGCCCGCCGCCGGCGGTTTAACGGCGGCAACCGCGGGTTCGCTCCAAGTCGCGCTTAAAGGAGCGGCGACGACGCTTTCCAGCGGCTTCGGCGTTATTTCTTCACGCGGAGGAATTGCCGCCATTTCTTTTGTCGGCGCGGCCGGGACTTGTTCCGCAACTTGCGGGACCCGCTCCGTTTTCTCCGCTTGAGCGGCGGGCGGTTTTACCGCCAGCTCCGGTTTTTTGTATTCAATAGCCGGTTTGTGGTCTATCCCCGCTCCCGGCAGGGTCGTTTTAATCAGGTTGATGTCAATGTCGTCGTCAAAGAGCTGTTTTCTGACGGGAAGGAAAATCTTCTCTTGCACTTCATCGGCGATGGCGACGGCGGCGGCTTGCGAGACATTCAGCTCTTCGGCGAGCATTTGCGTAAAGTTTTGCGGTTCAGCGACTTTTAGCGTGATATGCAAAACCAAGCGGGGAATGACGCTTAATTTTTTCGCTGATACGCCGTATTTCTTATTTAACTCGCCGATGACGACAATTACCTGATCCGAGCCGATCCATTTTCTAATTTGCGGATTTAATTCCGTTATAGTTTTATTTATCGTCATAATCGTCATACTTGATAAAGCGGGTTTTGGTCTATATAAGCCGCTCTCGCCTGTAAATTGGCCAGCGTTCTGGCATCAAGACGCGTTTGCGGATTAGTCGCCTCGTCCAGTATTCTATCTCTTAATGCCCGTATATCTTCTATGGATTGAGTTTCTGCATAAGTTTTGAATTGCCCCTGGGTGAGCGAAGCGAGAACTCGATGGTCTAATAGAGCGTCGGAATGCATTTTGGTTATATCGGCTTTGCGAGCGGCTCTGGAAATCGCCGCGTCGTCTCCGGCGAGGTGCGGAAAGGCGGCTTCAATGTCGCCGGCAACGCCCGTTTGCCTGGCGTAGGAAAGATACGCCTGCGCATCAGCCGGATTTAATGCCCCCTTGGCGGCGGCGGCGTTGGCCCACGCGGCCTTTGTGGCGGCGCTGGCTCCGATTCCCGGCTTGGCCTTAGCCAGAGCGTCTTTACTCATCTTGGAAAAGGCATCCTGCATCTTTTTGACGCTTTCGCTTATGCCCGCCGTGGCGCCGGCGATGCGCAGCGACACTCCTCGGAATCCGGGAATGCCGGCTAAGGCGGTGGAAGCGCGCTCCCCGTATCGGGACAGGGCGCGGTTTTTAGCTCCCGTGGCTCGATTTTGCATATAACCCTTCGCGCCTTGGCCGACCCTGCTGGCCATCGCGTAACCGACGCCCCCCCCGTAAGCGCCGAGCTTTTGAGATACTATCAACCCGCCGATGAGGAACCCCAAGACCAAAATCATTTGCGCGATGGTTTCGTCGGCGCCTCCTTGCATGGTAATCTTAGACGCGCTCGCTCCGGCGCCGCTCGGTATGATATTCTCGGTTGTTCCCTGGAAAAAAGTGACGGCGACGGCCAGGTAAAGGAAAAAAGAAACGGCCGGGAAGAAAAAAACTTGCTGCATAAACTTTGTCCACCACTGCTTCCACAGGCCTTCCGTTTGCGGCAGAATCCAGAAAAGCCAGGCAATCGGCATCAGAATCAAAAGCATTCCGAGCGCGATGTAGCGCACCAGAAGAGCGACGGCGATGCCGAGGAAGGAAATTACCCCCAGCAAAGTGAAGATAATCGCGAAAATGATGGAAATGATTAATTTTAACATTTTTGACGCGTCGTCCTTGATCGCTGCGTAAGTATCGGGAGGAGCGGGGGGAATATTTTTGGTTATCTTCGGGCAGTTTTTGAGAAAATCGTCCGAAAGGCCCCCGAATCCCGGATCGGGGCAATTATATAATTCTCTTTTTTCCGATTTCTGCGCCGGTTCGGTTGACGACCATCTTTGGATTTGGAACGAGTTAGCAAAGGCGCCGGCGAGGTCGGTGTTTTTCCCCGAGCCGATATTGGCCCTTTCCAGAAAATAACCGCCGAGCATTCCGGCGAAATCGGTGAAAACGCCGGCGATGACGAAGCTGAAGTTGATGAGAATGGCGGCGGCGATGAGGTGGACGAGCATTTTTTTCGTTTCAAAACCCGCCGCCCGGACAATGGTCGTAAAAGCGATGATGATGATGGCGAGAACAAAGCCGAGATTGGCCAGATCGCGGGTGACCATCCAGCCGATTTTGACGATCGGATGGATCAGCACCAGCGAGTTTAAATTAACGGCGTAATTAACCAGGTATCCCGCCAAGTCAAACAGCCGCGCCATTACGAAAACGACGGCGTATAAAATTCCGGAGAGGTTCTCCATGACGGCCCGAAACGCGCACGCGCCCGGATTCATTATGCACCCTATTGACTTATCCCAATTCTCCTT
>CAYHUJ010000038.1:0-5161 GCA_964360035.1 uncultured Candidatus Saccharibacteria bacterium | reverse complement strand
AAGAAAGACAAGAGAAGATAATCGGCCGCTAAAACGGAAAACGCGGAAAAAAGAATCAAAAAAAACAGGGAAACGGCGATAAAATTTCCGCCGATTTTTTTTCCCAAGCCGTCAAACCCGCGGGCAAAGAAAAACAAAACCAGAAAAGCGATAAGAAAAAAATCGCTCGCGTAAAGGAAAACCGCCTCGTATTCGTCAAAGCCGGCCGTAAAACGCCAAAGCAGTTTCCGCGTTCCGAGCGGCAGAGAAAACAAAAAAAGCCAGAGGGAAGGGGGGAGCAGTTTATTTGCCGAAAGTGACGGTAATCGTAATGACATCGCCGGGCGCGGCGGCGTGGGAAATCCTGGCGCCGACTTTGTTAAAAGCGTCTTTTATTTTTTTCGCCAGTTTGTTGGCCAGCTGGTTTTCGGTCAGAAGAATTTCCAGCGAATCCACCCTGCCGCCGATTTTAATGAGCCGGTCCATCGGGTCGCGATCCTGCGCCCGCCGGCAATAGGCCTCAACAAGATGGACAAGCAAGTCGCGCTCTTTCAGTGGAACGTTTTTGACGGTTACCCGCCCCTCATACTGGCCGCTTTTTATCATCCGGCAGGCGGGACAGAGAGCGAACTTAACCGGATAATCGCGTTCCGGAAGCTTGAGTTTTTCCAAACCGGCGCGCCACGATTTTTTGTGATAAACCGCGCCGCATCGCGGACAAATAACAAGACCGGCGGCGACGGGAAATTCGTGCGCCTCCGTCCTTTCCCGCGGCAATTTTACGTCATACTGCTTTCTGAAAATGTTCGCCATTTTTGTTTTTTGATATTTTATATTCTACATTCCGCTTTTTATTATCTCATAAATCATTCCCAAAGTAAAAATCGCCGCGAGGAAGTAAAGCGCCGCCGGCGGCATTTTTCCGAAAAACGCGGACGGAGCGGGGGAAAGCGCGGCGGCGCGCTTCCACATCGCGACTATAAAAATCCCCTCCAGCGCCAAAAAAACGCCGCCGGCGACGCCGACCAAAGCGAGAAAACTTTGAAATCCCGCCATGAACAAAGCCATCGGCGCGATAACAACGAGAAGCGCGGAAACGATTTTCGGCGCACGAAAATCGTAGGAGAGAATGTCCTTGACGTCCATTCCGATGACGATGTAGGAACTCCACAGGGAAATGACGCCGAGAGCGCCGATAACCAGAAGCGCCCAGCGCGGAAGCGCGCCGGCAATGCCGGAAATCGCGTCTTCCGAAACCGCGCCGGAAAGAAGAAGCACGCCCAGCACAAAGACCGCGTAAACGACCGCCGGAGCGATCGTCCCCCAAATAAGGGATTTTTTAATTAATTTCCGCCGGTTGCCGCCAATATTTTCGTAATAATCAACCACGTCCGGAATGGCGGGCCTTCCCGACAAGGAGAACAAAATCGGGCCGAAGGGCAGTAGAAAATAAGCGGAGTCAAAAAACAGCCAGTTAATTTTTCCGAAATCTCCCGCCTTGAGAATCCCGAAAACAAAAATAATCACGATGGCGGCGATAATCCCTCCCAGAACCAAAAACTCCGCGAGAGCCAGCCGCCGGACGCTTAAAAAAATTGCCGACGAACCAAACAGCCAAAAAACCGCCATTTTGTAAAAATCGCCCCGCGCGTCGGGCACGATTACATTGACGAAAGAAACGGAAAGAACGAGATAAATAACAAGAACAACGACCATGCTCAAAACCGTCATCGCCGTCGCCAGCCAGGAAGCGGCGGCGCCGAGATAAATTCGGGCGTAACCGACAAAGCGATGCCGGCCCTCCGTCCGCAGAATGATATCGGCGTACATCAAATGAACAACAATAAAAACCGCGCAAAAAACGGCGAGATAAACGAAACCGGCGCTAATTCCCGTTTTATTAAAAACGAACGGCAGGGAAAAAATTCCGGCGCCAATGCTGGTGCCGGCCAAAATGCTCGCCGGCAGAAGGAAAAGCCGGTAAAAATCCTTTAATTTTCCCCCGCATCCGCGTCCGAATTGACGTAAGGCCATTTCGCGATTAGTTTCTTTTCAATCAGCCAAAGAATTATAAAAACGATGATTGTCAAAATAGTGGCGAAAACGGCGAGCGAATAAAGTTTGAAACCGACGGCCGTGCCGATGCCGGCGGCGACCCAGATGCCGGCCGCCGTCGTCAGGCCGTGAAGAGAGCTCCGCTGAAAAATAATGGAGCCGGCGCCGATGAAACCGACGCCGACGACGATCTGGGAAACGATGCGCGAAGGGTCAAAATTCGTCACACCGATGAATTCGGAAAAAGCCACCGCCGAAATGACGGAAAACAGCGCCGAACCCATAGAGACGAGAGCGTAAGTCCGCATCCCCGCTCTTTTGCCGGCGATGCGCCGCTCAATGCCGATAAGCGCGCCCAAAACGACCGCCAGCGCCAGCTGGCCGAAAATTTCCAAATTCTGCTGATTCAAAAATTCCGTCATTGGTTTTGAGTTCTTTGAGTTACAAAATGCCGTTGGCGGCTTTTTCTTTTTCTATCAGCTCAACCAGCATATCCAGAAGCTTTTTCGGATCGGGGGAAAAAACGACTTTCCCGGGACCGCGATGGGCGCCGTTGACGATTTCCTTCAGCATATCGGCCATGCCGCCGGTGCCTTCCAGAACGCCGATCGGCTTGCGGTCTTCAAAGCTGATGGTGAACTCGTTTAGAGTGCCCATCCGCCCGCAGATGGTGATAACTGCGTCGGACGATTTGGTCAGCAAAAGATTCCGGCCGGAATAGTCAAAACCGGTGTAAATAATAAGGTCGTGATAATCAAGAGGCAGATGGTATGACTTCACGTGGGCGGATTCGGAAACGGCTGGCGAAAGGCCGATGACGGTGCCGCCGGCCTCCTTCGCTCCCTTGGCCGCCCAATGGGGAATGCCGGTGGTCGCTCCCGTTACCAGAACGAAGCCGCGGCGGGCGATTTCCCGCCCGACTTCCTGCGCCGCTTCCAAAGCGCCCGAAGAGCAATGCCCCGTTTCGGCGGCGCCGGAAACGCAGATTTTGTACTTCGGCTGGTATAATCCCGGACTGGCGTTTAAGCGTTTTCCGTTTTTAACGTTGTTTTTTTTCGCCGGCATTTTTTTTGTTTTATTGCTTTAGATTGCGAAACCGCTTTTTATTTATAATGAAAATATTTTATCACAATTCAAAAGATTCGCCCACATTGGGAACGACGGCTTCAACGGCCAGCTCGTCGCGGATTTTGACGGCCAGCGCGCCGCTTGATTCTTCTTCGCCCTGGACCACGAAGATCTTTTTAAGGGAAAAACGCATCGGTTTGAGCCAGTCCAGAATCTGCGCCTGATCGGCGTGAGCCGAGTAACCGCCGATGCCTAAAGTGCGGCAGCGCACCGGAATATCTTCGCCGAAAATCCTGACCGACGCGGCGCCTTCAATAAGCTGCCGGCCGAGCGTCCCCTTTGCCTGATAGCCGATGAAAATAATCGCGCTGTTGGGATCGGAGAGGTAGCGCATTTCGTGATGAAGAATCCTTCCGCCGTTGGACATTCCCGAACCGGCCACGATGATTTTAGGCGGCGGAACTTCGTTGATTTCCTTGGATTGCTCGGTCGTCAGAGTCATTTTCAGCCCGGGAAAATTGAAAATGGCGTCGCCGGAACTGATGACCCGCTTCGTTTCGCTGTTGAAATAAATCTGGTGCTTCTGGTAGACGGCCGTCAGCCGGATGGCCAGCGGGCTGTCAATAAAAACCGGCACTTTGGGAATCCGGCCGTGCTCCGCCAGTTCGTTGAGTTCGTATAAAAGCTCCTGCGTGCGCTCCATCGCGAACGCCGGAATCATCAGCGTCCCGCTTTTTTTCACCGTTTCTTCAATCGCGTCTTCCAGAAGCCCCCTTCTTTCCTCATGGCTTTCGTGCAGGCGGTTTCCATAAGTGGATTCCGTAAGGCAGTAATCCGCTTCTTCTATTTTTTCCAGCCGCCGGATGATCGGCGCGGGGGTATTGCCGAGATCGCCGGAAAAGACGATTTTTTTCCCCTCGGCTTTGACGACGATGACGCTGGAACCGAGAATATGGCCGGCGTCAAAAAGCTCCGCCTCCAGATCGCCGATTCGGAAAGGTTGATGATAATCAACGCCCTCCCACAAATCCATCACCCGATGGACGTCGTCAAGATTGTAAAGCGGCTCGCGGCCGTGTTTTTCCGCTTCCTGCTTGAGCAGATTTTCCGAATCAACCAGCAGAAGCTCGGCGAAGTCGCGGGTCGGTTCGGTGGAATATATTTTCCCCCGAAATCCGTCTTTGCAAAGCTTGGGCAAGCGGCCGGTGTGGTCAATATGAGCATGCGTGATCAAAACGGCGGAAATTTCCGCCGGATTGTAGGGAAACGGGTCAAAATTGTGCTTTTCGGCGTAGCTTGAACCCTGCCCCAGCCCGCAATCAACCAGAATTTTCGCCGCCCCGCTTTCCAGCAGATAATTGGCACCGGTCACCGACTTGGCTCCGCCCCAAAAAGTCAGCTTCATAAAATTATTTCAGATTGTCTTCGGCGCAGTGCTTTTTGATGGATTCCTGCAAAATTTCGCACTGCTTCTGGAGATCGCTCCTCAAATTCTCCCATATTTTGACGCATTCGTCGCTACAGGTTTTGGCATCGCCCAAATAATGGCGATCTATCCGCCAGACGCTGTCCAGCATCTCGGAAAGCTGGTGAATGAGGTCGTGAGAATGATTTTTCATAAATCTCCGCGATGGTTATTAATGTCGCCCTTTTTTAAACATTATACCAAATCCCGCGGCAAAACGGAATTTTTCCGGGGAACAATCCGTCTGACAAGAACAATTGACCACAAAACAAAAAGGAGCGTCGCGGCGGCGGCCGAAATCATGCAGTAAAAACAAACCGCTTTAATGACGGCCAGCTGAAGATAGACGGAATAAAGCGAAAAAAGAAGGCCGCCGAGAGAGAGTAAAAACGCCGTCGCCAGAACGCGGACACTTTTGGCGCGATAAAAAAGACAAGCGGCGATCAAAACGCCCGCGTAAAAAACGACGCCGAGAACGGCCACCGGCACGCCGGCGATGACGGCGAAAGCGCTGGTTAAAACCTTGTCGCAACCGGTCGTCACCAGACAAAAAGCCGCCGCGCCGCGATAATGCTCAACCGCCAGATAAGCGGA
>CAYHUJ010000037.1:0-5252 GCA_964360035.1 uncultured Candidatus Saccharibacteria bacterium | reverse complement strand
CGCGGAAAGAAAAATTTTTATCATCTCGTGATGTTCCCTTATCCGTCCGGCAATCTGCACATCGGGCACTGGTACAATTTTGCGCCGGCGGACGTCCACGCGCGTTTCAAGAAAATGAGCGGTTTTAACGTCCTGTCGCCGATCGGCTTTGACGCTTTCGGACTGCCGGCGGAAAACGCCGCCATCAAGCGGAAAATTCATCCGAAAGATTGGACTTATAAAAACATCGCCTTTATGCGCAAACAACTGAAGACGATGGGGAATATTTACGACTGGTCGCGGGAAATAGTCACCGCCGATCCCGCGTACTATAAATGGACGCAGTGGATGTTTTTTTATCTCTTCAACCGCGGGCTGGTGTACCGCAAAAAGGCGCCGGCCAACTGGTGCCCTTCCTGCCGCACCGTTCTGGCGAACGAGCAGGTGGTTGACGGCAAGTGCGAGCGCTGTTCGTCTTCCGTTACCCAAAAAGAAATTGAACAATGGCTGTTGCGGATTACCGATTACGCCGAACGTCTGCTGAACGATTTGGACGGTTTGGATTGGCCGGAAAAAACGAAAGCGATGCAGCGCCACTGGATCGGCCGTTCGGAGGGGGCGGAAATAGAATTTAGAATCAAGAATTTAGAATCGGGAATCAGAGTGTTTACGACAAGATTGGACACGATTTTCGGCTGCACCTATTTGGTGGTGGCGCCGGAACACCCGATAATCAAGAATTACGAATCGGAAATTAAGAATTATGAAGAAGTAAAAAAATATATAGAAGAGGCGAAAAAGAAATCGGAATTGCAGAGAACCGAACTGGCGAAAGAAAAAACCGGCGTGGAATTGAAGGGGGTTTACGCCGTCAATCCGGCTAACGGCGAGAAAATTCCGGTTTTTGCCGCCGATTACGTTCTCGGGCATTACGGCGCCGGCGCGGTAATGGCGGTGCCGGCGCACGATCAGCGGGATTTTGAATTCGCCCGAAAATTCAAACTGCCGATAAAGCAGGTGATTTGCGAATTTTACCCGGAGCCGAAATGCCCGATTTTGGAGAAGGCGTTTGAAGAAGACGGCCGCCTTGTTGCTTCCGGAGAATTCACCGGCCTTAAATCCGAAGAGGGGAGGAAAAAAATCGTTGAATGGCTGGCGGAGAGGGGGCTTGGAAACAAAAAAGTGAATTACAAGCTCCGCGACTGGCTGGTTTCGCGGCAGAGGTACTGGGGCGCGCCGATTCCGCTGGTGTTTTGCGCCGCGTGCGAAAAGCGGGTAAAAGCGCTTAACGGCAAACAATTTTCCGCGGGAGAATTGCTGAATCCCGGCTGGATTGCCGTTCCCGAAAAACACTTGCCGGTAAAATTGCCGAACATCAAGGATTATCTGCCGATCGATGAAGGCAGGTCGCCGCTGGCGCGGTCGGAGAAATTCGTCAACATCAAATGCCCAAGATGCGGCGGGGCGGCGAAAAGGGAAACAGACACGATGGACACCTTTGTCTGTTCCAGTTGGTATTATCTGCGTTACACCGACCCGAAAAATTACAAAAAATTCGCCGATGTAAAAAAAATGAAGGCGTGGCTGCCGGTCAAAATGTACGTCGGGGGAGCGGAGCATTCGGTTCTGCATCTTTTGTACTCCCGCTTTTTCACGAAAGCGCTTTATGACGGAAAAATCGTCGGTTTCAAAGAGCCGTTTTTATCCCTGCGCCATCAGGGAACCATACTCGGTCCCGACGGCCAGAAAATGTCCAAGTCGCGCGGTAACGTCGTTGATCCGGACGCTTTAGTCAAGGAATTCGGGGCCGACGCCGTGAGAATGCATCTTTGTTTTATGAGCGAGTATTCGCAGGGCGGGCCGTGGAATCCCGCGGGAATTCTCGGCGTCTGCCGTTTTCTGCAAAGGGTCGGCGATCTGGTCGCGAAGACAGAGAAAGCAGAAGTAAGGCGCGCCACAACAAACGCCGCGGAAAACGACGCCGCGGAGAGGGCGATTCATCGGGCGGTTAAAAAAGTCGGCGAAGACATAGAGGGATTCAAATTCAATACGGCCGTCTCCGCTCTGATGATTTTAATCAACGAACTGGAAAAGCGGCCGTTTCTGAAAACGGAAGACCGGAAAACAATTATTAAACTGCTGGCTCCATTCGCGCCTCATCTGGCTGAGGAATTATGGCGGAAATTAAACGGCAAAAAATCCGTTCACGCCGAAAAATGGCCGGCGTACGACAAGAATAAGATTGTTGAAAAAAACTTCGTTTTGGTCGTCCAAGTAGACGGAAAAATGCGGGATTCTTTGGAGGCGTCGGCCGGCCTTTCGCGGGAAGAAGCCGAAAAATTGACTCTTGGCCGCGATAATGTTAAAAAGTGGTTGGATGGAAAAGATATCGCGAAAGTGATCTTTATTCCAGATAAGCTCATTAACATCGTTACAAGGAGGTAGGAAGTGGACATAAACGAAGGGAGCGAACGGAAGGAGCGCCTCGTCGGCGTTTCCTGTCCGGCGTGCAGTTTCGGTCTTCCCGCTTCTAAAAAACACTGGCTGGAAAAAATCCAGATGGCGGCCAGGGGGTATTATTACCTGCTTTTTCTTTGTAAAAAATGCGGGGCAATTTACCCCATCGCCGGTTTGATGTCCGCGTTTCCCTGGAAGGGCGCGCGGAACGTTCAAGCGGTTGAGGCGGAAATCGGAAGGGCCGAACGCGCTCGAAAAATGATCGCCGTTCGGCCGGTTTTTGGAACTGGCGGAACGGATGGAAAAATGCGGCGTTCAATAATACGTTCAATAAGAAAGGAGGAAGAGGATGAAAATTTGTCCGAAGTGTGAGACCGCGACGGAGCGGTTTCAGATGGAGGTCAAAAAGGAGGACGGGTATCCGGAGGGGTACTACCTTTTTGACCGCTGCGGCAATTGCGGTTCCGTTGACGGGGATTACGCCCTCTTGGCGGTTCCCTGGAAGAGCGCCCGCTTTGCCAAGTATGACCAAAAAGTTTTGCGGCGGTTTTTTGTCGGTTAGGCGGCTTCTTCGGAAGCCGCTTTTTTATTTCCGCGAGAATAATCCCTCCGAAGCTCGCCGCGGGTGGGCGAAGGAGGATTTACGCGGCTTTGGAAAAATGCTCCGTTCAAGATACTAAGATACCAAGATACCCCGCGCTCTTGGCGGAGAAGCGGGCAGCGGCCTACTTTCTTTCCGCGAGAATGACTTTTATTTCCCGCTCCCGATTGTCGCGAAGGACTTTCAGCTTCAGAACGGAGCCGACGGCCATATTTTCCAGAAAGTCCTGGATAGTTTTTTCGGCGGTTATTTTTTTGCCGTTGCAGTTCAGAACGATGTCGTTTTCCCTTATTCCGGCTTTGGCGGCGGGACTGCCGGGAACGACGCCGTGGTCGTGGGGGCCCTCCTGGATTACCAGCGCTCCGTAATTTACCGGCAGACCCATTTTTTCCCGCAGGCGGTCGTTGACGATAAGGTAGCGCAAACCGAGCAGCGGCCTTCTGATGCGGCCATATTTTTTTAGATCGTTTAAGTCGCGATTGGCGCAGTTAATCGGAATGGCGAAGCCGATATTTTGGGCGCCGAAAACGACGGCGGTATTGATGCCGATGACGCGGCCGAAAATATCCACCAGCGGCCCGCCGGAATTGCCGGGATTGATGGCGGCGTCGGTTTGGATGAGGCCGCGCATTTCCTGAATGGACTTTAAGTCAACAGCCGCCGTGATGGCGCGGGAAAGACCGGAAACGATGCCTGAAGAAACGGTGCTCTGGAACATTCCGAGAGCGTTGCCGAAAGCGAGAACCGTTTGCCCGAGCTCTATTTGAGACGAGTCGCCGAGTTTTATCGTCGGCATTTTCTTGCCGAAATCAACTTTCAAAATCGCGACGTCGTTAACGGGATCGCGGGCCAATATTTTCGCGCTCGCGCTTTTTCCGTCGCTGGCGATGACGGCGTATTCGGCGTCTTTGTCGGCGATGACGTGCTTATTGGTAACGACGATTCCGCTGGAATCAACCATAAATCCGGAGCCGCCGCCGACTTTCACCATTCCGCGCCGGTCTATTTCTTCTTCGGGAATTTTGAATCTATGGCTGTGCCAGAAAGGAAAAAGATGAAAGGAGCCGCTTCCCAGGTCTTTTTCCACGTTTTCTACGCTTTTGGAAACGGCGATGGAAACGACCGCCGGCATTACTTTTTTGGCGATTTCCACGACGGCCGATTTTTCTTTCGGATATCTCATCGGCTTTATTATATCAAATCTCGCGCTAAAGAAGAAAATTAATTCCTGCCGCGGTCAGGGCGATTAAGACCACCTTATGAAAAAGCGACTCTTTTAATTTAACGGCGATTTTTTGGCCGATAATTGTCCCGATGACGGCGACCAGCAGGAAAACGGCGAGCATCGGAAGAAAACTTTCAACTTGTCCTCCCGCGCCGTTAGTGAAATAAACGGACAAACGGGTCAGATCGGTAACGACGGCAAGAAGGGCGCCGGTGCCGAGGTAATAATCGCGGGGCAGGCCGAAAGCGGTCATGGCCGTCGCCCTGACGGCGCCGCCGGTGCCGATGAGCCCCGCCAGAAAACCGGACAATGCACCGCCGGCCGCCAGAGTCGCCGTTTTTCTCGGTAAATTCATATTCGGTTTGAAGAAAGAAAAGAGGGAGTAACCGATAAGAAAAACTCCGAAGGCGGTTTTTATCAGTTCGGCGGGGGCGGCGAGTATCAAAGCGGCTCCGATGACGGTGAATAAAATATCGGGAAGACCGAACAAAATCGCGACCTGCTTGTCCAGCGTTTTACGAAAGAGAAACAAGCGGGTTGCCGCGCCAAAAAGGTGAAAGAAAGCGACGACGACGATCGCCGTTTTGATGTCCATAAAAAAAGCGGCAACGGCGGTGAAAATCGTCGCCGAGCCGAATCCGGTGATTGTTCCGATAATTTCCGCCGCCAGCGCTCCGGCGTAAAAAATGACGTTTTCAATCGATGAAAAAATAAGCATCGCGAATTATTATACCCAAAAAATAACAATTAAAAAACGCCGGACGGGCATCGCTCCGCGCTTCTCATCCTCACGCGAGCAAAGCAGTTTGCTCGCTCCGCTTTCTCAATTTCACTGCGTTCAATTTCGGAAGCGGGAGGATTCGGCTACAACTCTCGCCCCGCCGTCGCGGGGCTCGGTCGCAGCCCGCCGCTCGCGGTTCCGCCGGCTGGCGGAACATCGCTCCGCGCTTCTCATCCTCACGCGAGCAAAGCAGTTTGCTCGCTCCGCTT
>CAYHUJ010000036.1:0-5567 GCA_964360035.1 uncultured Candidatus Saccharibacteria bacterium | reverse complement strand
GAACGACGAAATAAAAAAAGTGAAGCTCGGCGATTACCGGGGAAAATGGCTTATTCTTTTCTTCTACCCCGCCGATTTCACTTTTATTTGCCCGACTGAACTTGAAGAAATGGCCGATAATTACGAGGCCTTCAAAAAAATCGGGGCGGAGGTGATTTCGGCGAGCACCGACACGGTTTTCGCGCACAAGGCCTGGCACGACGTTTCTCCGGCTGTTAAAAAAATAACCTTTCCGATGGCGGCGGACCCGACGGGTAAGCTTTCCAAATTTTTCGGCGTTTATCTCAACGACGAAGGCGTGGCTTTGCGCGGCACTTTCATAATCAATCCGGAAGGTAAAGTCGTTTCCGCGGAAATAAACGACAACAGCATCGGAAGAAGCGCCGGGGAACTCTTAAGAAAACTTCAGGCGGCTAAATTCGTTTCGGAGCACAAGGGACATGTTTGTCCCGCCAGTTGGAAACCCGGCGACAAAACGCTTGAGCCCGGACTCAATCTGGTCGGGAAAATTTAGCGGAAAAACACGCAAAAAATCCCCTCTTAATTTCGGAGGGGATTGTTTTTGGTTTAAAATCAGCTTAAATTTCCGGATTTGCCGTAAAAGTAACTGCGCATCAATATCCGTTCTTCCGTCTGAAAGCAGGGATAATAAAGAGCGTATTTGTCATGATCGGTGAAAATAAACGGCTCTTTATTCATAAAAAACGCCAAATACAGGACAATCAGCCGGCCCGTCCGGCCGTTGCCGTCAATAAAGGGATGGATCCGCTCAAAATCGTAGTGGAAATCGGCCAGCGCCGCCCAGTTGTGAATCTCCGGCAGTGTTTGATGAATTTTCTGCCACTTGTTAATCCGCGACAAAAAATTTTCCATCCGCCTTGGAACATCGGCCGGCGGCGAGCATTCGCGGCCGGCAATACTCACTCCGACATCGCGGTATTCGCTAATCCATTTCGGCTTCAGTCTCCAAGCCGTTCCCCTCTCGCCTTGTTCTTCCGTAATCAGGCCCTGTATTTTTTTAATGTCGCTCTCCCTCAAAAATCTTTTTTTGTTTTTCGCCAACGCCCTTAAGTAAAGCGCGGCCCCGACATGGCCGTCCGGCTTACCTGCCGATATTTCTTTCTCCAACCGCGCCTTGTCGTCCCGGATATTTTCAATTAAATCGGATTCATAAATGAAATCGCGCAGAAACGCTGCCCTGTCCGCCATGCGCCCTCCTCCTTTATAAAAAAACTGATTTGAATTATAATCGAAAAAAATCGCGAAATCAACAAATAAAAATGACGCGTTTTATCCACATTGCCCTCGCGATCGCCCAACCGCTTCTCGCTTGGATGGCCGCTATTTTCATCAACCGGCTGATCAAAAAAGGATTGAGCCATCGCCTTTTCCGCTCTCTTTTGCTTTTTTTTATTTTGATTTTTATTTTGACTCTCTGGCACCTGGCGGACGATCTTTTTGGCTTGGAGGCCAAACTCGGCGAAATATACGAATTCCCCTCTTACATCCTGCTGATTACGGGATTCGCTCACGTTATTTTCACGGCGGTGCGATCCCTTAGATCGCCGGTCCGATCGCAATAAAAAAGGGCCTACAAGTTTCCGCTTCGCGGAACTCGCAGGCCGCCCCTCGCGATTCCGCTTGCCGGCGGAATATCGCTGCGGTCTTCGATTCCGGACGCAGGCAAAGTCATACCTACGGCAGATCTCGCGTAGCGAGACAGTTTGCCTGCTCATCCCTCCCTCGCGTTGATCAGTCGGGCTGCCGGGAATCGAACCCGGTCTTTACGCACCCGAAGCGCACGTACTACCGGTATACTACAGCCCGTTAGAAAACGAATCGGAATCTGACGCCTAGCATACCGCAAACATCCGCCAAAAGCAACGGCAAACAGCCGAAAATTATTTGACGTAGTGTTTTTTCTTCATTTCCTCAACAATGCCCGATTCAAATTCTTCTTTCGTTTTCTTCGCGCGTTGAGCCAGCTTTTCCAGCTCTTCATCGGACAATTTCGCCAAAGTAAAAATTCTGTCTTTCAAATTCTCCCGATCGTTTTTCTTGGGATCATCCAGCACCTCTTCCAACAGAACGGCCAAAATCCGCCCTATTTTCGGACCGGGCTCAAGGCCGGCGATCGTCATCACGTCGCCGCCGTTCACTTTCAGCATTTTCGGACCAAGGGGGTCGTGGCGGACTTTGTCAATCATAAATTTCAGATGGCGCAGCTTGTAGGGCACCGCCTTCGGAACGCCGGAGCCGATCCGGTCCGCTTCTCGGACTTTGAAAAGATCGTCAATGTATTCAACGCCGACCCGACTTAGAAACCTTCTCACGCCCGCTTCCGTCACTTCGTCAACGTTATAGTAAAAAAGATGATGTCTTACCAGATGAGCGATTTTTTCAATCGTTTCCTTGGGAAACTTCAGGTTGTCCAAAAGACGGGCCGTCATTTTGCCGCCGATTATTTCGTGGCTGTAGAAAGTGGAATCCGGACCCTCGCCACGCTTGGAGCGGGGCTTGCCGACATCGTGGAGAAGAGAGGCCATCCGCACCTCAAACGAATAGCCGTTGGAGGCCGCGTAATCAAGCGCGCGCAGATTGTGCTCCCAAACGCTGTAAATATGGTGTTTGTTTTGCCCGACGCCAAGCCCCTCGCGGAGTTCCGGCAAAATATGGCGCAACAGCCCCAGATCCTCCAACATCGCGATTCCGGAAGCCGCTTTTTCGCTCGTCACGATTTTTTGCAATTCGTCGCGGATTCTTTCTTTGGAAATCGCCTCCAGCAACCCCGCTTTTTCCTTGATCGCCCGCGCCGTTTCGTCCGCGACAGTAAAGTTAAGCTGGCAGGCAAAGCGAACCGCCCGCATCAGCCGCAGGGCGTCTTCCCCGAAGCGCTCCCGCGGATCGCCGACGGCACGGATGATTTTATTTTTCAAATCATCTCGGCCGTGAAACGGATCAATGATTTCCGGCGACCCCCGCTCGGAAAAACTCAAAGCAAGCGCGTTTACCGTAAAATCGCGGCGCGCGAGGTCTTCTTCAATCGTTTCGGCGAATTGAATCTCGTCCGGGCGGCGAAAATCGGAATATCTCCCCTCTTTGCGGAAAGCGGTCACTTCAACTATTTCCGTCTTCCCCTTTTCCGCTTCTACTTTAACCCCGACCGTCCCGAATTTATTTTCATAGAAAGAATCGGGGAAAATTTCCATTATTTTGTCCGGCCGGGCGTTAGTGGTTACATCCCAATCCTTCGGCTTTTTCCCGAGTAAAATGTCGCGAACGCAGCCGCCCACGAAATAAGTCGCGAAGCCGGCTTTTTTCAGACCGTCCGCGACCCTTGCTATCTCCGGCGGAATGTTCGGTTTTTTTGTCCCGGTCATAATTTGTAACTTATTCTAACACGAATTATCCACAGCCGCTCTTGGACACCGCGCGAAATCAATATATAATTACCGTTAAGTCGCGCAAACGATAGAATCGCCAATAACATTAAAATAAAAACATGCAAATATGGCAAATCAACAATTAACGGATTTCGTTTCCAAGGCAAGGAGCGAAGGAAAAACGGACGAACAAATCCGCGCCACCCTGATAAACGCCAAGTGGCCGGAAAACGAGATTAACGAAGCGCTGACGGGTATTCCGTCCCCTTCCGCCACTTCCCCAGCGCCCGCTTCGCCGGCGACAGACCCCGCCAAAGACGGGCAAAGCGATCTGTTCACTTTTGACCAAAAAACAATTGAAACAATCAAATGGGGCGCCATCTGGAACGTCGTCGCGGGCGTCATTACTTCCCTGGTCGCTTCCGTTTCCGCTTATTTCTTTGTCCGAAGCGCCATCAGCGGCTTGGGCGTTTTCGGAACGATGATGGGCAACGCGATGATGCAGAGCTCTTTCATTAACATCGGCGGCCTGATTCAGGACGTTATCTACGGCGCCGTTTTCGGTGCCATCGGCGGTTTCGTTTTGGCGAAATTTTACGAACCAATCATGGGATTTCAGGCGAAAATTCTCGCCAATAAGCTGAATACGCTGTTCAAGCTTCTTTTCTGGCCGCGGGTCATCGGCGCGATTATCGGAACGCTACTGGGACTGGGAGCCGTCGCCTTTCTCGGGCTGGCGGGGCTGGCAATCAATCTCGCCGGCAGCGTCGTCGCTTATTTCATCTACGCCAAGATGATGGAAAAAAACGTCGGCCAATATTATCCCTCGCGCTAAACCGGCCGTTTTTAGGCAATCATCAAAAATGCCGTTTTTTCTGAAAATCATTTTAGCGCTCGTCGTTTTGCTTTCGGCGATAACGGGCGGATTTTTCGTTTATAAAGCCAAACAAACGCCCGCGCCGCAGTCAATGGAGCAAAAAGATACTTCGCAACAATCAAGTAATGGCAAGGAACCCGTTGTTTCCAAGGAAAAATTAAAACCGCCATTCGGAACGCTCATACCGATTTTTGAGCCGTCGGTTATGAACTATTATCTGCCTAATGATAGAATTGCCGGTTTTAAGATTGAAAGGCCGGCCGAGGAAATAAAAAAATTTTACTTTGATTATTTCGCCGCCAATTTAGCCGGCAAGGGATGGAAACAAGAAACGTTTGCCGTGGCGACTATTGAAACAATCAAATGGAGATTAAGGTTGTCGGAAAATCTCAACGAATATGTCGGGATTAAAATTGAAGAGCGCGGCGCGTTCAATCGAATGAGCATCAGTTATGGTTGCAGCGCCGGATCGGGTGGAAGCGCGGGAACATCAAATAAGTGCCCCGGATTACAAGGTGGCGAGTAAACCATTGCGCCGCATTATTGCTTAAAATAAAAATATGATTCTTGCCCCCCTGCTTAAAATCATCCTTATCATCGCCGGATCAACGATTATCGTCGGCGGCATCGCCGGCTATATCGCTTTCAAATACAAGTCGCCGAAAGTGGAGGTGGAAATATCGGGGGCGCCGACCGGGCAGGTTAACGAAATGAAAATGGACATCCCCGGCGCAACGGGCGAAAAAATCGGCGACATAACCTGGACCGCCAATAGTTCAAAAAGCGGCTTGCCGGCGCCCTTCAATTCACTGATTTCCGTTTTTGAACCGTCAATCGTCGGCGGGATTACCAATCTTCAGGAACCGCCCGCGACGGTAGTCGCGTTCATCACCGACGAGCCATCGGAAAAAGTCAAGGAATTCTACCTTAATCTTTACAATGAAAAGCTTTCCAAAAACGGATGGAAAATGGAGAACTTGGGAAAGGTTTATGAAACAGTTTCCGTTATCACCATAAAATTCAAGAAAATCGCCGATTTTCAAGAAAACATCGTCATTAGCATAATTAGAAGCAAGAGTACGAATAAAACGACTTTCACGATTACTTACACAAAAGCCGCCCGAGATTAACATAATATTGACTCCGCGCGCGATTTTTTTTAAAATTCCGCTGTGGTTGAGGCACTGGCGCGGCTTCTGTCGGCGTAGCTCAACGAATAGAGTTGACTTCCCCGCCCGCCGTACTTGCCCTCGTAGTGAAACGGATATCACGACAGGCTTCGAACCTGTTATTGGGGGTTCGAATCC
>CAYHUJ010000035.1:0-5698 GCA_964360035.1 uncultured Candidatus Saccharibacteria bacterium | reverse complement strand
TTATTCCAAATTCCAGATTCTATATTCCGCCTTCCCGTTCTCCCTGTTGGCAATTCCAACTTAAAAGCCCGCCCTTTAAGATTTTGACGTCGCGGCATCCCTCTTTTTCCAAAAGACGGGCGGCTTCGCCGCTGCGAATCCCGCCGCGGCAAATGCAGATTGTTTCCTTATCGGGACTGATTCCCGAGCCGCTTAAAGAAAAGCCGCGGCGCAGTTTATCAAGCGGCAAATTAACCGCCCCAGCAAGAGAGCCGGACTTAAATTCTTCTTCCGTTCGGACGTCAACGATAAAAATATCTTCGCGGCTTTCAATTTTTTGCCGCAGTTCGGCGGCGCTGATTTCCGTCATAATCTTTCGCGGCGATGATTCCGCTCGCGATCATTATAGTGCAAAAAGTCCGCATTAAAATTTTTTTTCAGCTTCGCCAGCTCCCGAGCGCCGAGCTCCGCTTCCTTCGCCTCAAAATTAAGGCGCAACATCGGCTCGGTGTTGGATTTCCTGACATTAAACCAAAAATCGCCGCAGTCCGCCGATAGGCCGTCCAATTTGGAAATGCGGCACCGACCCCCGAAACGACGTTCCAGATTTTTGAAAATCCGCCGCCCCTCCGCGATTTCCGATTTCCGATTCGCGATTTTTACGTTTATTTCGCCGCTTTGAAAATATTTTCGAAACGGTCTTGCCAGTTCGGAAAAGGGCTTCTTTTTTTCCGCCAGAATTTTTATAACGCAGAGAAACGCCATAAGCGCCGAATCGGAATAAAAAAACTTTTTGAAATAATAGTGGCCGGACGCCTCCGCCCCGAAAAGAGCGCCCCGCTTCGTCATGTCCTTTTTGGCGTTTGTCCGGCCGACTTTCCCCGTCAGCGGCCGCCCGCCGCGCGCCAAAACGGTTTCCTCTAAAATGCGACCAACCGTCAGCCCGCGCCAAATTTTCCCGCCTTTATTTTCCCGTAAAAAATAATCGGCCATTAAAGAAGCGGCGATGGCGGCGGGAACTTCTTCACCTTTTTCGTCAAGAAAAACGACCCGGTCGCCGTCCGCGTCAAAAACCGCCGCTAAATCCGCCTTCGTTTCCAAAACCACCCTCCTCGCCGGCGCCAGCGCCCCTTTTTTGAGCGGATTGGGACCGCGGCCGGAAAAACGGCCGTCCGGATTAAAAAACAATTTAACCGCCTTGACGCCGATTCTTTTTTCCGCCGCTTTCAATTCCGGAATCATCGCGCCGTTGCCGGCGTCAATGACGGCTTTTAATTTCGCGCCGGCGGCGGGTTTTTCGGCTTCCAAAACAAAATCAACGTATTTTTTCAGGAGATTCGCCGTTCGGATTTTTCCATTTCCGAGACGGAGCGCTTCAGCCGAAAATTTTTCTTTTTCAAAAATACTTTTCACTCTTTCCAGTCCCGTCCCCATCCCGATCGGCGCCCCTCCCCGAAGATGAAGCTTAAATCCGTTGTATTCCGCCGGATTGTGAGAGGCGGTTACCATCGCGCCGCCGTCGCTTTTTAAAAAATTAACGGCAAAACAATGAAGAGGCGTAGAGGTCAGTCCGAGATCAACGACGTCCGCCCCTTCGTCGGTTATGCCTTTTGCCAGCATCCCCAAAAGAAGCGGCGACGACTTCCGCGCGTCCCGCGAAACGACGACTTTTAAACCGCGCCGTTTCGTTTTTTCTTTCAGGAAAACGGCGAATGCCCGGCCGATTTGATAAGCGGTTTTTCCGTCAAGCTCGCGGGGCGTTTTTCCCCGAACATCGTAAGCCCTGAAAATGGCGACGGTTTTCATTTATTGAATTTTACCCCATAAAACGGTTAAAATGAAGAAACATTCGGCGACTTTTTTAAAATGGCGAAAAACGAAAAAAACAAAAGCAGAAAATCGAGCGGGGAAAAAAGCGCGAAAAAAATAAAGCTCGACCTTCATCCGGAAACCAAAAAAAGCGTGCTGGCGGTTTTTATTTTCGGCGCCGCCGTCGTGCTGCTTTTAAGCAGTTTCGGAAAGGCCGGGCCGGCCGGCGACTTTATTTACGGCGTTCTGGAGCGTCTTTTCGGCTGGGGGTTCTACCTGATTCCGGCGACGCTTTTTGGCATCGCGGCTCTTTTCGTCGCTTACGAGAAAAATTCCGTCTTGAGCGCGACTTTCTTCGGCGCTTTTCTTTTCGTCATCTCCGGACTCGGCTTAATTGACGTTCTTTCTCCGGACAACGGCGGCTTGGTCGGAAAAATTTCCGGCAGTTTGGAAATTCCCTTCGGATTCACGGCGTCCCTCGTCATTCTGTCCGCGCTGGCGGTCGCCTCCACGCTGATCGCTTTGAATTCTCCCCTGAAAATATACCGCCGCGTCAAAGAAGACGTTTTGAGCGCCTCCCCGGAACCGGAAATAAAAATCGCCGCTTCTCCGGCCGAAGCGGACAAAGCGGAAGAGGCCGAATCCAAGCCCGCGGCGGTTAAAAAACAGGACGAGGGAAAGATTGTGGAATATAAAGAAAAAGACGGGGCGATCAAAGACGCTCCCGTCAGAAAAATGAAAAACTACGTTCCCCCGCCGCTTTCTCTTCTTCATTCCGTCAGCGAAAAGCCGACTTTCGGCGACTTGCGCGCCAACGCCAACGTCATCAAGAGAACGTTTGAAAGTTTCGGCATTCCGGTGGAAATGGGAGAGATCAACGTCGGTCCGTCCATCACCCGCTACACTCTCAAACCGGCCGAGGGAGTGAAGTTGTCCAGGATCACCGCCCTGCATCAGGATCTGGCGCTCGCTTTGGCCAGCCATCCGATAAGAATAGAAGCGCCCATTCCCGGAAAGTCGCTGGTCGGCATTGAAGTTCCCAACAAATCCGCGGCGCTGGTCCGCCTGGGAACGATGCTCGGTTATCCGGAGTTTAAAAAAATCGGCGGCTTGGGATTCGTGCTCGGCCGGGACGTGAGCGGCGAACCGATTTTTGGCGACGTTACCAAGATGCCGCATATGCTCATAGCCGGCTCCACCGGCTCGGGAAAATCGGTGATGATCCACGCCCTGCTTATGTCGCTGCTTTACGGCCATTCGCCGGAAACCATGCGGCTTATCCTCATTGACCCCAAAAAAGTGGAACTGTCGATTTACGACGGCATCCCGCACCTCATCTCGCCGGTCATCACCGAAGGCAAAAAAGCGATCGGGGTTTTCCGCTGGGCAATCAACGAAATGGAGCGGCGCTACGAACTCCTTCTTTCGGCCGGCAGCCGCGACATAAAAAGTTACAACGCGTCCAAGCCGCAGGAGATTCTTCCCTGGATCACCATCGTCGTGGACGAACTGGCCGACCTGATGGCCACCTACGGACGGGAAATAGAGGGCTCCATCGTCCGCCTCGCCCAAATGGCCCGCGCCACCGGCATCCATCTCGTCCTTTCCACCCAGCGGCCGTCGGTGGAGGTTATCACCGGCCTCATTAAAGCGAACATCACGTCCCGCATCGCCCTCCAAGTCGCCAGCCAGATTGATTCCCGGACCATCCTTGATTCCGCCGGCGCCGAAAAGCTTCTCGGAAACGGAGACATGCTTTTCGTTTCTTCGGAGTTTTCCAAACCGAAAAGAATTCAGGGCGCCTTCATCACCGAAGAAGAAGTGAAGAAAGTCATCCATTTCATCGGCGAAAACAATAAAGAATCGGGCGGCGATGAAGTTAATTTTGAAAAAACGCCCGCTTCCGGCGGCCAGGACATTTTTAACGATTTTTCCGGAGACGATTCCGACGAACTTTTTGACGAGGCCGTGGCGACGGTCAGGGACGCGAAAAAAGCGTCGGCGTCGCTCCTGCAAAGGCGGCTTAAAGTCGGCTACGCCCGCGCCGCCCGCCTGCTTGATCTGATGGAAGCCCGCGGCATCGTCGGTCCCGGAGACGGCGCCAAGCCGCGCGAGGTCTTTGTGGAAAACGCCGAGAACGGGTAAAATATCAGCGATGACGCCCAAAGACATCAGCAAAGGATTCGGAGAATTTTTAAGCGGGGAGATGGCCGTTAAAGGATTTTCCGCCGAAAAACTGGCTCACGCCACCAATATTCCGGAGCGTTACATCAACGCCTTTCTTAAAAATGACTTCAAAAAACTGCCGGCGGGAGTTTACGCGCGGGGATACGTTTTCAAAATCGCCCAAGCTCTGAACCACGACGGCGGCGAATTGTGGAATCTCTATAAAAAAGAAGCCGGGGAGACGCTGCGGGCGTCCGGAAAAGCGGATAAACTGCCCGCCAACCGCTTCGTTATTAAAAAATTAAACAAAAAAACCCTCGCCGCGATCGTCGTCGCCGTTCTCGTCATCGCCTATCTTCTTTTCCGCGCCAACGATCTCGTCGGCCTGCCGACCCTGAAACTGACCGCGAATCTTGACGACGCGGTCGTTTTCCGGTCGCCGCTGGCAATCAGCGGAAAAGTGGAGCCGCGCGACATCGTCGCCGTCAACGGGGAGAACATCGCCGTCGGCGACGACGGCAGTTTTGAGAAAGAAATCGCGCTTCAGCCGGGAATCAACGCGATTGAATTCAAAGTCCGGCGCCTTTTGGGAAAAGAAATGACGGAGGTTAAGCGCGTCACTTACCAGCCGTAAAATTGCGCCGGCCGCAGACGGCTTCGGCGGTAAAATAAAAATTAAAAAATACCGATGAAAAAACAAATCAAGGAGGAAAATAAAAAGGAAGGGGGGCAAGAGCGGGAAAAAGACATCCGCGGTCTTCTGGAGGCCCTGCAAAGCAAGTTCGGCGAAGGATCAGTGATGACGCTCGGCGAAACGCGCAGAGTGAACGTTGACACGATTTCTTCCGGCTCGTTTTCGCTGGACGCTGCTCTCGGCGTCAACGGCTTTCCGAAAGGCCGCGTCATTGAAATTTTCGGGCCGGAATCGTCGGGAAAAACGACTCTTGCTCTTCACGTCATCGCCGAAGCGCAAAAAAAAGGCGGCAAAGCGGCCTTTATTGACGCCGAACACGCCCTGGACCCCGATTACGCCAAAAGAATCGGCGTCCGCGTTGACGACCTCATTATTTCTCAGCCGGATAACGGAGAAGACGCCCTGAATATCCTGGACAGTTTGGTGCGCTCCGGCATCATTGACGTTATCGTCGTGGATTCGGTCGCCGCCCTCACTCCCAAAGCCGAAATTGAAGGAGAAATGGGCGCTCAATACATCGGGCTGCAGGCGCGCCTGATGTCGCAGGCCTTGAGAAAACTGACGGCCATCGTCGCCCGTTCCAACACACTCGTCATTTTTATCAACCAGATCCGCTCGCAAATCGGAATGATGTTCGGCAATCCGGAAACCACTCCCGGCGGCCGCGCCTTGAAATTTTACGCCTCCGTGCGCGTGGACGTCCGCCGTCTCGCTCAAATCAAAAAAGGAGAGGAATCGGTCGGCAACCGCGTCAAAGCGAAAGTGGTGAAAAACAAAGTCGCGCCGCCGTTTAGGGTCGCCGAATTTGACATTATGTTCGGCGAAGGCATTTCTTACGAAGGAGACGTTTTAAATACCGCGCTCAAACACGGCGTCGTTACAAAAACCGCTTCCACTTTTAATTTTGAAGGCCAAAAAATCGGCGTCGGCTTTGAAGCCGCCCGCCTGAAACTGAAAGAGGACAAGAATCTTCTTAAGGAAATAAAAAAGAAGACCGAAGCGGCTTTGCGACTCGGGGCGTGAAACGGAAAAGGGGGGCGATGCGCGCCG
>CAYHUJ010000034.1:0-5798 GCA_964360035.1 uncultured Candidatus Saccharibacteria bacterium | reverse complement strand
GCGATTTTGAAAGCCAGCGCGGCGAGCGGCTCTTCGTCTTTCGGCCGCCGTTCCGCCGTTTCGCCGGTTTTCAAGTCCGTTCCTTTGACCGGCGGCAAATCGGCCGGCGAAGGAAGATAATCAATGACGGCGTCCAGCATCAGCTGAACTCCTTTGTTTTTCAGCGCCGAACCGCAAAGAACGGGGATGATCGCCCCCTTGATGACACCCGCTCTCAATGTTTTACGCAGATCGTCTTCGGAAATTTCCTTGCCTTCCAGATATCGGCTCATCAAATTTTCGTCTTCCTCAACGATTTTTTCCACTAATTCTTTCCGGCGCGCTTCCACCGCCTCTTTCATATTTTCGGGAATTTCCCTTTCCACGATGCGCTCGCCGAGTTCGCCCTCGGAGCCGTAGGCCTTGCGGCGGATGATGTCAATGACGCCTTCAAAAGAGCTCTCCAGGCCGATCGGCAGCTGAATGGGTATGGCGTTCGGATTAAGCCGCTCCCGGATGGACTGCAAACTTCCATCAAAGCTCGCCCCCATTCTGTCCAGTTTGTTGATGAAACAGATTCTCGGAACGTTGTATTCATCGGCATAGCGCCAATTCGTTTCCGATTGCGGCTCCACGCCGGAAACGCCGTCAAAAACGACAACCGCCCCGTCCAGAACGCGCAATGACCGCTTCACTTCAACGGTAAAATCAATGTGTCCGGGGGTGTCAATAAGATTGATGCGATGCTCAAAATTCTTGTCGCCGCGGCGGTAGGTGGGAACCCAGAAACAGGTGGTAGCGGCGGAAGTAATGGTGATTCCCCTTTCCCTTTCCTGCTCCATCCAGTCCATCACCGTGGTGCCTTCGTGGACCTCGCCTATTTTGTAGGAAATTCCGGTATAAAAAAGAATCCGCTCGCTGACGGTTGTTTTTCCCGCGTCAATATGGGCGATGACGCCGATATCGCGGACTTTTTCTATTGGATAAACTCTGGCCATTTTATTAAATCAAACATCAAAATTAAGCGACGCGGCCCGCCTTACCAGCTAAAATGGGCAAAAGCCCGATTGGCTTCGGCCATCCGGTGGGTGTCCTGTTTTTTCTTTATCGCCGCGCCTTCGTTTTTGGAAGCGGCGAGCAGTTCCTCGGCCAGTTTTTCCGCCATTGCCCTGCCTTTTTTGGCACGGGCGGCGGCGATTATCCAGCGACAAGCCAGCATGAACTTTCTTTCCAGCCTCACTTCCCGCGGCACCTGATAATTGGCGCCGCCGATGCGGCGCGAAGCGACTTCTACCAAAGGAGAAGCGTTTTCCAGCGCTTTTTTAAAAACATCCGCGGGATTTTCTTTGACGGCTTTTTCTATCCGGTCAAAAGCGTCGTAAAGAACGCGCTCGGCGACCGACTTTTTGCCGTCCCGCATCAAATAATTAATGAACCGCCCGATGGCGACATTGTCATGCCTGACGTCCGCTTGATAATTTTTTTTGTAATTGCGCTTTCTCCTCATGTTTTATTTATTTCGCTTTTTGCTCTCCTTTCTTGGCTCCGTACTTGCTGCGCTGCTGTTTGCGGGCGGAAACGCCGGTCGTATCCAAAACGCCGCGGACAATATGATAGCGCACCCCCGGCAGATCCTTGACGCGGCCGCCGCGGATAACCACCACCGAGTGCTCTTGAAGGTTGTGTCCCTCCCCCGGAATGTAAGCCGAGACTTCCATCCCGTTGGTAAGACGGACGCGCGCCACCTTGCGCAAGGCGGAATTCGGTTTTTTCGGCGTGGTAGTGAAGACCTTCAGGCAGACGCCCCGCTTGAAAGGCGACGAAGAAATAACCGGGCGGTTTTTGACGTAATTAAAATAGCGGCGCAAAGCCGGCGTCTTGGATTTTTTGGCCGCCGTTTTCCTTCCTTTTTTTATTAACTGGCGAATGGTAGGCATAATAAATTCACGATAAATTCAATAAATTTAAGCGCGTTAAAAACGCTTAAGAAGAATAGCAAACGGGAAAAACGATTGTCAACCCCGTTAATCGTTAAGCAGGGGGGAGAACTCCGACTTTAAGCTCAAATCAGTAAATCGTAAAGAAGGTCAATTATCGGGGTGATGAGCGGAAAGCCGAAGAAAATGAAAAGCAGAAGAATAACGAATCCGTAGCGTTCCAGAAATTCCTCAACGGCGTAGAATCTTCGCGGCAGAAAGTAGAAAAGAATCTTTGACCCGTCAAGCGGCGGGATGGGAACGAGATTGAAAACCGCCAGAAGAAGATTAATCAAAACGACGTATCCGACCAAAACGGAAGCCGCCGCCGCGAAGTCCGCCCCGCCGGCGGAGCCGGCGGCGGAACCGGCCAAGAGCCGCGCGGCCAAGCTGAAAATAACGGCCAGAGAAAAATTGCTCAAGGGACCGGCGAGAGCAACGAGCGCCGACCCCAGCCGCGGATTTTTCAGATTGGCAGGATTGAAAGGAACCGGCTTGGCCCAGCCGAAAACGAACCGGCCGCCGGTAAGTAAAAAAACGGAAAAGGGCATAATAAGCGAGCCGAAAAAATCCAGATGCTTTATCGGGTTTAAAGTCAGCCGCCCCATCAGTTTCGCGGTCGGATCGCCGAGGCGATAAGCCGCGGCTCCATGGGAAACTTCGTGAATCACGACGGAAAACAGCAGTACTATCAGTTGAAAAATAATCGGATAAAATTCGGCCATAATTTTTATTATACCCGAATTTCAAAAATTGACTAATTCTTTCTTTTTAAGGTAAGATTGCGGGTAATCGTCATTACCATTAATCGACAAACGAACTTCAATGGCAAAAAATTGCGCGGTGTGCGGAAAATCGTCGGTCGTGGAAAGGCATCGCAACAAACTCCGCGGAAAATACAATCCGACGCCGAAATTCCGAAAATACCCCAATCTCCAGAAAACCAGAGCCGCCGACGGAAAGCGGATCACGGCCTGCGCCAAATGCATCAAGGCAAAGGCAAAGACGCGATAGTACGATTTTTTTCGGATACGGACGGAAATTACGGCGAAAATTCCGCCCGATTCGGGCTGTAGTATAACGGCAGTATACGCCCTTGGGGTGGGCGTGACCCGGGTTCAATTCCCGGCAGCCCGACTGAGTGAAACGAAGGAGGGATGAGCCCCGCAACTGCTTGCGGGGCATCCGGAATTGAACGCCGCAGCGATGCGCGAGTTTGCCCGAAGGGCAAGGCGAGCGCCGCGAGGAGGGGGCTGCGAAAAATTTCCGTCAGGAAATTTATTTGTAGCCAATTCCCGGCAGCCCGACTGATCTAAACCAGGCCGATCTCTCCCGCCCTTTCCGGAACGCCGGCGATGGGAAGAGAAAAATAAAAAGTCGTGCCTTGGCCTTCAACGGAAGCGAACCAGATTTCTCCGCGCAGCGTTTCTATCAGCCTCTTGACGATGTAAAGACCCAAGCCGGTGCCGCCGAATTCCAGAACGGTAATATTATCGCCGCGGAAAAATTTGTCAAAAATCCGCGACTGCTGGCGCGCCGGAATCCCCAACCCGTTGTCTTGTACGGAAAAAACGACGTTTTCGCCCCGGACGCTTGCATCAACGGTTATTTTCCCCTTGGGCGGGGTGTATTTGATGGAGTTGGAAATGAGATTGGATAAAATCTCCCGCAGCATTTTCCGGTCAACATTCAACAGCGGAAGTTCGGCCGCCGGCTTGTTAAAAACGATTTCGTGGCCTTTTTGGAATTTCAGATTAAGCGGCTCCAGTTCTTTTATCGTAACGGCGATAAATTCCGCGATATCAAGCGACTCCGGCTTTATGGACAGCCGCTCCGATTCAATGCGCGACAGGTTAAGCAGCGCGTTGATGAGATCGGACATCTGCAAAGTCGCCTCATAGGAACTTTTCAGCAAATCTTTCTGCTCGGGAGCAAGCTTTCCCACCCCCTCCTCCATCAAAACCTCCGAATACCACCGGATGCTGGTCAGGGGGGTGCGCAGCTGGTGGGAAGCGATGGAAATAAATTCCGATTTGATGCGATCCATTTCGCGTTCCTTTCCGACATCGCGAAAAACGACGATGCACCCGGAAACGCCGCCGGTCTGATCAAAAATCGGCGAAGAGCTGTCGGCGACGGCGATCTTCGCCCCGTCTTTGGCCAGTAAAACCATATTGCCTTTCATTTTTCCCGGCTTGCCGGAAACCAGAACGTCGTTAATAAATCCGTAATCTTCCGTCAGGTCTTTTTCGCGGACAAACTTCAACGCTTCTTTAAAATGCCTCCCGACGGCTTCCGCGGCGCTGACGCGCGACAATTTTTCGGCCATCGGATTGAAAAAGGTGATTAGGCCGGCCGCGTCAACGACAAAAGCGCCGTCACCGATGCTCGCCAGCGTAATCCGCAGTTTTTCCCGCTCCCGCTCAAGCTGGGCTTCTCTCGCCTTAATGTCGTCAACGACGTTAAGAAGAGCTCTCTTCGTTGATTCCAGCGAAGCGTTTAATTCGCTGATCCGCTGAAATTTTTCCTTGAGTTCAAACGACGACTTCTCTACCTCTCCCAAGGCAAACCGCAGTTTTTGCCTCTCTTCGGTAATCTGGGCCTCTTTTTCCTTGACGTCGCCGACGACGTTAAGAAGGGCCGATTTCGTTTCTTCAAGCGCCAGATTTATTTCGCTGATTTCTTTCAGTTTTTCTCCGAGCTCCAACGCGGCCTTTTCGGCTATTTTTCTTTTTGCCGTTTCTTCCGCCGCCGCCCGGGCCCTCATTTCTTCCGCTTCCCGCCGCAACTTGTCCCGCTCTTTGAGATTGGAGATTAAAATATTGAGAGCAACGCGCATTTCCGCGAATGCGTCTTCTTTCTGGGGAAGGGCGACGTCTTCGGAATAATCGTCAACCGCGATTTTTTTCAAAACGCGGGCGGCTTCGTCAAAAAACGGCTTCGCGTTCCGGGCGAATTCTTCAAAGTCGCGAATCTCTTTTTTCTGTTTTTCTTTTTTACGGCTGAAAATCATTTTTTTCGGTTCAATTACGCCTTACCGCCACCATTTTATCTGTTCGTTGAGCGCCCTGCCGTATTCCATTTTTTTCAAAGCGTTAATCCATTCAGGAATATTGTTTCTGATTATTGAGCCGTGCTGGGGACAGATCGTTTTTATTTTCAGCGCGGCCAGTTTGTCCGCCGCGCTTAAAATCGCCTCTTTTGAGCCCATATACGGCTCCATAAACATTTTCACCGTTTCCAGATGCTTTTCCTCGCCGATCCAGTCGTGGTAAAGCTCCCACTTTTTATTGAAAGCGCCATAGATGTCGCTCGTGAAAACCGTCTGCGTTTTCTCGTCGTAAGTAATCATCGCTCCCGGAGCATGGCAATAAGGCGTCATATAAAACCGCAGAACGCGGCCGTTTCCGAATTTCAATTTATGGCCGTCTTCGCTGATTTTCGTGATCGGCGTTTTGATGCCGTAGAAATGAGCGAAAAAAGACGAACGCTCCGGATTATAGACCCCGATATCGTGGCCGACGGCGATTTCAAACTGCCTCGTGGAGCCGCAAAGGTCGGGATCCTGGTGATGAAGAACAATATGGCGGATTTTTGAGAGCGGAACGACTTGAGCGACTTTGGCGCGGACGGCGAAAAAATCAAGCGACGACCCCGGATCAATCAGAACCGCTTCATCCCCGTCAACGACAAGATAGGGATTGGTATGAAAAATCGTCCGGAGGTTGTAACCAACCCAGTAAATCCCCTCCCCCACCTCAATCGCCATGTCGTAATTCGGCTTGATTCCGTTTATCATTATTTTTTCAGTAAATTATCGCCGGCCGTTCCGGCTTTTTTCTT
>CAYHUJ010000033.1:0-6041 GCA_964360035.1 uncultured Candidatus Saccharibacteria bacterium | reverse complement strand
CCTACTCAATATAAATCATCTCGTCGTCCAGGTCGCCTTCGCGGCCGGCGGCGTCGCGAAAACGCGTTACTTCTTCGGGAATTTCAAAAAGAAACCGCGACGGCGTCTCGGCGAAAGTCAGAAAAACCCTCCGCCGCGCCCTCGTCAAAGCAACGTAAACCAATCTCCTCTCTTCCTCAATTTCGTTCGCGGCTCCCGTTGACCGCTCGTGAGGCAAAAGCCCCTCCTCAAAACCGGCGACAAAAACATTGTCAAACTCCAGCCCCTTGGAAAGATGGATGGTCATCAGCTTGACGGCCGCCGGACGGCCCGCGCCGCTTCTGCTGATTTTATCGTGCGCCTGAAAAAGAGTGACGCGCTCCAAAAAATCCCCCAAATTTTCAAAATGGCCGGCAAAATCAATCAGTTCCCGGATGTTTTCCGCGCGATCGGCGAAATTTTCAAAATCATTTTCCAGCCGGCTGAGATAATCGGATTTTTTCAAGAAAAAATCTATCACGGCCGCCGGCGCCGTCCCGCCCGCCGCCGGCGCCGCGAGCGTCTTTAAATCCGCCAAAAGTTCTTCTCCCCGGCGCTTTCCGAAAACTTTCCGCAGCCGCTCCGCGCTGACGGCATCGGACCCGTTGGAAACGACGCGCAGGGCCGCGACAATATCCTTGATTTCTTTTCTTTCGTAGAATTCCAGTCCGCCGAATATTTCGTAGAAAACATCTCCGTCAATCAAGGCCTGCTCAATGGCGCGCGACTGGGCGTTGGTGCGATAGAGAACGGCCGTTTCGCCCGCGTCTTTTTTCTCAAGAAGATTTTTTATTTCCGAGGCAATCAGCGCCGCTTCGCCGACCCGGCTTGCGCATTGAAAAATCTCAATCGGCTCTCCCGCCGGATTGCCGGTCCAAAGATTTTTCGATTTTTGCAGTTTGTTGTTTTTAATCACTTCGTTGGCGGCGCGCAGAATTGTTTTGGTGGAACGGAAGTTTTCTTCCAGCAGGACGACCTTGGCGTCCCGCCAGTCGCGTTCAAAATTCAGAAAATTCCGGAAATCCGACCCGCGAAAGCCGTAAATGGACTGCTGATCATCGCCGACGACGCAAACGTTTTGATGTTCCGCCGCCAAAAGACGAACCAGAAGATATTGCCCCGTGTTCACGTCCTGATATTCGTCAACCAAAATATACCGGAAACGTTCGCGGTATTTTTGGAGAACGGCCGGATGCGCGCGGAAAATCCGGACGGCTTTTTCAATGAGATCGTCAAAATCAAAGGCGTTGTTGAGCCGCAGCGCTTCTTCATACCGCAAAAAAATCGCCGCGACCGCTTCGTCAAAATCGCCGTCGCCGCGGTTTTTTTCGTTCTCTTCAGCGGAAATCAGCTCGTTTTTGAAGCGGGAGATTTTCGCCCGGACCGCCGCCGGCTTCAGCCCCTCTTTGAAATTTTTGCAGATGTTTTTGATTAATTTCAGGGAATCGCCTTCGTCAAAAATGGAGAAATTCGGACTGCGATCAACCAGTGCCGCTTCGTTTTTGAGAATGCGCGCTCCGAAAGAATGAAAAGTGCCGATAAACGGCGCGTTACCGGAGTTGCGGCCGCCGCCAAAGCCGCGCGCCAAACGATCGGCCATTTCCTTGGCGGCTTTATTGGTAAAAGTGATGGCGATGATGTTTTGGGGAGGAACGCCGCTTTCAATAAGGTTCAAAAGACGATGAGTAAGAGCGCGCGTTTTCCCCGAACCGGCGCCCGCCGCAATTAAAAGAGGGCCGCTTAGACAATCAGCGGCTTCTTTTTGCCCGGAATTCAAGTCTTGACGGTCAAAATCGGCCATTTTTCCAAAAAATTACCTGAATTGTGGCCGAACCGCTCCTGATTGTCAAAACCGCCCGCAATGGTATAATGGATTTATTAGTACTTACGTTAACCAAGTCAAATATTGGGTGAAGTTGCTTTTCCAAGAAACAGCCGCCTTGCCGGTTGTTTTCGCCGTTGGAGCCCTAATAGCCAATTCGGGGCTTCTTTACTACCTGAATAACGCCCCCGCCTTTGATTCTTTCCGCTCTTTCGGCGGTCCGGAAGCCGCAGCCGCGGCAAACGCGGGAGGAGAAACCGCCGTCCTTTCCGCCGCCGTCCCCCCCGTTCCGGACGATTTCGTCGGCTTCACGCTTGTGGAAAACTCTTACCTGGCCGGTTCCAATAATCCCCTTGGAGATAACATGGGGCGGGACGGCTTGATGACTTACACGGTTAAATCTGGGGATACTATTTCCAAAATCGCTTCGGAATTCGGCGTCTCCGTTGACACTATTTTATGGTCTAACTCTAACATTAAAGCCAATAGCCTTATCGCCGGCCAGGAAATCGTGATTTTGCCGCTATCCGGCGTTCTGCACACGATTAAGGACGGCGAAACGCTTGAATCAATCGCCGGCGCTTATTCCGTCAGCGCGGAAAAGATAAGGGAATTCAACGGGGACTGGTTGCGTCTTTTGAGCGAACCCGGTTCGGCCTTAATCGTGCCGGACGGACGCCTGCCGAAAGCGGCCGCCGGAAGCGGAGCCGCTTCCAAACTGCCGAATCTGGCGGGCTATTTCGCGATGCCGACAACCGGCTGGAACTGGGGCAAATTGCATAATAAAAACGCCGTTGACATCGCCAATGCCTGCGGCACGCCCATTTACGCCGCGGCCGAGGGGTTGGTGGTTCCCGACGGCCAATACGGCGACGGCGATAGCGGTTATAACGGCGGTTACGGCCTCTTCGTTCTGATTGAGCATCCCAACGGCACGAAAACGCGCTACGCCCATAATCTTAAAAACCTCGTTTCTCCCGGCGATTACGTTCTCAAGGGCGACAAAATCGCCCAGATCGGCAATACCGGCAATACGCACGGCGTTACCGGCTGCCATCTGCACTTTGAAGTCATCGGCGCCCGCAATCTCTTCGCGAAGTAAAGCTCCACGGCTTCCGCGGCATCTTTGGGAACGCCCGCGGCTTTTGACGGAAGCGGATAACTTTGACCGCCGCTTGCCGACCGTGGTTTAATGCCTCTATATGAAGCCGCTTTCGCGTTTTTCGTATTTTGCCGCTTCTTTTAGCGCCGGCTTTGCTTTAATGGTGGTAGAGCTGACAGCCGCGCGGGTGGCGGCGCCTTTCGTCGGCTCTTCGCTTTACACCTGGACGTCGATTATCGGCACGATACTCGCCGGCCTTACGGCGGGAAGCTGGGCCGGCGGCGCCATCATTGACCGCCGGCCGACGCCGAAAACCATTGCGCTTTTCTTTATCTGCTCCGCCGCTTTCATCGCCGTTATCCCGCCGCTTTCCCGAATCGCTCCGCGTATCGTAATGCTGGAGCTTCCGTTGCCGGCCGTTATTTTAATAGTTTCGTTCGCTCTTTTTTTTCTGCCGTCGCTGTTTCTCGGTGCCATCTACCCGGCGCTTTTGCGGCTTTTATCGGAAAATCCGGCTTTTATCGGGAACGATTCCGGTCGTCTTTCAGCCGTTTGGTCAATCGGCGGAATTATCGGCGTCGTTATCGCCGGATTTTTCCTTATTGGTTTTCTCGGCAGTTCCGCCACTCTTTATTGGGTCGCCGGCCTGCTTTTTTCCCTGGCTCTTTTCTTTTTTTATCCCGTCTGCAAAGAATACGCCTTCCTGATCGTTATTTTTCTCCTGCTTGTCCAAATCGGCGGCCAGCCGAACGGCCGGCGCGTTCTTTTTGCCGACGACAGCCAGTATTATAAAATCCGGGTGGTGGAAGCGACCGACCCGCTTTCCGGCAAATTACGCCTTCTGCTTTTGGACGCCGATGTTCACAGTATTGAAAGACCGGACGGCGGACATCTGGACCATTACAGCGAACTATCCCCCGTTTTCGGAGCATTAAACGGCGGGGAAATAAAAAATATCCTCCTCGTTGGCGGCGGCTCCTACGCTATCGCCAAACATTTTTCCACCGACTATCCACAGGCCGCAATTAACGTCGCCGAAGTGGACCCCGCCGTCGTGAAAACGGCGGAACGTTTTTTCGGTTTGGGGGACTATCCGGCGATAAAAACCGCGTTTCAAGACGGGCGGGTTTTTCTGCGGAAAAACGAAGAAAAATACGACCTGATTTTCGGCGACGCTTTCAACTCGTTTGTTTCCATTCCGCGGCATTTGACGACTTTTGAATCCAACGAGCTTGCCAAAAGCCGCCTTAACGACGGCGGAATTTACGCGATCAATTTCATTTCGGCGCTGGAGGGAGAAAACTCGCCTTTCTTCCAAAGCATGGCGGAAACTTTCCGGAAAAGCTTTCCCGATTTTTACGTTTTCGCCTTCGGGAAGAAAAAAGACGATCCGCAAAACATCATCCTGGTCGGAATGAAATCCGCCGAACGGATTCCGGTCGCGGCGCTGAAAGAAAAAATCGCGCGGCTTAAAAACGGCGACTATCTTTCCGCCAGGCTCGTCGGGGAAAATTTCACTTTTGCCGGAGCGCCGGTTTTAACGGACGACTTCGCCCCGACGGAACGACTGATGTCGCCTTTGATAAAAAATTACTTCCGCCGCTTCTTTTCCTTTTATTATTTTTTAATCTCCCGAATTGACGAAAAAAAACCGGCAGGTTAGGATTTCAAGTAATCTAAAAGTTCTTTGATTTCAACCCGATTTTCCGGAGGACTGCCGTGGCCAAGCAAAAAAAGCGTCTTGACCCGCGCAGCGGGGATCAGTTGACGGATTGGTTTTTCCGCAACTGTCTTTTCGTTCTCAATAATATCGTCGCGCGCATCAGCAAAAAGGAAAATTTACGCGATCCCGATCGCCGCTGGCGGAAATTGGACGGTCTTTTATTGACCGAAAGCGACGAGGTTTATCTGGAAGCGGGACTGCACATTAACGACCGCTTGGTCACTTTGATTCATGAATGTCTGCATATTTTATTGCCGGAAACACGAGAAAACAAAATTCTGCAGCTGGAAAAAATACTTTGGCGGCGCTTTACTCACGACCAAAAGAAGATCATCAAGACGTACATTCCCAAACACAAAGTAAAAAAGGGGCCACCGCCCTCCAATGCCCGCGATACCCAATAGAAATGCCCGACAAAAAGTCGGGCTTTTAAATTAAAATGAGCAGTTTAGAGACATGCTCGGGTCTTTGCGCTAAACCCACTCCATGATCCCGAGGACGTCCTGGTCCTCGGGAGCGACCTCCCGGCCGACCTCAATAAGGAGGCCGGAAGCGAGCGAGGGAGAGAGCCCGGTCTTCACGACTGGATACTCCTCCCTCAAGAGGTCGTTCGCGGCGGCGAGATCCCGCAACGAGCGACCCCCTTTGGGCATGAAATAAATCGGCATGGTTATCACCCCCTTTCTGCCGAATTTATTTTGAATAATTTAACAACAAAAAATTTAATCTGTCAAGGCAAAAACGGATATTGCCATTATTTAATCATCTTTGCGATAATGAATTTATTGAAGCTGACGCCAGAAATATCCCCTCCGGCTGGCGCTTCTCCCTTTGGGAGAAGGGATGAAAATAGGGGGGTTCTTCCAGCTTCAACAGAATACACGGGCTTGCCCGTGTATTCTGTTTTTTGAAAACTTTTTACTCTTCTTTTCTTCTTCTTTGGCGCCAGCGTGAAACAAAAATGTTTCACACGCCCCGACGTGACGCAAAATATTGTTTCACGTGAAACAATTGCGCTAGTTTAAGCACAAAACAAACAAATTGTTTCACGTGAAACAATTTAGGAGGTTTTAGCCCAAAAAAGTGGATGTTTCACGTGAAACAATGTATCATAAATGTATCCTAAAAATGACGCAAATACCCCTCAATGCCTGACAATATCACCGTAGGACAACTCGGAGAAGAAGCCGCCTGCCGCTATCTGACGGACAGGGGTTATAGAATTATTGATCGAAATTTCAAAAGGCCCTGGGGAGAACTGGACATCATCGCCATTGAGCCAAAAACGAAGATTTTGGCGTTCATTGAAGTAAAAACGCTGACAAAATCCGGCAATCCGGCAAACGAACAAGCTGCCCCCATTGCCGGATTTTTCT
>CAYHUJ010000032.1:2564-6123 GCA_964360035.1 uncultured Candidatus Saccharibacteria bacterium | reverse complement strand
TACAACGTCGCCGAAGACGACCGGGCCCGCGAGGAGATGATCGCGAAGTCGCACCAGCTCGGCGTGCCGGTCATTGACGTTGACGGCGAAATAGTCGTCGGTTTTGACCGCTCCGAAATTCAGCGGCTGCTCAAAATTTGAAGCCGGAGACAAAATCCAAAGTTTCCTCGGCGGTAATTTAACAAGCCGCGAGCTTTGTTTACGATGCACGATCTTATTATCATCGGCGGAGGGCCGGCGGGCGTTGCCGCGGGGGTGTACGCCGCCCGAAAAAAAATAAAAACCGTTCTGATAACCGACGCTTTCGGCGGCCAGTCGGTCGTTTCCGACGAAATCCAGAATTTCATCGGTCTCAAATCCGTTTCCGGCCTTGAGCTGGCGCAAATGATGGAGGAACATCTGCGGGCGCAGGAGGAGATTGAAATCGTTTTTCCCGACCGGGCGGTCAAGCTTGAGGCGCGGCCGGAAGGAGGATTTTTCGTCGCCACCGAAGGAGGGAAAGAATTTTTCGCCAAAACCGTTTTGCTGGCTTCGGGCGGCCGCCGGCGGAAGCTGGGCGTGTCCGGCGAAGCGGAATTTGAAGGCCGCGGAGTGGCTTATTGTTCCACCTGCGACGCTCCAGTTTTCAAAGGCAAAGCGGTGGCCGTTATCGGCGGCGGCAACTCCGGCTTGGAAGCGGTCGTTGATCTTTTCCCGTACGCTTCAAAAATTTATCTTATTCTGCGCCGCGGCGAAGCGAGGGGCGATCCGGCGACTTTTGAAAAAATCAAAACGAATCCGAAAACGGAAATTATTCCATTCGCGGAAACGCTTGCCGTTACCGGCGATAAATTCGTTTCCGGCCTGAAGTATCGTGACCTAAACAGCGGCGCCGAAAAAGAATTGCCGGTGGATGGCGTTTTCATTGAAATCGGATACGTTCCTAACACCGATTTGGCGCGGGGATTGGTTGATTTGAACGCCGTCGGCGAAGTCGTCGTCAATCACAAAACGTTCGCTTCTTCCCGCGAGGGCATTTACGCCGCCGGAGACGTCTCGGATGTTCTATACAAGCAAAACAACATCTCTATGGGTGACGCCGTCAAGGCCGTTTTAAGCGTTTACGATTATCTGAAACGCGGCCGGTAGTTATCCACACTTGTTTTTTTGCGGTTGGTGTATAATGAAAAATACCTAAGGTCGATAAACAACTTTAAAATAGTTAAAATTAAGAAAAAAATGAAAAAAGGTTTTACGCTTTTGGAACTGCTTATCGTCATCGGCATTATCGCCATCTTGGCCACGGCGACGGTGTTGGTGCTTAACCCGGCGGAACTGCTTCGCGAAGCCCGCGATTCGCAGAGATTATCGGACCTGGACAGCGTCAAGAGCGCCGTTTCGCTTCTCTTGGCAACAGCGGTGGCGACGCCCGAGTTGGACAGCGCCCCTTCCTTTGATTATTGCGGTTCGGTCTATTTTCTTCACTACGCTGGTTATTCCAGCACTAGTCCCATTCGGTCTGCGGGAACGGCTTCCACGACCGATGGCTCTGTGGCGGCTGGCCGCGGGATAAGCGGCGCCGGTTGGATCAAGGTTGACTTTACTAAAGCCACCGGAGGGTCGCCGATTCCGGTTTTACCCGTTGATCCGTCTCCGGCTTCCGACCGATCCTACGTATTCGGTTGCGATTCGACGAATACGACTTTTGAATTGGATGCCAATTTGGAAAGCGCCCGCTATGTCACAAAAGAAGGGGCCGACGGCGGCAATAATCCTGTCTGGTTTGAAGTCGGCACTGATCCGGGAATGGATCTCTAATTTCCCAAGCTCCGAAGGATTTATCCGAAAAGAGACCAAAAAGGATGCGCCAAGCGTCCTTTTTTGGTATAATAAATAAAATACAAGCCGGCGGATTCTAAAATAAATAAGCCGAATTTATGCTTCAACTTCCCGAGGAACAACTGAAAAAACTGCTGGTCGGCGAAGGGCTGATTACTGCGGAGCTTTTTGATTCCATGGCCGCCGAGGCGAAAGGAACGGCCCAGAATCCGATTGATTTTTTGATTTCGCGCAACGTCGTCACTTACGATTATTTCCACGCCATTCTGGCGAAGCGTTTGGGGGTGGATCGGGCGAGTCTCACTCTCCGCAAGTTGGATCCCTCCATTGTCAACCTGCTTTCGGAAGACATCGCTCGCCGCAAACGGGTCGTCGTTTTTGAAAAAGAAGCGGACGGCACTCTGGATGTGGCGATGGAAAATCCGGTGGATCTGGAAGCGGTCAGTTTTCTGGGGAGCCATTTCAACGTCAAAGTGAAGCCGTTTCTGGCGACCAAGGAGGACATTGACCGCGGTTTTGCCCTGTACGGGCGGCGGCTTTCGGAAAATTTCAAAAAAATCATTGAGGAAAACATCCGCGAGTCCATGCGTTCCAAGATAAAAACCGGCGAAGAGGCGGCGGCGGAGGTGCCGATTGTCGCCATCGTGGAAAATATGATTTCGTACGCCATGGCTTTGCGGGCTTCCGACATCCACCTGGAGATTTTGGAAGACGCTCTTCTGCTCCGGTACCGGATTGATGGCATTCTTCACGAAGTCATCCGCATTCCCAAAGAGGTGCATCCCGCCATCGTCGCCCGCCTCAAGCTTTTGGGCGGCTTGCGCATTGACGAGCACTCCCGCCCGCAGGACGGCCGTTTTCGCTATAAAATCGGCGGCGAAATAATGGATATGCGTCTGGCGATAATGCCCACTTTTTACGGCGAAAAGGCGGAAATGCGCCTTCTTCTGGCGACGGAAAAGCCGCTTTCCCTTGAAGAGCTCGGAATGCTTGAGGATCACATCAAAATAGTCCGGGACAATATGAAGAAGTCCTACGGAATGATGATCGTCTGCGGTCCGACCGGCGCCGGAAAAACGACGACGCTTTACTCGATTCTTAATATGCTCAACCGGCCGGAGGTCAACATCGTTACCGTGGAAGATCCGATTGAGTACGACATGAAATACATCAACCAGACCCAGATCAACGTCGCCGCCGGCGTCACTTTCGCCAACGGCCTCCGCGCGATTTTGCGGCAGGATCCGAATATCATCATGGTCGGCGAAATCCGCGACGATGAAACGGCGGAAATCGCCGTCCATTCGGCGCTGACCGGGCATTTGGTTTTGTCTTCGCTTCACACAAACGACGCTCCGACGGCCATCCCGCGTTTCATTGACATGCATATTGCGCCTTTTCTGGTGGCGGCCGTTTTAAACGTCATTGTCGCCCAGCGGCTGGTGCGCCATCTCTGTGTTGACTGCATTGAGTCGTATAAAACATCCCCGGAACTCATCGCGGAAATCCGAAAGCAGCTGACCAAAATGAAAATAGACTCCGCCCGCTGGAATGCCCCGAGCGTTCTTTTCCGCGGCAAAGGCTGCGCCGTTTGCAACAATACGGGCTATCGCGGCCGGATAGGTATTTTTGAGATTTTGAACGTTGATGAGGCAATCAGGAAGGTCATCATCAACCCGAATTTTTCTCTTGACGTCATTTCGGAAATCGCCGCCAAAAATGGTATGATAACGATGTTTGA
>CAYHUJ010000032.1:0-2464 GCA_964360035.1 uncultured Candidatus Saccharibacteria bacterium | reverse complement strand
GGGAAAGTGGTTGAGGGCGAAACGGAGGCCCAGGGGCCGGCCGAGGTTTTGGAATTTCTTTCTTCGCGCGGCCTGCGCCCGATTTCCATCAAGGTTATGAAGGGCTTTGAGGCGGTTTCCGGCCGGGGGATTTTTACGGAATCCGTTAACATCACCGACAAGGTTTTTTTGACGAAATATCTGGCGCTGATGCTTAAAGTCGGCACCGATCTCCTGCGCGCCATAGACATTCTTATCGCCGATTTTGACAAGCCGGCGATGAAAGCGCTTCTTTCGGAAATCCGCGGCACGGTGGAGAAAGGCCAGCCGTTTTACACCACGTTTACGAAATACCCGCGGATTTTTTCTCCCGTTTTCGTTAATCTGGTGAAAGCCGGCGAGTCGTCCGGCAATTTGGAAATGGTTTTTGAAAATCTAAGCGTTTCGCTCGGGAAAGAGCAGGATTTGCGCAACCGCATCCGCTCCGCGCTCGTTTATCCGTCGCTTTTGTTCATTGTTTCTCTGTCGGTGCTGTTTCTCCTGGTGTCTTTCGCTTTGCCGAAAATCGCCGAAATGTTTATGACCAGCGGTTTTAACCCGCCGCTTTTTTCCAAGATTGTTTTTACCATCGGCCTTTTTTTGGGCGATTATATGGTTTTTATCATGACCGGCGCGGTAATTTTCGGAATCGCGGGGTTTTATTATTTCCGCAAGGTGGAAAGCGGCCGGCGGCTTTTTTGGCGTTTCATCAACCGCGTGCCGGTCGTCAGCGACGTTTTGAAGCGCATCGCTCTTCAGCGTTTCGCCACCACGCTGGCTTCGCTGATGCGCGCCGGATTGCCGATTTTGGCGTCGCTTGAAATCACCGCCGACGCGGTCGGTTTGGCGGAATTGAAAGACGCCCTTATCCGGATATCGCGGGAGGGAGTGGCCAAGGGACTTACTTTGGGCGACGCTTTCCGCCGCGAACCCGCTTTTCCGAGGGTGGTGACGAATCTGGTCGCCATTTCGGAAAAGGCGGGGCATATTGAAGACGTTCTGGGAACGCTCGCCGATTTTTACGAATCGGAGATAGACGTTTCCGTCAAAACGCTGGTTTCTTTTCTGGAGCCGATAATGCTTCTTTTAATCGGAGGCGTCATCGGCGCGATCGCTTTATCAATTATTATTCCGATTTACCAGCTGGTGGGGCAGTTCTAAGGAATAGAAGCCGGAATAAAGAATAAAGAATCTGGAATTTGGAAAATGGCAAGCGGGCGTAAATATATGGAAATAAAAAAACCGGAATCTGTCTTAAAAAATCGCCCGATCGGCGGATTGGGCGCTTTTTCCCTGATTGAGCTTGTGGTCGTGATGACGATTATTTTGGTCGTCAGCTCGTTTAGCGTCGTAAATTATCTTAATTTTCGCAATCGGCAGCGTCTGGATCTGACGGTCAGAGAAATCGGCGCCGTTTTGCGGGACGCGCAGGGAAACGCGATATCCCAGCAATTCGGCGACGGTTGGGGAGTTCGTTTTGAAAATCCGGCGGCCGGGGACGATTTTTACGCGATGTTTGTCGGCGCAAGCTACGCCGCCGCTTCAACGACGCGTCTCGCCGTTTTGTCGTCCACTATTCGTTTTTCCGATCCGGCGACGGGTTTCGCGAAAAACGTGATTTTCGCCAAGGCCACCGGCCTGCCGGCGGCCAGCACCACGATCGTAATAGAGCTGGCGGGCGACCCGTCCGCCAACCGGAGCATCGTCGTTGACGACAACGGGGCGGTGAGATACTAAAATGGAAGCTAAATATCAAAAATCCAATTTCATTCGCGTCGCGTCGGCCGATTCTGTTCGGGGCCAGTCGCTCATAGAAATCATCATCGCCTTGACCGTGGGCGGAGCGTTAATCGCCGCCGGCGCCGGAGCGATTGCTCTCGTTTTAAGCTCCAATATGGAGTCAAAGTCGTTTCAGGCTGCTTCCCTGCTCAATCAGGGTCTTCTGGACGACGTCAAAATCGCCGCTGAAGCGAACTGGCACAATCTGGACGACAAAACGCTTGACGGCGTCGCGCAATACTATGTTGCCGCCTCAACCACGAACCCCTCCGCTTTATGGGTTTTTAACGGCGCGACGACTACTGTCCAGGATAATGCGTCTTTCACGAAGTATTTTGTTTTGGAAAAAGTTTCGCGCGATTCCGGTCAAAACGTTGAGGTGATTTACAACGAGGCGAATCGCGATCCATCCACTCTAAAAATAACCGCCCTTGTTAGCTGGACGAGATTTAACAAAACCAAAACCGTCAGCAATTCTTTGTATTTGACGCGTTGGAAAAATCTTATTTTCCAGCAGACTGACTGGTTGGGCGGCTTAGGACAGGAAAATTTTCCCACCAGCACTCTCGGAACTTTAATTAACAATAAATTCGCCTCTTCCACGCAAATTAAATTTTCTTCCGCCGGTTCCATCACTATTGATTTGGTTGTCTCGGCGCCGATAGTC
>CAYHUJ010000031.1:5284-6591 GCA_964360035.1 uncultured Candidatus Saccharibacteria bacterium | reverse complement strand
CCGCGCGAATAGCTCCGAACAAAAAGCCCCGCTTGGACGGCGAATAGTTCTCGCGCGAAAAGTTTTTACCACCCGGACTTGACAAATCGGTTTATTTCGTTTATTTTAGAGAAAGTTTTTTGGAGCGCTGACACTGTTAACTATAACCGCGTCAGCGCATGAAAAAAAAGAAAGGGGGTGATTGAAATGGCAATGAAGGTAATCGCCATTGCCACCGTTTTGGTGGCGGGCGTGGAGTTCCACGCCCTGATTGCCGAGTTTGACCTCTCCCTGTTCGTCAGGGGAGGGGTCATGCCGGCGGCCGCGATTTTTTGGGCGGCCGCCCATCTGACAAGGTAAGCTACTTTCGGCGCGGCTATTTTTTTTAGCCGCGCCGTTTTTTTAACGTTTTTTTTAAAACGGCAAAAATTAAAATCCCCCTTATCAAGGGGGATTTTAATTTATTCGGGAAAGCCCGAATTACCTGTTGTTTTCCACCTGCGAGCGCAGCCGTTCCAGCAAATGAGCGGCGTGTTCTTTTCCGCCCAAACCGAAAGCGATGCCGCCGGCAAGAGCCAGCATGGCGATAAAGCCGGTCATCAGCGTGTTGATGATGGACACGGCGATGCCGAGCTGCATCAGGGCGGTCAGAAATCCGAAGATGATTATTGACCACCACGACAGCGCGGCCAGGAATTTGGCGGCGCGCAATTTGGCGCTCATCACGGAGGCCTTAACCAGCTTCTGCGCGAAATTCGCCAAAATGACGGCGGCCAGCATAATCAAAATCGCGACCACGATGTTGGGAAGATAAAGCAGGACGTCGCTTAAGAAGCTTGACAAAGCGTAAAGCCCCAAAACATCCGACGCCGCCAGAATGAAAGCGATAACCAAAAACCAATAAACCAGCAGTCCGAAAAACTTGCCGGAATTAAGTTTCAGGCCGGCTCTTTCAAAGTACTCCCCGATTCCCAGCTTGGTCAGCAGATCGTCCAATCGCAAAAAAGCGACCAGTTTTTCCACCAGCGAGCCCAAGCCGGTCGCCACCACGAGTCCCAGCAGTAAAATCACCAGGGAGCCGATTAACGACGGAACGAATCCGATAACTCCCATCCAAAGATTTTGCAGGGATTCAATGATGACGGTTGCCCAACTCTGAATTACCATTTGTTATTTTTTTTGCTTGTTTAAAAACGTTTCTAATCGACCTTTTCTTTTTGAAAGTATTATAGCAGAAACAAACAAAAGCGTCTCCGCCGCCTGTGGATAACTGCCGGCGTTGTTCTCCGCTCCGCCGCGTTGTATTATGAACCATATCGGCGCCAATT
>CAYHUJ010000031.1:0-5184 GCA_964360035.1 uncultured Candidatus Saccharibacteria bacterium | reverse complement strand
AAAGACGAACTGAACGTTCCCGCGGCGAAACTGCCGCATTTTGAAAAACCGATTGATTTCCGCGCCTCTTTCCATTGGCGCGTTTTCCGCATTATGGCCGAATTCGTGGACGGTTTTCAATTTTTGGCGGATTTCAAAAAAACGGTCACCTTCTTCGGTTCCGCCCGTTTTGACGAAAAAAACAAATGGTACGCGGAAGCCCGCAAGCTGGCCTCTCTTCTGGCGCAAGAAAACATCGGGGTTATTTCCGGAGGCGGCCCGGGCATAATGGAAGCGGCCAACCGCGGCGCGGCCGAAGCGGGCGGCGACTCCATCGGCCTCAACATCAAGCTCCCCTACGAACAGCGCATCAATCCCTGGGTCAAAAAAGCCATCGCTTTTCACTATTTCTTCGTCCGCAAGGTAATGCTCTCCTATTCCGCGCAGGCGTACGCTTTTTTTCCGGGCGGGTTCGGAACGCTGGACGAGGTCTTTGAAATAATAACGCTCATCCAGACAAAAAAAGTTTCGGGCACCATTCCGGTTATTTTAGTCGGAAAAGAATTCTGGCAGCCGATATGCGAATGGATAGACGAAGCTCTTTATCAAAAATTCGCCACTATAGACAAAGAAGATATGAGCCTTTACCGGCTCGTTGACACCGCCGAAGAAGCGCTCGCCGTCGCCAAGGCCGCGCCCCTGCGGAAGGAGTTTTAATCTTTTATTTTCTCATCAAGTCGGCCGCCGCAGTTTTTGAGAAAGTCGTCAAAAGCCGCCATCAGCGCCGTTGTCGGCTCCGGAAACGGGCCGTATTCAAAATCGCCGATTTTTCTGACCGGCACGATCTTGACCGACGTGCCGGTGATAAAAGCGCCGTCGCAGTTTTTTAAATCGTCCAAAAAAATTTCCTTTTCTTCAACGGAAACGCCGATTTTGGCGGCAACCGATAAAACGGCTTTACGGGTAATACCCGGAAGAATCTGCTCTTCGGGAGGAGAAAAAACGACGCCGTCCTTTACGGCAAAAAAATTCGTCCTGGTTCCTTCCCGGGCGCGGCCCCGTCGGTCAACCAAAAGCGCGTCATAACATCCGCTCTGTTTCGCTTTCCGATAAGCGAGATAGCTCAAAAGCATATTCAACGTTTTCGCCCGCGGATATTCCCTTTCGTAATTAACGACCGCCAAATCAACGCCTTCCTTGTAAATTTTCTTGTCGGGAAACAGCGGATTTAGGCAGAGAACGTAAAGCGTCGCGTCTTCTTTTCGCGGCGCGCCAAGCAAAAGTATTTTGACGTTAAACGCCTCCGCTTCCGTCGCGGCCATCAGATTTTGCGCGAAATTTTCAACGTCCTCGCGGCAGAAAGAATGTTCCAGGCCGATGATTTTCGCCGACTCCAGCAAACGCTCGGCGTGATTTTGAAGAAAATAAGCCGTTCCGCCGGAAACTCTGACGGTTTCGTAAACCCCGAAGCCGTAAGCGTATTCAATGCTGGCGAGCGGCACGACCGCCCGTTCCGCCGGCAGCAATTCTCCGTTTTTGGAAAAATATTTAAAATCCATTGAAGTTAAACACGGCCGCTTAAAACGCGACGTAATACACCTTGAAAGCGACGTTTCCGGAATTATCCCCGATTTCGTCTTTTAAATATCCGTTTTTTTCCAGCCAAGCAGCGAAAGAAACTTCTATCTTTCTCATCTCCAGGTTTTTCTTAACGCTGTCCAGCACGGCGTCGTTGGCGGAAAAAACGTAGTACATACCCCTCGCGCCGCTTTCCTTGACGGCGGCCACCGGATCGGCGCCGCGCGGCAGACTTTTTAAATGCATAATAAAAGAAATTACGGGCAGGCGGTAATACGCGACGTACGGCTGAAAATACCAGGTGTAAGCGAACCAATTGACCGTTTCGTCAAACAAAAGCGCGTTCGTTCCTTCGCTTATTTCAATCCGCCCCAAATCGCCGAAACGCCGGGGAGGCGAGAGCGCCGGCAGACGATTGAAGATTTTTTCCTGGACGTATTTCTCCAGCTGATTAAATCCGAAATTGCGCGCGATGTCGGAGCGGAGCGGAGCGTAAAAAGCCGGACTCGCGCCGACCGGTTTGGCAAGCGCGTTGGTGTTGATGTTGTAAAAGGCCTCAAAACCGATGACGGCGGCGAAAACGCCGACCGCCAATTTGCCCAGCGCCGGATTTTTTTCCTTGAGAGACCGCGCCGCGTGAAAAATAAAAATCGCCGCGACGGCCGCCAGCAAAGGAATGATTATCGCCACAAATTTGGCGTTTGGCGACATAAACGAAAACATTGCCAGAGCCGCGAACACGGCAACCGGCAAAAAACGCTCAAGCTCGTCGCTTTTCCCGCGAACGGTCCGCGCGCAAAGATAAACGAACGCGGCCAGCACCAGCGCGAGAAACGGCCGGGAACTTAACGCCCCCAGCGAGCCAATCGCGGCTCTGAAATTTCCGAGAAAATCCGCGCTGACGCCGCGCCCGGCGATAATCATAAAATCCGCCGGATGCATCCCAAACATGGAGGACAACGCCGCGTCAAAATGGCCGCGCGTTTGGAAAACGCCGACATTGTAAATAATAACCGGCGCCAGAATTACAAGCGCCGCCGCGCCCGAAAGCCAAAGCGATTTCTTCGTCAAAAGATCGCGCCGCCAGATTAAGACATGCGCGGCAACCGCCGCCGGCAAAAAAATCGCGGTGTATTTGGAAAGCAAGGCGCCACCGAGAGCCGCGCCGAAAAACAAAGCGCGCGACACGGTCGGCTCCTTCAAATAGCGCAAAAATAAAAAAACGCTCAATAAAACAAGCAGCGCGACCACGCCTTCTAAAAAACCGGTTCGGCCGATCCATGAAGCGTGAGTGGAAGCGGCCAAAACAAACGCGGCGCCGAGCGCCCATTTTTCGTTTTTGAACCTCTTGAAAAGCGCGTAGGCCAGCCAAATCAGCGCAACGCCCGCCAAGGCGAAAGGCAGCCGCGCGGCGAAAACGTTAAAGCCGAAAACGGCGAAAAACAAACGCTGAACCGCGAAAACCAGCGGCGGCGCGTCGTGAAACGATAAATAGCCCCACCAGGGAATTTTCTCAAACCATTGAATCGGGGTCGTCTGTCCGCCTCCTAAATAATCCAGCCACCCAAGCGCGCGGGAAGAATAAAGCGCGTCGTCGCCGACCATATCGGAAACGGTAAAATTCCAAAAACGCGACACGAAAACCAGAGCGATAAGAAGCAGGACGGCGGGAACGCGGAGCCGGCGGAAAGCGGCGCCGGTTTCGCCCGGATGAAAGCCGTCGCGCGTCAAAAGTTTCCACGGCGCCATGACCCCCTCTAAAACAATTCGGCCGGAAATTTTAGATTCGCCCGTTTTCCGCTCGCGGAACACGATAGGCGTTTCCCGCAGTTTGCCTCCGGCGCGCCAAAGCAGATACTTCAACTCCATTAAAAACGCGTAGCCGGAGGAATCCGTTTTCGCGAAATCCGCTTTTCTCAACAACGACGCCGGTATCGCCATAAACCCGCTCGTGCAATCCCGCGCGGGCAGGCGGCTGATCAGCCGAAAATAAAAATTGCCACCGCGGCTAAGCGCGCGCCGCCACCACTCCCACCCCTCAATCCCCCCGCCCGCGACGTAGCGCGAACCGATGATAACCGCGTCTTGCGTCCCCGCCGCTTTAAACAGCTCCGGCAAATGCCGCGGGTCATGAGAAAAATCGGCGTCCATCGTGACAATTTTTCCGATATTCTCGCCGCTTAAAACTCGCGCAAAGGCATCGGCGTATGCTTTCCCCAGCCCCTCTTTACGCTCCCGCACCAGAAGCGATAAACGGGGAAATTTTTTCCGCAGATTCTCCACCTCTCCCGCCGTGCCGTCGGGAGAATTGTCGTCAACGACAAGAACGTCAAAATCTGACAGATATTTAAAAATTTCCGGCACCAGCCGGACGATATTTTCGCGCTCGTTATAAGTGGGAACGATGACGACGTTTTTCATTTGCGCCGTTGAAGTCAAATAGCCCGTTTATTTACCACAGGTAAAATCCAGCGTCGTCTGTTTGCACGAACAGAAATATTTGATGCCGTCATCCGATGGCTGCCCGAGGCAGTATCCGGTCGCGCATTCGCCGCCGTGCGCGCATTCCTGTCCGGCTTTTTTCGTTGCGAGTTTAGCGGCGTCAATAACGACGGTTTCCGCGCAAAAATCAAGCGGCGGCGCCTGATTGCCGCGCGGCCGATCGCCGTCAAAAGCGCACCGGTCCGGTTTTATCTGCTTCGGAGACGTCGTGCACGGGTTGGAACAGATGATAATTCCGTTATCTTGGCACAGGGCCGCCGTCGCGAAACGCGATTGCATCGCTTCCACGCAAAATTGATCCGCCGCCGCAAGCGCTCCGCATGTTACGAGTTTCTTGTTTTTTTGATAAAAATCGCAGACGTACGAATCTTCCGGAATATCCGCGCTTACCAAACCGTCCGATCCCTGTACCTGAACGGTCACATGCGGCGCCTGCTTCATAGTCAACCGGCCAAGCTTCTCGCGGAAAAAATCAAATGCCCGCGCAACGGTGTCGCGAAAACCGCTCCACCAGCGGCCGGGAATGCCGAATATTTTTTGCAATAATCCGCCCGATTTTTCAGTCGGAGCCGCAATCGTCGGCTTTTCGCCGGAACATTCAACGTACATTTCCCGATAGAGATCGCCGATCTGCGTTCCGCAGTCGGCGTTCACGTTGCAGCTCGGACAAATATGGCACGTCTCTTTTTCCGTGGCGCACGCGCCCCCTTGCGGAGCGCCGTCGCAATAGAAACCGGCCTTGCTGCCGTTCATATCGGACTTCGTCGCGGCGGAAGGATTCGCCTTTTTGCAAATTTCGTTCGTGAAACCGGTATATCCGACGCATTGCGCTCCCGCGAGCGCGCAAACTTCATCTCCCGTGTCCGTCGCCGGATCGGTTGACGTAACAACATAGTAGGTCTTTCCGTCGTATTCAACCGACCGCGGCGCCGCTTGCGCCACACCCGTTCCCGCGCCGATTATAACCGCGCAGACCACCGCCGCAATGATAATTTTGTTCATAACCGTATAAAATGCCTGTTTTTATTTATGCTATCACATTGCGCCGAAATTTGAAACATCGTGTAATGCGCGAGGGACTTCATCGCGATAACGACCACTCTCATTCCCCGCCCCCATTCATCG
>CAYHUJ010000030.1:0-7190 GCA_964360035.1 uncultured Candidatus Saccharibacteria bacterium | reverse complement strand
TTATTTTCTTTTGATGACTTTTTTGACCGCTTCTTTGACGTCCTTGACGCCCATCCCGTATTTTTCCAGCAAGGCGTTTGGCGGACCGGACTCGCCAAAAACGTCGTTCATCCCGACAAACTCCATCGGAACAGGAAAATTTTTCGCCAGAATTTCCGCCACCGCCGAACCCATGCCTCCGATAATCTGATGCTCCTCTACGGTTACAACAGCGCCGCATTTTTTGGCGACTTCAACGATTTTCTTTTCGTCCATCGGTTTGACGGTATGATTATTGACGACAATCGTTCCAATTTTTTCTTTTTCCAGATCGCGCGCCGCCAAAAGGGCGTTATAAAGAACCGGACCGCAGCCGATAATCGCGACTTCCGGTTTTTTCTTGCTTTGCCAGAACACCTCCGCTTTTCCGGGCACATACGGCGTTTCTTTAGTTGTGAAAACGGGGGTCTTTTCCCGCGCAAAACGGAGATAAACCGGCCCCGCTATTTTCGCCGCGGCAATCGTGGCTTTTTCCGCTTCCACGGCGTCGCAGGGAACGAAAACGCGCATATTGGCGATTACCCGCATCGTCGCGATGTCCTCTATCGCCTGATGAGTCGCCCCGTCCGGCCCGACGGAAATGCCGGCGTGCGCGCCTGCGATTTTGGCGTTGGCGTTATTATAAGCCATCGTCGTGCGGATCTGTTCCCAGTTCCGACCGGGCGAAAAAACGGCGTAACTGGAGATGAAAGGAATTTTTCCGGAAACCGCCAGTCCCGCGGCGATGGCCGCCATATTCTGTTCGGCCACGCCCATTTCAATAAACCGCTCGGGAAATTTCTTCGCGAACCATTCGGAACGGGTGGATTCAGACAGGTCGGCGCAAAGAACGACAACGTTGGAATTTTCTTCACCGAGTTTAACCAAGCCGTTGCCGTAGCCGTCGCGCGTCGGCAGCTGCTCAATGTCTTGATCAAAAATCTTGATATTTAATTTTGCGTTTTGGTTCAACACGGTTGTTTTTTAAAAAAAAATTATTCGTGCTCGCCGCGAATCCGGCCGCCGAGCGTTCTTAGGTCGTGCAGCGCCTTCTTTCCTTCTTCTTTCGTCGGCGGCTTGCCGTGCCAGGAATAGTCGCGCTCCATAAAACCGACGCCCTTGCCCGGAATGGTGTGGGCGATGATCATCGTCGGTTTTTCGTAAATCGCCTTCGCTTCGTTGACGGCGTCTATTATTTCTTCAATGTTGTGGCCGTTAACTTCTATCACGTGCCAGTTAAACGCCTCGTATTTTTCTTTAATCGGCTCAAGCGGCATCACGTCCTCCGTGTAGCCATCTATCTGAATGTTGTTGCGGTCAAGAATCGCCGTCAGATTGCTCAACTTGCGCTTACCCGCGAACATCGCCGCTTCCCAGATGATGCCAGAATCATGCTCGCCGTCGGAAGTCAGGCAGTAAACGCGATGTTTCTTTTTGTCCATCCGCGCCGCCAGCGCCATCCCGACCGCCTGCGGTAAACCGTCGCCGAGAGGGCCGCTCGTCACTTCCAGGCCGGGCAAAGTCGTCCGGTGAGGATGGCCCTGAAGACGCGAGTTGAGTTTGCGTAAAGTATTAAGCTCTTCCAGCGGAAAATATCCGGCGTGCGCCATCGCCGCGTACTGAATGGGACAATAATGCCCGCACGATAAAATAAATCTGTCCCGCTCCGGCCAGTCCGGCTTTTTGGGATTATGATTGAGAATATGGAAATAAAACGCCGTGAAAATATCCGCCGTTCCGAGCGGCGCCGCCGAATGCCCCGAACCGGCCTCCACCAACATCTTCACGACTTCCCTCCGCAAAAGATTGGCCATCTCCTCCAAAAACTTCATTTTTTTGTCGTACGATTCCATTGTCGCAATTATAACACAATCAACGGCCGTTGTTTAGAACCCGAAAATCAAAACAGCGAAGCGGCGAAAAAAACGGCGTAGATCGCCAATAAAACAAGGCCTTCGCCGCGGCTTATCGCCAGCCGGGTGCGCACAAATAAATTAACCAGAAAAATCAGCAAAACCATCGCGACGGCGGAAATAAGAAACGCCTGCCCATCAGCCATTTTTATCGGCGCGATGACGGCCGTAACGCCCAAAACCCAAGTGGAATTCAAAACGGCGGCGCCGAGCAAATTACCGACGGACAATCCTTCGTGATGGTGCAAAGCGGCCCGCAATCCGAAAAAAAACTCCGGCAGGCTCGTTCCAATCGCCAGCAGAAACAAGCCGATTATCAGCTCCGAAGCGCCCAGCGCCGCGGAGATTCCCTTCGCGCCTTTTATTGTCAAAAACGCGGCTAAAAGCAGCAGCGCGGCCGAAACAACAAACAATCCGAACTGCGCGAAAAAAACTCGGACGCTTACCGCCCCGTTGAGGCGAAAAGCTTTCGCCTTTCCTTCCAAGACATCCTTCAAACGCAGCAAATGTCCCAGATACGCGAAGAACGCGGTAATAAGCAAAAAACCTTCCAGCCGCGACAATTTAAGATCAAGCATTAAAACGGCGGGCAGGGCGGCCAGCGCGAAAATAATCCAGGAATCGCTCCGCGCGGCGGCGTCTTTGATTTTGATGCCTCCGGACGCCAAAACGATCAGCCCGAGAATCAGCCCCAAATTGACGATGTTGGAACCGAAAACGTTTCCCAGCGACAGCAACGGCTTGCCCCCGCTCGCCGCCGAAAGACCGACGAAAAATTCCGGCAGGGTCGTCGCGAAAGCCATTAAAATAAAAGAAACGGAGTATTCGGAAACGCCCAAAAACTGGGACAGCTTTGTCAGAGCGCCGACCGCCCAAAGACCGGAACGGATCAGAAGCGCGATTCCTCCGATTAAAAGAAAAACATTCAAAATGAAATCGTAAGGCATAAAATCACGTTCTTTTTATAAAAAGCCATTTTCCGAATTCAACCGCGGCCATACTCGCTAACCCCACCGCGAAAACGCCGATGAGCCAAACAAACGACAGAGAAACCGTTCCGAAAAGATTCTGGAAAAAAGGCAGATAAACGGCAGCCGCCATCAGCGCCATTCCGAAAAGCGCGCTCGCGTTAACGTATTTATTGGCAAAAGGATCGTAGTTGAAGATTGTTTTGTTCAAGCTCCGAACGGAAAAAACGAGCAGAAGGGTGTACGTTCCGAAAGAAGCGAAAAGAAAAGTGCGAATCAGCGCCTCGTCAAATCCGGCACGCAAAAGCAAAAGATAGAGCGCCAGCAGAAAAACGCTGGTTAAAATCCCGATAACCCAGATAAGAAATTTCATTTGGGAGTCAAAGAGGGACAAACGCCGCGCCCTTTTCCGCATTAACGATCCGTCCGTGCCGTTTTCAAACGCCAGAGCGACCGCCGGCAGACTGTCGGTAAAAAAATTCACCCAGAGTATCTGGATGGCGCTCAACGGCAGAGCGACGCCCGCGATCAGCGAGCCGCCGATGATGATCAATTCGTCAAGAAGATCGACCATTAAAAAAACAATTACCTTGCGAATATTCTGGAAAATCTGGCGTCCTTCGCCGATAGCCGCCACTATTGTTTCAAAATTGTCGTCAAGCAAAACAATATCGGCGGCGCCCTTGGCCGCGTCCGTTCCCGAGCCAAGTCCCACTCCGATATCTGCCTGCTTCAGCGCCGGAGCGTCATTGACGCCGTCGCCCGTCATCGCCACAATTTCACCGGCGCTCTGATAGGCCGCGGCGATTCTCACTTTCGCCCGGGGCGTTACCCGCGCAAATATTCGGATTGCCGGCAGGCGCGCTTTCAGCGTCTCGTCATCTATTAAATCCAAATCGCGCTGGTCAACAACGCCCCCCTCCCCGACGGCCATTCCCAACTCCTTAGCTACCGCCTCCGCCGTCCCCCGATGGTCACCGGTAACGATAACCGTTTTAACTCCCGCGTTTTCTATCTCCCGCAACGCCTTGTCCAATCCGGCACGCACCGGATCCTTAAACGATATCGTCCCCAAAAACGACATTCCGTCGGCCTTCCCGATGTTTTTTAAGACGACTTTTTCGCCGGAAACGATTTCTCTGACGGCTACAGCCAAAATTCTTTCCCCGCGAAAAGCCGCTTCGTCAATTTCCCGCAAAGCCGCTTTTTTCCGCTCTTTAGAAAACCGCTCGCCGTTCCAATGGAGAAAATGAGACACACCTAAAACAACCTCCGGCGCGCCCATCATTAAGACGAGATTCCGCTTTCCGATTTTGGCGACGGCCGCCGAATATTTCGTCTCCGAACTGAAAGCGAGACGCTCGCCGACGGACGCCTCTTTCAAAAGAATCGGCTGAAAAATCTTAAACTTCAGCGCCGCGCCTTTTATCAGCGCTTTTTCCAGCGCGCGGCCGGCTATTCGCCACTCCGCCGGCGCGGCATTGGGATTTTCCACCGCCGCGTTGCCGTCAAGAATAGCCGTCTTTAAAATGAATTCCTGAAGCTCGCGATAACGTTTTCCGTTTTTTTCCAAAAAGGGAATCGCCACGTCAACCAATTCCATTTTCGCCTGTGTCAAGGTGCCGGTTTTGTCGGTCAGAATAACCGAGACGTTCCCCAGCGTTTCGGCGGAAAGAAGTTTTCTCACAATCCCCTTTTTCGCCGCCAACCGCTCAACGCCGACCGCCAATATGACGGTTAAGGCGATCGGCAGACCCTCCGGCACAGCCGCCACGGCAACCGCCACGCCCATCAAAAACATATCAAAAGTTGAATAGCCGGCGACAATACCGCCTAAAAAAATAAAAAACGACAAAATAAGCAAGACGATTGTCATCTTGGCGGCAAAGCCGCCGATGGCGCGCTGAAGCGGCGTCGCCTCTTCTTTCATCTCACCGACAAGAGAAGCGATGGCGCCGATTTGCGACAATCCGCCGGTAGCCGTAATAACCGCCGTTCCCCTTCCTTCCGTAATAAGTGTCCCCGAAAAAACCATGGAGCGCCTGTCCGCCAGCGCAGCCTGAAAAGTTACCGGCTCGGAATGTTTTTCCACCGGCAGTGATTCCCCCGTTAGGATTGACTCGTCGGCAAAAAGATCATCAACGAAAATCAGCCGCCCGTCCGCCGGCACGCGATCGCCGACCGTTAAATTAATGATGTCGCCGGGGATAAGCTCTTTGGCGTCAATTTCTTTTTCAAGCCCGCCTCTTGTCACCCGCGCTTTTTCTTTCACGTATGCCCGCAAACTCTCCAGCGCTTTTTCGGCTTTGTTTTCCTGATAAAAACCAAGAGCGCTGTTGATGACGACGGCGATAAAAATAAAAACAGCGTCCTTCGGCCGGTTCAGAAACGCGGTTATAAAACCGGCGATCACCAGAATAAAAATCAAAGGGCTTTGAAACTGCCGGAGAAAAATTTTCAGGCCGATAAGCCGCTTCCTTTTTTCAATGACATTCGGACCGAAAATCGCGCGCCGCTCCGCCGGCTCGCCGTCAAAAAGACCGGATTCCCGCGTTTCCAGCAAGGTTAAAACGTCCCCCGCCGGCAAAGCCCAGAACGATTGATTGACGACATCTTTGGAAACGCTCATGGATTTATTATAACAAAAATCCCCCGAACCGGGGGATTTTGTCGGGATTATTTCTTTCCCAAAATCTTGTACATCCCCGTTTTGCAAGTTCCGCACTTTCCCTTCATCGCCCTCCGCTCGCCTCCCTTGCCGGGCATCGCCACTTCCTGCGCCTCGTTCATTTCTCTCTTTTCCTTGCACTTCACGCAATATCCGACGGTTTTTTCTTGTTCCGCCATAGAAGTTTTTTTGCGCTTAATTATATTGGCTTCAATATAGCATATCGCCGCCGAAAAGTCCAAATGAGGATTTTGTTACGTCGCTTGCTTTGCATCCGCCGTTTGCCTACTATTAAAAATACGGCTCTTAAACAATTAAACGAAGGGAGAGAAAAATGCCGAAGGTAATCCGGGCGCATTTTGTGATTGAGGACGAAATTGACGGCGAAAAAATCCTGAAAAACATTGAGCGCTACGGGCGCGTCTGCTACAAGTCGGAAGACAAGATCACCGCCGATTCGGCGCGGAGATTCATCAGGCGCATCATTGACTCGGGACACGAATCGGTCATTGAGCACGAAAAAGTCACCATTCGCGTGATTTGCGACCGCGGCGTCACTCACGAAATCGTCCGCCACCGGATCGCCTCTTACTCACAGGAATCAACTCGCTATTGCGATTATCACAAATCGGGAGAAATTTCCGTCATCTATCCACTTTTTTTTGAAGAAGAATCCGAGAAATATCGGACATGGCAAGAGGCGATGGTCGCCTGCGAGAATTTTTACAACCGGCTTCGCTCTTTGGGTGCGTCTCCGCAGGAAGCCCGCAGCGTTCTGCCGAATTCGCTGAAAACGGAAATTGTCATTACATACAATCTCCGCGAGTGGCGGCATTTTTTCCGGCTTCGCTGTTCCTCCCGCGCCCATCCGCAGATGCGGGAAATCGCGATTCCCCTTTTGAGAGAATTTCAACGGCGGATTCCCGTCATTTTTGACGATATTTTGCCGGAAAAATAACCCTTCAAAGCCAATCTCCGAAAATACCGCCTTTCGGAGATTTTTTTTAAAAAGCGGGCGATTTTTGATATACTTTCAAGTATCATATGAATCGCTTGCATCGCGACGATCGCGAATCCGACGCAAAACTCCATCGGCGGCAATACCGGCGCGGCAACTCGGACGCGGCGTATGTCTGCCCCATGCATCCCGAAATCAAATCGGACCGACCCGGCGTGTGTCCCAAATGCGGAATGAATCTCGTCCCCGCGGAAAAAAACGAAAAAATCGCCGAACGCGCGCGCGGCAAACACGCCGGTCACGACACCGCGATGTTTTTCAGAAAATTCTGGATAAGCTTAATCCTCGCGATTCCCGTTGTGCTGTATTCCGAAGTGATTGAGGAGATTTTCAAATGGTCTCCGCCCGAGTTTTCGGGATCGGAATATCTGCCGCTCACGTTCGGATCGGTCGTATTCTTTTACGGCGGATGGATCTTTCTGGCCGGAGCGCGGCGCGAGATCAAAGAAAGATTGCCGGGCATGATGACCCTTATCGCCGTCGCTATTTCTACCGCCTACCTCTGGAGCGTGTATGCGGTCTTTGCCAATGCGGAAGCTCTGTTTTGGGAACTTACGACATTGATTACAATCATGCTTCTCGGTCATTGGCTTGAAATGCGCGCG
>CAYHUJ010000029.1:3367-7267 GCA_964360035.1 uncultured Candidatus Saccharibacteria bacterium | reverse complement strand
CCGCCTGCCGGCGGAATATCGCTGCGGTCTTCGCTTCCCCTTCGCGAGCAAATCAATTTGCTCGCTTACCCGTGAGCGGGTAAGGGGAATCGAACCCCTGTCATCAGCTTGGAAAGCTGAGGTAATGCCATTATACGATACCCGCGGATTTACCATTCTAAAATAATTTCCGGCAAATTAGCAAGGACAAAAAGGACACAAAGCGCCGCTTGATTATTTTTTCAATTTTATGCTAAAAATAGGAGAGCTTCATGATGACTAATTTGGTTTTAAAAATTCCCCGTCCGATCAGGTTTTTGCTTATTTTACTGCTTATCGTCCTGGCCGTTTTTTTTGCCTGGCGTTTTTTTGTCTACGCTCCGAAAATCGTCCCGCCGCCCTTTCTGGAGGCGCGCAAAGAGGGGGCGCTGATCAGCCAGGTGATTGTCGGTTTGACGGAGGACTCCAATCAGCGCCTAAAGCTCATTGGAACGCTTGAGAGCGTCAGCGATTACGACCAGGCTCTGCGGCTGGTCCTGAAAAATCTGGAGAGCAACAACGAAATCCGCGAGCGGGCTTTTGAGCTTTCCCGCCGTCTGGAAACGATGGCCGGCGCCATTTCCGCCATTGAGCCAAAAGAAGCGCAATTCAAAGCGCAGGAGGCGATTGCCGCGGAGCTTTCCCTTATCAGCAAGCTGATTTCCTACAATCAGCTCTTAAGCCAGCTGCTTGAAGTTCTGCGCGTTAAAATAATCGCCGGCACTAACGGCGGACAACTTGAGGGCGCCGGCGAGATTACCGCCTTGGTCGGCCGGATAAACGAAGAAATCGCCGTCATCAACGGCCTAAACCGCAAGTTCAACGAAACAATGGGCGAGTTTGATTCTTATTTCCAATAATTCCGCCCTCGCGCCACATTCGGCGCCAAAAATCCAATCTAAGGACGTCGGACGTCCTTAGATTGGATGGGCGCGCGGGCTTTTTCCGTTTCCCGATTCCAATTTATCGGTTGTCGCCGTCTCCCCGGATGACGTTTCTTTCAAGACGGGAAAAAAGTTTTTCCAGATTCGTTTTCGCCACTTCCTCAAAAGGGATTTCCAGTTCCGTCGCCAGTTGGGAAAGATACCACAAAACGTCGCCGAGCTCCTTGGTAATTTCTTTTTTCGTTTCTTCCGTCACGACCCCGCCCTTGTCGCGAAAAACTTTTTTCAATTTTTCCGCCACCTCGCCGCTTTCGCCGGCGAGCCCGAGAAGCGGATAAACGAAATTCTCCCCGATCTTCGGATAAGCGGCGGTTTTTCGCGAAAGTTTCTGATATTCCTCAAAAGTCATTTCTCGGAAATTGATTAAACGGTTTGAACAAGCAGAAGATTGGTGGTGCCTTTGACGCCGAAGGGAATGCCGGCCGAAATGACGATGCGGTTTCCCTTGCCCGCAAAATTGGAGCGGCGGGCGGTTTCTTTGGCAATCTCCGCCATCTTATTGAAATCGGCAACGCGGCTTGGGGCGAGATAAGGATGAACTCCCCAAGAAAGGGCGAGCTGGCGCAGGGTGGCCGGATTGGGAGTCAAAGCAAGCACGGGAATATTCGGTTTATAGGCGGAAATTCTTCGGGCGGTATTTCCCGATTCGGTCAGAGCGACGATTGCTCCGGCTTTAAGATTTTTAGCAACCTTGACGACGCCAAAAGAGATTGTTTGCGACGTTTCGTCGGTGACGAGTTCGGCCGGAAGATATTTAAGCCGCATCATTTTTTCCGCCTCGCGGGCGATTTTAGCCATCGTTTCCACTGTTTCAACGGGAAAGCGGCCGCCGGCCGTTTCTCCCGAAAGCATCACGGCGTCGCTGCCGTCCAAAATGGCATTGGCGACGTCGGTTATTTCGGCGCGCGTCGGGATCGGCTGGCTTATCATTGACTCCAGCATCTGGGTGGCCGTAATAACCGGCTTTCCGGCAAAATTGCATTTTCTGATTATCTCTTTCTGAATTGCCGGAATAATCTCCATCGGCGTTTCCAGAGCGAGGTCGCCCCGCGCGACCATCACCGCGTCGGCGGCGGCGATAATGGCGTCAATGCCGGAAACGGCCTCCGGCCGTTCTATCTTGGCGACGATTTTCGCTCTTGAGCCGTTTTTTTGCAGAAAGCGCCGCAAGAGCGAAACGTCGGCGGCGCTTCGGACGAAAGAAAGAGCGACGAAGTCAACGTCCATTTGAGCGCCGAATTTCGCGTCTTTCATATCCTTGGCGGTCAGCGCGCGGGCGGCGAGAGCGACGCCGGGAGCGTTGATGCCCTTAAACGACTTCAGCCGGCCGCCGACGACGACGCGGCAGACGGCGCCGCCTTCCGTTTTTTTGACGACGCGCAGTTTTTTCGTGCCGTCGTCCAGAAGCAAAACGTCGCCTTTTTTAATCTGTTTTAAAAGGGATTTGAAAGCGACGGGGATGACGTTTTCGTCGCCGACGATCGCTTTGCCGGTCAACGCGACAAGCCGGCCGTTTTCCAGAATTATCTCGCCGTTTTTTACGGCGCCGATTCTGATTTTCGGGCCGCCTAAATCCTGAAGAATCGCGACCGGGCAGTTGTGCCGGCGGCTTAATTTTCTGATGTTGACGATCCTTTCAGCGAATTTTTCGTGGGTGTCGTGGGAAAAATTAAGGCGGGCGACGTTCATTCCCGCGGCAATGAGCTTTTTCAGAGTTTCCGGCCGTTCGCTGGCGGGACCGATGGTACAGACGATTTTTGTTTTTTTGATGTCTTGGCGCATAAGAGCGATTATTTTAGCATTTTTTTCTTGAAAAGAGAAAAGCCGCCGTCCAAAATCGCCCGCCGGATGTCCTCCATCAGTTTTTTCATAAAAAATAAATTATGTTCGGTGAGAAGCATAATGCCCAGAATTTCTTTGCTTCTGGCCAGATGCGAAAGATAGGCGCGGGAATGTTTGCGGCAGGTTTGGCAAAGGCATTCTTTCTCAATCGGCTTTTTATCGGTCAAAAATTTTCCGTTTATTAAATTCAGGCGCCCCTTTTTTGTCAGAACGGCGCCGTGGCGGGCGAGCCGCGTCGGGATAACGCAATCAAAAAGATCGGCACCCCGTTCCACGGCCTCAAAAATGTCGCTTATTTCTCCGATGCCCAAAAGATGCCGCGGCTTTTCTTCGGGCAGCAAGGGGAGAGTCCAGTCCAGAACCTTGCGCATTTCTTTTTTGGTTTTCCCCAGCGAACCGCCGATGCCGACGCCGAAAAACGGCAGTGCGCCGATGATTTTCGCGCTTTCGGTCCGCAGGTCTTTATACGCGCCGCCCTGAACGATACCGAACATCGCCTGCTCCCCGCCCTTAAAAGCTTTCAGGCAGCGCTCGGCCCAGCGATGCGTTCTCGCGGTCGCTTCCGCCGTGTATTCGTAAGAAGCGAGCGGCGAAGTGCATTCGTCAAAAGCGAAAATCAGGTCGGCTCCCAGCGCCCGCTGGATTTCCACGGATTTTTCGGGCGTCAGGAGATGACGCGAGCCGTCCATGAAAGAAACGAACGACGCGCCCTCTTCGTCAATTTCCACCAGTTTTTTCCGTTTGAAATCCGGCGCCTTTGCCTTGCCCGGAAAAAAACCGATTTTACCGACGCCGTGCTCCAGTCCGAAACCGAGGGAGAAAACCTGGAATCCGCCGCTGTCGGTCATCAGCGGACGGCGCCAGTTCGCGAATTTATGAAGGCCGCCGGCCCTGGCGACGATTTTATGCCCCGGGCGGAGAAAAAGATGATAGGTATTAACCATTAGTATTTCAAAACCGATTTCTTCCAGCCGATTGAAATCAAGGCCCTTAATGGCCGCTTTGGTGGCGACGGGAACGAAAGCGGGAGTACGGATGGATCCGCTGGGCGTCGTTAAAATACCCGCTCGCGCACGGGTATTTTTGTCGTTTTTTA
>CAYHUJ010000029.1:0-3267 GCA_964360035.1 uncultured Candidatus Saccharibacteria bacterium | reverse complement strand
CCGCTGGGCGTCGTTAAAATACCCGCTCGCGCACGGGTATTTTTGTCGTTTTTTACGACATCAAACGCAAATTTTTTATTATTTTTTTCCGAAATCATTTTCATTTAAATGAGCCTGCCGCAAGATGGACTTGAAAGTGCCGTTCGGTGTTTCTTTCCGGCCCATCGGGACGATGACGATTAGCGTCATTATTCCAATTTTACGAAATTTCGCGTGGCTTCCTTTTTGCGAAATAAAAACAAAGCCTTCTTTTTAGAAGGACTTTAACGATCCGGTTGGAGGAGAAAAGCTTAGGCATGACTTAAAGAAAAAGCGATAACTTCCGCTTTATCAATTTTCGTCACTTTAGGAGATTTTTTATCGTCAAAATACAACGTCAGAGCTTCATCTAAATTAGCCAGAGCCTCTTTTTTAGACGCGCCAAAACTTGAAACGTCAACATTTAAACATTGCGCGACAAAGTGTTTGCCCTCTTTCCAAACAACGCTTTTAAAAGTGATTTTGCGCATATTTATTTAAATGGATGTTACCCGAAATTGACCGGGGAAGTCAAATTTAAATTTGCTTTTGAATCACTCGTGGCGCTATAAAACAGCCCTTCTGATTCCTAAGTTCCTAAGAAAAAACGGCGTAGAGAGCGGCGATAATGACGATAACCGCCAAAATGACCCACTTCAACTTGCGCGGACCGGCGGCGGAAATATTGGTTGTCTGGCTCTCTACCCGCTCGGCGGTGCGCTGCATGCCCTCAACGGAACTCATCGTTCTGTCAACTTTTCGGAAAACTTCCAGAATTTTGTCCAGCATATTGAATCTTAATTAAATTACGCGTTAATTATTTTTCTCGACCAAGAATTTAATTGTTTAAATCATCCGGCTTATCGCTACTTTTTTTCCCTATCATTCTGAACGAGCCCTTGCCGAATGTTTTTTCAATCAATCTTGCCACGGGCAAGAGCCTTCCGTCCAGAGTGGCCTTGGCGAATAAAGTAAAAACCGCTTCTCTTGACGAAAAATCCGCTTTATTTTTCTCGTACAATTCGTCAATCATAAGATTAAAATTTTTTCGCGCATCATGATAAGAAAAACTGGTCCAGTGAAAACGAGTGCTGCCCGGAAATTCTTCTTTTTCCACAAATCCCACCGTTTTTCTCACTTCCTCAACGGCTACGCCTTCGCGTTCGGCAATTTCTTTAATTTGCCCGTCCCGGTCGTTAATTTCTTGGCGAAGCTCCGGCCATTCATTAAAGTATTTCCGTTCAAAACGAATCGCCAGCTCGGTGATAACCGCTTCATTCAAGTCGTTAAACAACAGCTCCTTGCCGTCCCTGGTACCTATCGCAAATCCCACTCTGCGAATATTCAGATTGACATCGCTTTCGCCTTTTTTTTCAAACTTACATCCACGGCTTCCGGGGAGGCCATCTGATAAGAAAAAAAACCCTGCAAATGCAACATCTCGTGCGCCATAATCTGCATAAACGGAAGCTTTTTGCCCTCCCGATAATCGCGAAGCACCGCCAGACCTTGTTTTGACGGCGAATAGAACCCGCAGAATCCCTTGTTCTTTTCTTCAAATTTTCGTAGCGCTTCGGGGCTGAATTTTGTCCTGTCAATGACGTGGACATTTTTAGATGGAATAACTATCGCGTTAAGTCCGTATCGTTCCAAGAAATCAACCATTTTCTGATTCACTCGGGCTATCATTTTTTCAAGCTCGGGCGATTTTTCTTTATCTTTGTCATCTCGTTCGTTGCTTTCAAATGTCCATCCGAAATAAGCCCGAAGCGCTTCCTCCGTTTGCTCCTTAAAACCCACGACGCGGGATACGCCCGATTCTTTTTTATTAAAAGGAAAGTTTTCCATATTTTTAATAGATGCATTCAAGAATATATCGCGACACCCGTTTCCATATAAAATACCTCAACCGAGGCCGGGCCGCCCCTCGCGATTCCGCCTACTGGCGGAATATCGCTGCGGTCTTCGATTCCGGACGCAGGCAAAGTCATACCTACGGCAGATCTCGCGTAGCGAGACAGTTTGCCTACTCGTCCCTCCTTCGCGTTGCTTAGTCGGGACGCCGAGAATCGAACTCGGGCCACGCGCTCCCAAAGCGCGCATACTACCATTATACGACGTCCCGCTTTGCTCTTATAATACCCGTTCCGCGAAGAAAAAAAAGCCCCGCGCGGCATGTTTTGCCGGCGGGGCCAAAAATCAGAAGGAGCTAACGCAACTCGCGGCAAGAATCAATCGCGAGTTTCAGCGCCCATCGGCCGATAATAAGGCTAATGAAAGCGGAAAATAGCGGGTCAAGAATCGTCCAGCCGGTGAAGTAAATGACGATTCCCGTCGCCACAACGCCCGCCGATTGCAGAAGGTCGGAAATCAGGTGCCACTTGAGAGAACGGTGCGTCAGGTGGCTGTGATCGTGGTTGCGATGAAGCAACTTCAGCGACCACCAGTTTCCGGCCATTCCCGCGACGGCAAAAGCGATCATCGCGCCGCTTTGAATCGGCGGCGCCTCCGTCAGCCGATTCGCCGCTTCATTGAAAATAAAAACGCCGATAACGGCCAAAAGCGCGGCATTGATCGCTCCGCCGACCGCCCGCGCCTTGCCGTTGAAGCGGGCGGCGTAAACGGCGCCGATGGCGACCGCCACCGCCAGCGCGTCAACGGCGACATGGCCGGCGTCGGCCAGAAGCGCCAAACTGCCCGACGTCAGTCCGCCGGCAATTTCCATCGCGGCAATGCCGGTGGTTAAACCGAGAATCTGCCAGTACCTCCGCGTTTCACAGCGGCAGTTCGTTCTCGCGCAGGTTGCGCTCATCCTCCTCCTCCTTCTATAATAGGTTAAAGAACTTTGACTGAATTAAAATATTTTTTTCTGTTTTAGTCAAATGCGCGCGTCCCCGTAGTTCAACGGATAGAACAGCTCCCTTCTAAGGAGCGGATCGAGGTTCGATTCCTCGCGGGGACACCAGAATCTGACTTTTTTCAATTTGACCGATTTTTTGGTTGGCGGCGCAAAGCGCCGTCCACTGATTTTGTGGGGGGAATTCAATGCTTTTCGGCGCGCTGACGCGCGCCTCTCTGCCCGCCAAGACGAGGTTCGAGCCAAAGATTTCTTTGGCAGTAACCTTTTTCGCAAAAAGGTTACTCTCCCGTGCGATTTTAGGCAGATTCTCTGCCTCTTTTATCCATTCCGCCATAGGTTCGAGCCAGCCAGTCCGCTTTTGTTCAATCCGCGCCATTTGTTCCTCCAGC
>CAYHUJ010000028.1:0-8059 GCA_964360035.1 uncultured Candidatus Saccharibacteria bacterium | reverse complement strand
AAACATGGACGACAAGATTCTGCTACAGGAGCTGATCAAGAAAACGCTTTTGAGCCAGGAAGCGGCCGATAAGGTTTTGCGGGAGGCCTTTTTGCTCAAGAAAAGCGCCGAAGACCTCATCTACGAAAGGCGGCTGGCCGACGAAACGGAAGTCGCCAAGATCAAAAGCGCCGTTCTCGGCGTTCCGTTCAAAAAAATTGACATCGCCGCCGTTACCCCCGAATTGCTGAAATACATTCCCGCCGAAACGTCGCGGACTTATTCCATCGCTCCTCTGGAAAAAAGGGACGATATGCTGGTGGTGGGAATGCTGCGTCCGGATAACGTCAAAGCGCAGGACGCCTTGAAATTCATCGCCAAGCAGCTGAAAGTCAATCTCGGCGTTTATCTCATTGTTCCGTCCGATTTGGAGCGCGTCTGGAGGAAGTACTCGCCTTTCAAGAGCGAGGTGGAAGAATCAATAAAATTGCTGAAAGCGCGGCCCGGTGGCGAAGGCGCCGCTTTTCAGCGGATTATCCAGTTAGAAGAAGGCGCGACCGTCGCCGAGGAAGCGCCGATTATCAGAATCGTCTCCGCGACTCTGCGAGAAGCGGTGGAACAGGGAGCGTCCGATATTCACATTGAGCCCCAGCGGTCGCGCTTGCGCATTCGTTTCAGAATGGAGGGCGATTTGCATGAAGTTTCTTCAATGCCGCTGGAACTGCATCAGCCGATCGTTTCACGCGTGAAAGTGCTTTCCAATCTGAAAATTGACGAAACGCGCGTGCCGCAGGACGGCCGTTTCCGGACGATCGTTTTTGGGCGTGACATTGATTTTCGCGTGGCGACTTTTCCGACGCCGATGGGGGAGAAGGCGGCGATTCGCGTCCTGGACCCGACCATCGGCTTAAGAGACGTCAAAGATTTGGGCATCACCGGCCGGAATTGGGAGATCATCAAAGAAGGACTGGACAGGCCGTTCGGAATGATTCTTTTAACCGGTCCCACCGGCTCCGGAAAAACGACGACGCTTTATTCTTTCCTTCAGATTTTAAATAAAGAAGACGTCAACATCGTCAGCTTGGAAGATCCGGTGGAATACTTCGTTGACGGGCTCAATCAGTCGCAAGTCAAGCCGGAGATCGGCTACGATTTCGCTTCCGGTCTGCGCCAAATTCTGCGGCAGGATCCCGACGTCATTATGGTGGGAGAAGTGCGCGACAGTGAAACGGCGGCGCTGGCGGTTCACGCGGCGCTAACCGGCCACGTCGTTTTGTCCACCCTTCACACCAACAACGCCATCGGCGTCATTCCGCGCCTTATTGACATGAAGGTGGAGCCGTTTCTCCTTCCTTCTTCGCTCAACCTAATGCTGGCTCAGCGGCTGATAACAAAAATCTGCCAGAACTGCAAAAAGAAAGAAGCGGCGTCGGCGGATATTCAGGCGGCCGTCAAAAAATCTCTTAACGCGTTTTTACCGGAGGCGAGGGAAAAGTTGCCGTTTAAGGAACCTTATGAAATTTATCACGCCGCCGGCTGCGCTTCCTGCCGTTTTAAAGGAACGAGCGGCCGGGTCGCTTTGTATGAGGCCTTGCGGATGACGCCGGAACTTCAGGAAATCATCAGTTCCGGCTCCACCGAGGCGAAATTGTTCGCCGAGGCGAAAAGACAAGGAATGATCACGCTTCGCCAAGACGGCGTCATCAAAGCGCTGGAAGGGCTGGTTTTTGCGGAAGAAGTGTTGAGAGAAACGACGGAGATGTGATATAATTTATTAACATGGATTATCAGCAAAAACTTAACGACCTTCTGCTGCTGACGGCGCGGCAAAACGCCTCCGACCTTCATATCGCCGTCGGGCGCCGTCCCACTCTGCGGATTGACGGCGCGCTCATTCCTCTTCAGAAGGAGCCGATTCTGACGCCGGAAATAACCGACGGGCTTGTGCTGGCTCTTTTGACTCCGGAACAGCAGGAAGAATTCCGCAAAAATCGCGAAATTGACTTTTCTTACAGCCTCGAAGATAAGGCCCGCTTCCGCGTCAATGTTTTTTTTCAGCGCGGTTTTATGGCGGCCGCTCTGCGCCTTATTCAGGCGCAGATAAAGACGCTGGAAGAGCTGCGTCTGCCGCCGATTCTCCATGATTTCGCCAAGCTTTCCCAGGGGTTCATTTTAGTGGTCGGTCCTGCCGGTCAGGGGAAGTCAACGACTTTGGCGGCTCTGCTTGACGAGATCAATCACACGCGCACCGACCACGTCATCACCATTGAGGACCCCATTGAATATCTGTTCGTTCAGGATCGCTGCATTATTTCCCAGCGGGAAGTCAAGTCGGATACGCTTGATTTCCACATGGGTCTGCGCTCTCTTTTGCGCCAGGATCCGGACGTTATTATGATCGGCGAAATGCGCGATCCGGAAACGATTTCCACGTCAATGACGGCGGCGGAAACCGGCCATCTGGTTTTTTCCACCCTGCACACCAATTCGGCTTCCCAGACGGTTGACCGCATTATTGACAGTTTTCCGCCGGAACAGCAGGGGCAGGTTACCTCCCAGCTGGCGGCGACGCTCGTCGGCATCGTTTCCCAGCGGTTGGTGCCGCGCATTGACGGCGGCCGGGTGCCGGCTTGCGAAATAATGATCGTCAACTCGGCCATTAAAAATCTTATCCGCGAAAAGAAAACCTACCAGATAGATCTCATCATTGAAACCAGTCTGCAGAGCGGAATGGCGACGCTGAACCGCTCGCTTTCCGATTTGGTCAAGCGGCGGGAAATTTCTCTGGAAAACGCGGAGCTGTACTCTCTTAACCCGAGTGAATTGAGGATACTTTTGGAAAGGAGTTAATTTATACGAAGATGAAATTTAAATACCAGGCAAAAACCAAAGCGGGGGAACTTCAAGGGGGCGTCGTGGACGCGGCGAATCGCGAGGCGGCCATTAATATTTTGACCAGCCACGAGTTGTTCATTTTAAGCATTGAAACCGCCGAAAAGACGCGCTGGTACGAAAACGTCCTCAATTTCTTTATGCGGGTCAAGACCGTTGACCTGATGATTTTCACCCGCCAGTTCGCGACTCTGCTTGATGCGGAAGTGCCGCTTGCCGACGCCGTGAAGAATCTTCATCGTCAAACGGTTAACGCTACTTTAAAAGAAGCGCTTTTTGACATTTCCTCGGACATTGACGCCGGCTTGTCGCTTTCGCAGGCGCTGGAGCGGCACCCGAACATTTTTTCCGAGTTTTACATCTCAATGATCAGATCGGCGGAAATCACCGGCCGGATAGAAGAAGTGATGGGTTTTCTGGCTGATTACATTGAAAAAGAAATGTCCATCCGCTCGCGGGTCCGAAACGCCATGATTTATCCCGCTTTCATCATCGCCTTATTCGTGGTCGTTGTTTTGATAATGGTGACTTTCGTGATGCCCAACATCCAGAAAGTTTTCACGGAATCCGGCGTTGAATTGCCGCTTTTGACGCAAATTCTCATCGGTCTCGGCAATCTGATGCTGCACTGGTGGTGGGCGATGATATTCGCGTTCTCTCTTTTCGCCGTCGTCGTCATTGATTATCTGCAAACAGCCGAAGGAAAGGCGGTCTGGGATGAGCTCAAGACGAAACTTCCGCTGATGGGCGGGCTGGTGCAAAAATTATACGTCGCCCGCTTTTCCGAATCTATCAGCATTCTTTTAAAAGGCGGCATTCCCGTGGCGCAGGCGGTGGAAATTTCGGGACATACCATCGGCAATATCGTTTATCGGGACGCTTTGCACGATATCGCGGACGGCATCCGCCGCGGCGAGCTGATGTCGGCTTTGTTGGCGCAGTCGCCGCTTTTTCCGCCGCTGGTTTCGCAAATGGTGTCTATCGGCGAATCCACCGGCCGCGTGGACGAGCTTCTGGATCGCATTTCCCGGTTTTATACCCGCGAGGTCGGGGATTTGGTTGATAATCTGGTTGAGCTTATCCAGCCGGCTTTAATCGTTGTCATCGGCGCGTTTATCGGCATGCTGTTCGCTTCTATTCTTCTTCCGCTTTATGGTTTAATTCAGACATTCTAACTAAACGGTCGAAAAAAAATAATAAAAATAAACAATGTTTAAAAGCAATTTACTGAAAGGCGAAAAAGGTTTCACTCTGGTGGAAATGGTCATTGTCATCATCATTATCGGCATTCTGGCTTCCATCGTGCTTGTCGGACTCGGCAGTTTCCGCTCCCGCGGCCGCGATGCCCGGAGAATCGCCGATTTGAGGCAGACGCAGAACGCGCTTGAGCTTTATTACACCGCCAACCAGGCCTATGCTCCCGTCAGCGGTTCGGATACTTGGGCCAGTTTAACGACGGCGCTGACGGGCGGCGGCATCGGCATCACGACCATTTCAAACGATCCTCTTCCCGCTAATACCTACCAGTACGGCGTTTCCGCCGACCGGCAAAACTATGTTTTGATGGCCACTCTGGAAGACGGCAACAACCCGTCTCTGCGGGACGATACCGACGGAACGTTTTACGGAATCAACTGCGCCGATCCCAACTATTGCGTGCAGTTTTAACGGCGGATGAAATCCGGGACCCGGGATTTTCGGGTCTCGGATTTATCGCCTTCGCTTTATTTTTTATGCTTATGCCATGACTTATCCGTTTTCATTTCCTCTTTTATTTCTTTTAGGTTTGGCCGCGGGCAGTTTTTTAAACGTGGTGGCGTCCCGATACAAACCGGGCAACCGGCTTTTTGACTTGAAAGTCATCAACGGCCGGTCTTTCTGTCCGGAATGCAAAAAGCAATTATCCTGGTACGAGCTGGCGCCGGTTTTGAGTTTTTTGTGGCAGCGGGGGCGCTGCCGGCACTGCGGCGACCGGATTTCTTTTCAATATCCCCTTGTGGAGATTATCAGCGGCCTGATTGCCGTGGCCGTTCCCGCCGTTCTTTTCGGCGTTTACGACGTCGCTTATCTTTCGGCCATCGGGGAAAACATCGGCTGGTTTTACGTTTTTTCCGCGATCTGGATTCTGGTTTTTTGGACTTGTCTTCTGCTTTCCTTGATTGATTTTCGCCATTTTATCATTCCCGATCAGATTAACGTTTTCATCGCCGGCTTGGGCGCGCTTTTTACCGCCGGCCAATGGTATTTCGGCAAATTCAATTTTTTAAACGGCTCTTTTCTCGGCAGTTATTCGCTGATGTTCGGTTTACGCGACAACGTTTGGCTGAATCATCTGGCCGCCGCCCTGTTAGCCGCTTTGTTTTTCGGGGCGATAATTTATTTAAGCCGCGGAAAAGGAATGGGTATTGGCGACCTCAAGCTCGGCGCCGCTCTCGGGCTTTTAATCGGCTGGCCGGATATCGCCCTGGCGCTGATGCTTGCCTTTATCGTCGGGGCCGTTTTCAGCGTCGTTTTGATGATTTTAAGAAAAAAGGGAATGAAGGATTATCTTCCCTTCGGTCCTTTTATCGTCGCCGGAACGGCTCTGGTTTTTCTCGGCGGATACGAAATAGTCCGTTTTTATTTCACTCTTTTCAAACTTTAAAATATGCGTCAAAATAAAAAAATGGGAAAATTCGTTCCGCGCTTTCGTTCCGAATCCGGTTTCACTCTCATTGAATTAATAACGATTATCGGCGTGTTGGGACTGCTGACCTCCATAATGATCGTTTTCGGGCGTTCAAGCGGCAAACAGATTGTTTTGTTCCGCGAGCAGGCGAAGGTTATCGGCGTTCTGGCGCAGGCCAAATCGCTGGCTATTCAGGCGAAAATCGCCGCGGAAGGTACGCCCTGCGCTTACGGCGTTTCCTTTCTCGCGTCCGAAAATAAATATATTTTATTTAAAGACCTGAACGCCGATTGTGCTTCTTCCGACCGAAGATATTCCGGCGCCGGCGAGACGGTTTCCGAGTATTCTCTTGACCCGCTGGTGCAGTTTCAAAATCTGGCCATTACCGATGTCGCTTTTATTCCGCCCAATCCCGACGTTGTCATCACTCCCGCTCAAAACGAAGCGGTGATTGAGGTTATTCCGAAAGCGGGGGGCAATGTCGTAAGGGTAAAAGTGAACAGCGCCGGCCAGATTACGGCGCAGTAAAAAATGACGGGGCGAATCGGAAAAGAAAAGCGGGTCGGAAAAGATTTCGTGGCCGTTCTCTCCGGTGTGCGTAGCTTGCATAACGTCGGTTCTATTTTCCGCACGGCCGACGGCGCCGGTTTTTCCAAGATTTATCTTTGCGGGCTGACGCCTTCGCCGCTGGACCGCTTCGGCCGCTGGCGGCCGCCACTGGCCAAGGTTTCTCTCGGAGCGGAAAAAACAATGCCGTGGGAAAAATCCGGCTCGGCTCTCCGGTTAATCGGAAAACTGAAAAAAGAAGGCTACCGGATATTCGCTTTGGAGCAAAATAAACGCGCGATTCCTTATTATAAGGCCGGCCTAAAAGGCGGAAATTCGGGCGTGAAAATCGCCCTGGTCGTCGGGGGCGAAATCGGCGGCCTGTCCTTCGCGGTTTTAAAGCGTGCCGATGAAATACTGGAAATTCCGATGGCCGGCAAAAAAGAATCGCTTAACGTCGCCGTCGCTTTCGGAATCGCGGCCTATTCGCTCTGCCGCTTGGCGCATCGGAGCGATTAAGCTATAATTTACAGAAATATAGAAAATGAAAGCGGCGAGGTTTATCATCATCATTATCGTTTTAGGCGGCATTATTTATTTCGCGGCCTCATATCTGTTCCGGCCGTCTCTTATTTTCAACGGCAACGCCGCTTTGCGGATCGGTGAAATGGCGTTCAAGCTGGACATCGCCGATACCGACCAAAAGCGGGAAACCGGCCTTTCGGGGCGCGAACGGATGGCGGACGACGAGGGAATGATTTTCCTGTTCGGGCGGTCCGCTCTTTGGCCGATCTGGATGAAGGGAATGAATTTTCCGATAGACATTATATGGCTCCGCAACAATCGTGTCGTTGATATAAAAACGAACATTCCTGTAGAGGACGCCGCCGTTCCCACCCGCTATTATTCGGTTTCGGAAGCGGACGCCGTCATTGAACTAAACGCCGGAATGGCGGAGCGGGCGGGCATTAAGCTCGGCGACAGAATCTACTGGTAAGGATTGAATAAAAATTAATAAAAAAAACATTATGGCAAAAATAGCGATTAACGGATTTGGGAGAATCGGCCGGCTTTTTTTCCGGCAGGCCTTTGAGCGGCCGGAACTTGAAATCGTCGCCATTAACGATCTGGGCGACATTGAAAACGAAGCGTATCTGCTCAAATACGATTCCGTCTATCGCGCTTATCCGAAATCCGTGGAAGTGAAGAAAAACGAAAACGGCATCGGCGGAAAGTTGATTGTCGGCGGAAAAGAAATAACGTTTCTGCAGGAGAAAGACCCGACTAAGCTTCCATGGGGAACCCTCGGCGTGGACGTCGTCGTGGAATCAACGGGCGTTTTTGAATCGTTTGAAAAGGCCTCGGTGCATCTGGCCGCCGGCGCCAAGAGGGTCGTTATTACCGCTCCGGCCAAAGACGCGGAAGGAACGGCGGGCGGCGAGACGATTCTTTTAGGCGTCAACGAAGACCGATTTTCCGCCGTCCGGCTTTCTTCCAACGGCTCCTGCACCACCAACGCCGCGTCGCCTTTGGCGGCGGTGATGGCCGAATCGGTCGGCGTCGCGAAGGCGATTTTGGCCACGGTTCACGCTTACACGGCGACGCAGAGTTTGGTGGACGGGCCGGTCAGGGGGACGGCCGACTTCCGCCGCGGCCGCGCCGCCGCCCAGAATATTTCGCCGTCCACCACCGGAGCGGCGATTTCCGTCGCGCGGGTGATAAAGGAACTGGACGGAAAATTTGACGGAGTCGCCATCCGCGTTCCCATCGTTACCGGTTCGCTCGCCGATTTCACTTTCGTCGCCAAGCGCAAAACTTCCGTGGAGGAAATAAACGGCATTTTCAAAAAAGCCGCCGAAAATCCGCGTTGGGCGGGAATCGTCAAAGTATCCGAAGACCAGCTCGTATCTTCCGACGTTATCGGCGAATCGTACGGCGTCGTCGTGGACTTGCGGCTGACCAAAGTGATGGACG
>CAYHUJ010000027.1:0-8428 GCA_964360035.1 uncultured Candidatus Saccharibacteria bacterium | reverse complement strand
CCGTCTTCAAGTTTTATCGCCAAAGCGACAAACGGCAGAAAAAGAAAAGTCAGCAAAATGCCGGATGCCGAACCGATGACGTCAATAAATCGTTTCATAAACCGGGAAATCATCTTTTTATTATAAAGGGTATCGCGCCTCGCGCCAAGGCCGCGCAACGACAATTTTCATTGACTAGTCCTACGGCAATGCCATACTCTACCATCAGTACTTAAACATCCAAACTGCGGGAGGGTCACAGTCAATGTCACAGCCAACATTACAATGGGATTCTATAGAGAGCACCCTTGAGAATATAAAGTTAATTTATTGGAACCATCCTGAAATGGTATGGTGGAATAAGATTGACAACCGATACCTTATTGAAGTGACGCGTATCGGAACCCACAGAGACAGCCGGGGAAAATTGCGGCTGTTCGATCATGACAAGAATGACACGGAAATATTTTCGCTGGATGTCGGCTTGTATTACGGCGCGATATGTGGGCCGGACATCGGAGATGTCAATGAATGGAAAGAAAGGGCTCTTGAGTTTATTGACAACGTCTATGGCAAACAGGGCAAACAGTAATTTTCCGCGCAAGCCGGCGCTCACGCCGGCTTTTTATTAATTATTATCTTACACAACGAGAGCGCTCCGTATGAACTCCACGCCTATGGCTACAAGTATCAACCCCATCACCTTGGTAAAAGCGAGAGCGCCCTGTTTACCCAAAACATAAAGAACATATGAGGCGTAGCGAAAAAGAATAAGAGACAAAAATAGATTGGCGGCGACGCCGATCAAGGTCAGGACATATCCGTATTCTTTAGATAAAATAATGGCCAGGCTGATCATGCCGGGTCCGGCGATAAGCGGCGTCGCCAGCGGCACGATGCTGATATCCCCGTCTTTGTCTTCCGGATTGTTTTGCCGCTCAAAACTGACGCCGAAAAGAACCTGCAAGCCGAGCAGAATCAGCACGATGCCTCCGGCGATTCTCAAACTCTCTATGGGAATATGAAACGCGTCCAGCACCAAATTTCCGAATAAAACAAAAACGATCAAAATAGCCCCCGCCCAAAAAACCGCCTTCCGAGCCATTTCTCGGCGTTTCTTTTCGTCCATTTTTTCGGTGAGCATCAAAAACATCGGCACGTTGCCGACCGGATCCATAATGCCGAAAACGGCAAAAAATACCTGGATAAAATTTAAAAACATACGCTCAAAATAAATGAAAATTTTTACGAAAAACCAAGAACCAAGACGCGCATTTATAGTATATCAAACGGCGCCTCAAAAGAAAAAAGCGCCCGATGTTTGCAACTTCATTTCCCGTATTTTTTATTGGTCCTATCCCCATATATTAGACACGGGGGTTGATTTATATAATGTGAGATTTATATGAAAAAACTTTATCGTATCGCTTCTGATATTCGGGAGTAAATCCTGAAAAGGATCAAAGAAGAAGGAGTGCCGGTCTTATTGCTCGCGACGCTTCTTATACTTTACCGCTGTCGCAGGCGAATCATTCCATTACAAATTCTCCATATAACTGCTTATGAATTTTTCAACGGCGGCAACGGTTTCTTTTTTTAATTTTGAATTGCTTTCGGCAACCCATTTCGCGAAATTATACAATTCCTGATTATCAACCCTCATCCATTTTTTATTTTTATGCAAAAAATAAAACAACGCGGTCATCGCAATTCTTTTATTTCCGTTTTTGAAAGGATGATTTTTTATCATCAAATAGAATAATATGGAGGCCTTGGCAATCATTCCTTTATACAGATGCCTGCCTCCGAATTTCTGAAAAGGCACCGCGAGACAACTTTCAAGAATGTTCGGAAAACGCGACATAAAATCGGGTATCGGTTCGTCCCATCCCATTGTTTCCCGCGCCAAACGATGTGCTACGTATTCTACTTCGGCAACAGATAAGTTTTTCATTCCCTACCTAATAATTCCAATGCCCGTCCGTATTCTTTTACGGTTTTTTTGACCGACGCTTCTATCTCCCCCTTTTTATGTTTCGTTAAAGCAACGCCTAAAATGGCCGGCATGTCTTTTTTATCAATAATGAAATTGCGGCCGGCTCTTTTGGCCGGTATTTCCCCGGATTTTATTTTTTTGAATACCGCCACCCTGCTTATTCCCAAAATTTCCGCTACTTCAATGGTTGAAAAAAATCTTTTTTCCATATTTCACATTATATTTTATGTTAACTAATATGTCAATAGTTAACATATGTTAACTATTGAATTTTATGGTTTTATTTTCCCGTAACACTTCCGTTGCTTATTGCCTTAATTATACAGATTTGTTACTTTAACTACAGGACATTTTCACCAAGGAGGAAAATATCATGGCGATCAGAGTTGAAGTTGAGTCAGAAATTGGGACTTCTTGTAATCCCGCCAAAGTGCTTATCTATGAAGATGATGATCTCGTTGTTACGGTGATTGCGGAAGTTGAACCGAAGCAAGGCGCGGACGGTGGTTGGTATCCTTGCGTGATTCTCAAAAAGCACAGTAAGGTTTAGTGCTCAACCCGACCAATGTGTCGGGCTTTTTCTTTTCCTTACGCCCCATGGCACTTTTTATTCTTTGACTTCGATCAGGATTCCGCTGCCGCCCTTCGACAAGTTCAGGACTTCGCTCCACTCAACCTTATTTCAAATATTTTTACCATGACAATGCTTAAACTTAACCGGTCTTCCGTCTGACTTAACCGCTCCGCACGGACAGGGATCGTTGCGGCCCGCCTTGGCGGCACCGCCCGGCAAAGAGACCGCCGCCGGCGCCGCGAAAGCGGACTTTTCCGCGGGAGCTTCCATTTTAAAGACGTTGGCGAAAATCAGCGCCGCCCAGTTGTCAAACAAATCCTTGAACAGCCGGTGTCCTTCGCGGCGGTATTCCACCAGCGGATTATGCTGGGCGTAAGCTCTCATTCCCACCGCGTCCCGCAAAGCGTCCATATTTTCCAGGTGTTCCATCCAAAGCAGGTCCAGAAGTCCCAAAACGCGCCGCGCCGATTCCGGATTGACCGTCGCGGATAATTTTTGAGATGACAATTCTTTGAGATAATCATAAATCCGCCGTCCGGCCGTTTCCGCGTCCAGTCCGCCGATTTCTTGAATGAATTTTTCCAGTTCGTCCCGCTCTTTTTCGCCGACCAGCCCCGAATCAAGCGCCGTCTTTTTCAGCTCCGCGAATCTTTCGCCGCCGGAATCTTCGGCTGTCGCGATCGTTTCCGAAAAGCGCGAAAAATATTCTCCCAGCGCTTCTTTTATAAGTTCGGACAGGCGCGTTTTATTTCCGATATTGTCAAGAATTTCCTGCCGGCGGCGGTAAACGGCCGCTCTTTGTTTGTTTAAAACGTCGTCAAAGTCCAAAAGATGCTTGCGGGCGTCAAAATTCATTCCCTCCACTTTCGTCTGCGCCTGATTGACGGCGCGCGAAACCATTTTTGACTCTATCGGAACGTCTTCCGGCACGTTTAAAGCGGACATCAGTCCCTTTATCCTGTCCCCGCCGAAAATCCGCAGCAGGTCGTCTTCCAGTGAAAGATAAAACCGCGTTTCTCCCTGGTCGCCTTGCCGGCCGCTCCGGCCGCGCAGCTGGTTGTCAATGCGCCGCGCTTCGTGCCGGTCGGTGCCGATGACGCAAAGTCCGCCCAGCTCCCGGACTTTTTGCGCTTCCAGAATATCCTGCGGATTGCCTCCCAAAATAATGTCCACGCCGCGGCCGGCCATGTTCGTCGCGACCGTCACCGCGCCGAGTTTTCCCGCCTGCGCGATAATAGCGCCTTCCCGTTCGTGGTTTTTGGCGTTCAGCGTTTCGTGAGGAACGCCGGCGGCGTTGAGTAGCGAGGAGAGCAGCTCGTTCTTTTCAATGGAAACCGTGCCTAAAAGCACCGGCTGGCCTTTCCGATGCCTTTCCGCCGCTTCTTTCGCCACCGCGCGATATTTTGCCTCGGTGGTTTTGTAAACGACGTCCGAGTGGTCTTTTCTTATCAGCTGGCGATTCGGCGGAATGCTGACGACTTCAAGGCCGTAAACTTTTTGGAATTCCTCGGCGGACGTCTGCGCCGTGCCCGTCATTCCCGCGATTTTTTTGTAAAGTCGAAAGTAATTCTGGATGGTAATCTGCGCGTAAGTGCGCGACTCTTCTTTGATTAAAACCTCCTCCTTGGCCTCAATCGCCTGATGAAGCCCGCCGGAGTATCTTCGTCCGCGCATCAGCCGCCCCGTAAATTCGTCAACGATAACCACCTCGCCGTCTTTGACGACGTATTCCTTGTCGCGCCGAAACAAGGCGGCGGCTTTCAAACTTTCCTGTAAATAATGGGAGAGGCGGATATTTTCCGCCGCGTAAATATTTTCAATGCCGAGCGTTTTTTCAACTTTGTCTATCCCCCGGTCGGTGATGTGAACGCTTTTCAGCTTTTCTTCAACGACATAGTCGTCCTCCGGATTAAGCAGTGAAGCAATCCGGGCGAACATTTTGTAATATTGGCTTGACTGCGCGTCGGGAGCGGAAATAATGAGCGGCGTCCGCGCTTCATCAATTAAAATGCTGTCAACCTCGTCAATAATCGCGTAATAATGCCCTCTTTGAACTTGCCGGCTCGCGTCATAAGACAGATTATCGCGAAGATAATCAAACCCGAACTCATGATTGGTGCCGTAAACAATGTCGCACTGATAGGCCCCTTGCCGCGAACACGGCCTTAAAAATTCGGTAACGATTTTAAAACTGCCCAGCGCGTCCCGCTCTTTATCCAATTCGTTTTTTGAGCTCCGAGCTTCTTCCGTGTAAGCGGGGTCGTATATAAAAGCGGCGTCGTGCGCCAGACATCCGACGGACATCCCCAATAAATTATAAATCTGTCCCATCCAGACGGCGTCGCGCCTCGCCAAATAATCGTTGACGGTAACTACGTGAACGCCTCCGCCGGCCGACGGAGAGGTCAGGGCGTTCAGATACGCCGCCGTGGTCGCCGCCAGCGTCTTTCCTTCGCCGGTCGCCATCTCGGCTATTTTTCCTTCATGCAAAACAACCCCTCCTATCAGCTGAACGTCAAAGTGGCGCTGTTTTAAGGCGCGTTTGGCGGCTTCCCTGACCAGAGCGAACGCCTCCGGCAAATCCGGCGCGACGCCGATTTCTTTTTTCGCCTTTTCTTGGATGCTTCGCGAACGCGCCGTTAATTCCGCGTCGGAAAGTCCGGCGACGTCGCTTTCCAGCGCGTTTACGGCGTCAACAAGACGGGCGATTTTGCCGAGTTCGCGATTTTTACCCGAAATTATTTCCAGCAGTTTTTTAAGCATGGGGCTGTGGATTTCTTGGCTATTGCGTTTTGACGCAAAATGCTTATTATTTAATTTAAAAAATAATATCCGCCCCCGGCTGGCGAACCGGTAAAAGCGTTAAAATTATTATCGTATTATAAAACATAATAGAAAAATAGATGGATTACGGCAAGCATTTTTTGGTGGAAATTGTCGCGCGGGATTCCCGCAATTTGGGAAATAAAAAATACATTGAAAAATTTATGACCCGCATCGTCAAGGATTTATCAATGACGATGCTGCGAACGGCGGACGTTTATAAATTTCCCTATCCGGGCGGTGGCATCACCGGTTTCTGCCTGATAGCCGAATCGCACGTTTCCATTCATACCTGGCCGGAAAAGAAGTATTTTTCGCTGGATGTTTTTTCCTGCCGAAGCTTCAACGAGAAAAAAATAGAGCGGATTATCCGCGAAAGTTTTGCCATCGCCCATTACTACGACGAAGTCGTGGAACGGGGGCTGGGCATTAATTTCCGGATTAAAAGTTAGCGCCCCTTTCAAAAATACCCCCCCTTCGTCTTCGGAGGCGTTTTTTAATCTTTCAGTTTTCCTTTATATTTGTCTATCTCAATTTTTAGCTTGTCTTTGACGGCGTCAATCGCCGCTCTGACGTTCTCATCGGAATGTTCGGCTCTTATTACTTTTCCGGGAAGCCGGAGATTCACCTCGGCGCGGAAAACGTTTCCGTGGCGGTGGTGTTGCGTCGTCCGCTGTATTTCCACCCGCGCCTCCGCGACGCCCCCCTCGTCAAACGTCCCGATGAATTTTGACAGCGATCCTATTTTTTGCTCAATAAATTCGCTTATCGCCGGCGTCAAGTCCAAATCCGTCCCCTTTACGCTTATTTTCATGATTTAACGGCTTTTCTGCCGCAAGTGCGGCATTAATTATTTTTTTTCATTTTATCACGTAATTTGTTTTTCGGCAATACGCTCATGCCTCACCCAAGGACGTTCGGGTGTCCGTAAGTTGAAGATAAAAAAACCGTCCCGCCTCTCGGCGGGACGGCAAGAAGATTTACTTTCTCTTCTTAGCTGCTTTCTTAGCAACTTTCTTCTTGGCTTTTTTCTTCGCCATAATGAAGAAGAGTTTTATTAATTTTACAACCAATCGGAGATATTACCGACTTCTTTAATGAATAATACCCGTTGGTTTTCAAAAACAAATCCCTACGCTTTAATTTTAGATAAAATAAAAATAAAAATAAATGTGGATAACTTTTTTGGCGATTGTGGCGGCCACCTTGCCCCGCCAATTTTATTTTTTGAAAAAATCAGCGGGGCAAGGACGGCAGTGGTGACCTCCGTTTTTTTATTTATTTAAGTGAGTGCTCTTCTGCCGTCTGGAAATAAATATAGCATAATCGGCGCCGGCGGAACAAGAGACGCAAGAACAATTTCGGGGTCGTAAAAAAAACTCGCCCCGCGGCGAGTTGGTTGCTCATTCTTTATTTCCGTTCAACGAACGGATTCTGGCTTTCCCGATTTGAGCAATAAATCGTGAAATGGTTCGTAACCAGCCCGCCGAACGACCCTTGGTAGCTTATTACGTTAATGGTCGCGCCGCCGTGCAGAAACAATTTTCTGCCCGCCAGCCATCGCGTTACGTTAATCGTGTCGGCCCAGCAAATGGCTGTTTCGTCGTCGGGAAATCGCAACGGGTATCCGGAGTCACTGCACAAAAGAAGCTCCCCGCTGTTGTTAATAATTTTAATGAAAATTCCCTTAGTGTCGGCGTTAACCTGCTCCATTCTCGCGATCAAGCTCTCGTCCGTGTCAGAAACAAGCTTCATTTCCCCCTCCTTTTGGGTTGGGTTTAGGGATCTGTCATTGAAAATACTTCAATAAAAATGCGCGGTCAAGCCGAGAAAACCAAAACCCCCTCCGCCTTGCGGCGGAGGGGGAAACGGAAGGGGCTTTCCTCAGTCGATATCATCGCTCGGGAAAGCCTCAAACTCACTTGCCGGTATTCTATCACAAGCGATCATTAAAAGTCAAGATTAAAAGTCAAGATCAAGAATCGCCGGCCGTCAACCGGCGGAAACCGAATCAATACGTGTAATTTATCGTAATGTCGTCAAGGGACGAAGTGTTGGCGGAATTGGAAGTGGAGAGGTTGGCGCGGTACTGGACGTAGCGTTTCGCGCCGAGAGCGGAAAGAGAGCCGCCGCTCGCGATGCCCGTCTGCCAGCTTGTCCAGGAACCGTCCGGAACGGCGGTATCCCCCGCCCGGACATCCGCGGTCAAAGAAGTTCCCGAGGGAGTCGCCGCCGTATAGCTTAACGTCGTGAAAGTGGACGACTGGCCGGTGTCAATGACGGAAGAGGTGAAAACGCCGGAGGAGGAGTAGCCGCTGACCGGCGAAAAATTGTCGGCGTAGGCGGCGCCGGTTGACCCGCCGTTAGCGTCGGCTTTGTACCCGATGCCGATTTGATTAAAGGAATTGCTGTAAGAACCAGTATGCGCCGTCGTCCAGCTTGTTCCGTTAAAACTGTATTGTGAAGTGTAAGTCGTGCCGCTTTTTTGAATTCTCATCCAAATGTCCGGATAACTGGAGATAGGACTGAAACTGATGCCTAAATCGGTAAACCCCGCGCCGGGCGGCCGCACTCTTAAATGATATTGACCGGCGCCGACGGAAACGCTGAAAAGAAAATAATTTCCGGAAGCGTCTCTGAAGGTGGGGCCGAAATAAATCCATTGACCGCTTGCGCCGCCGCCGGTCATGTCGGAATTTAGCCGGTCAATTTTTGAGACGATTGTTACATCGGAACCGTCATGAGATTTATAGACCATCGCGAAAGGATACGCCTGCGGTCCGGTATTTTTTATCATTTTGAAAAACCCCGAACGGTCCGTTACCGAATACGTTACTTCGCTGGCATCGTCGGAATAGAAACCCCATCCACCGGGCAATGAAGATCCGGAAAATTCTTCCGTTGTCATCGTCGCCAGCCCCACGCTCCCCGCGCTGCCGGAGCCCGAAACGGCGGTGCCGGAATTCGTTCCGCCTCCGAAGTCGGCGTCGGAAGCGTGGATTTTGGAACCGGAGTTAGAAACAAACGTTTTCCTCCCCTCGTTTGAAGCGGGAGTC
>CAYHUJ010000026.1:0-8975 GCA_964360035.1 uncultured Candidatus Saccharibacteria bacterium | reverse complement strand
TAGCAAAAACAGACGACCTCCCCTCCAAAAAAATCTCCCTCCAAAAAATCTTCGGATTGAACCTGACACTTCACGCACGCGAAGCGTGCGGCGTTGGCGTAAATCAATGGCTTTCTTTGGCGTTCGCCAAAGAAAGAATTTCTAAAAATGACTTGAGTTTATTACTGGAGCGGGATACGAGAATCGAACTCGCGTCTGTTGCTTGGGAAGCAACCGTACTGCCACTGTACAAATCCCGCGTTTGCCGCGCTATTTTACCTCCACCTCCTTTCCGTTCCAGGCAAATCCGCTTTCTTCAACGGAAACGGCGGCCTGCTTTATCCGATTTTCCAGCCACGGATTGATGTCCAGCTTTTCCGCGGCAAGATGCTCTTCCAGCAATTCCCGCCGCGCCTGGGGGCGGAGAATTTCTTCCATAAAGGTCTCGCTGTCCATGCCGTACAACTGGGAAGCGGCCTGGAGCGTTTGCTCGTCGTTTTTTATTGGATCTATCTTTTCTTTTACGCGGCGCGCCAATTCCTCGCCGTATATTCCGCCGAGCTCTTCGCTTATCACGGCGTTAATTATCAAGCTTTCCAGAACGGAACGCCGCAACTCGCGGAGAAACGATTCGGAGGCGAAGTCAACGTTTTCAACCCGATACGTTTGATCGGCGATTTCGTAATACCGCAAAGCCGCCCGGAAATTTTTATCAAGCCGCGCGGAAGATATAATTTCTGTTCCGACAACCGCCGCCATTTTTTTTCCTTCCTGAAAAACGTAAAAAACCGCGCCGCCGGCGATTAATAAAATTATCAGAATAATCGCTTTTTTAATCATTGTCCGATTTTGGTGAAATAATTATGAGCATCTTCTCGCCCCATTTTTTGTAATTAAAGCGCGAACGCAGTTCTTTTTCAAGGTTGGCGGAATGGGAAAAATATTCAATATCCTCCTTCAGGCGTTCGTTTTCTCTTTCAATATCCGATTTTTTTTTCGCGATGCCGGAAAGCTCTCCGTCTAAGGCGCGCGACTGCCGGTAAATTTTCGCCGTCTGCCAGACGGTAAAAACGAAAATCGCCGCCAAAATTGCCGCAAAGATTTTTTTCATTGATTACGCTTCGTATGATTTTTGGAAAATTTTCCGGTAAACATCGGAAGGAACCGCTACCCGCCCTCTTTCCTTAAGGCGCTTTTTTCCTTTTTTTTGTTTTGACCACAATTTCATCTTGCGGGAACGATCGCCGCCGTACAGATATCCGGTAACGTCTTTTTTCAGGGCGGGAATCGTTTCGCGGGCGATAATCTTGCCGTCTATCGCGCCCTGAACGGCAACGGTGAAATTTTCCGGCGGAATGAGCTCTTTCAGCCGCCGGACCAGCTCCTGCGCTTTATGATACGCCTCTTCACGCGGAACAATCGCCGCCAGCGCTTCCGCCGGCTCTCCGGCTATCAAAATATTCAACTTGATAAGATCGCCGCGGCGGTAATCAAGAAACTGGTAGCCCATTGAGGCGTACCCCTGGGAAGCGCTTTTCACCATATCGTAAAAATCAACGATGATTTCCGAAAGAGGCGCTTCGTGTTTTATGATGAGGCGGTTGGCGCTCAAGGAAGCGGTTTCCTTGTAAATTCCCCGCGTTGCGTTTAAAACCTGCATAATGTTTCCCAAATGTTCCGGCGGAACGATTATTTCCAGGGCGACCCACGGCTCTTCAATGGACGCGATTTTTGACGAATCGGGAAAATCAGCCGCCGAATAACTGAACAGCGCCCGGCCGTTTTTCAAATTGATTTTATAAGCGACGGACGGCGTCGTGATGGTTAAATCAATGCCGTACTCCCGCTTCAGGCGCTCTCTTATTATATCAAGATGCAGAAGCCCCAAAAAACCGCAGCGAAATCCTCGTCCGAGCGCTTCCGATGAATCCGGCTCAAAAGTCAGCGAGGCGTCATTCAATTTTAGTTTGGACAGGGCGTCTCTTAAAATTTCAAAATCATCGCCTTCTTCGGGAAAAAAGCTGGCGAAAACCATCGGCTGGGGCTCGCGATAGCCGGGAAACGGCGTGATTTGCCTCTCTCTGTCCTCCCAATGGATTATCGTATCGCCGACCCTCACTTTTTCCGCTTCTTTGAGTCCCGTCGCGACGTAGCCGATCCCCCCCGCTTCCAGCGCGGCGGCGGGAACAAGTTCCGGCTTGAAAACTCCGACTTCAATCGCTTCGGTTTTGAGATCTCCGGCCATAAAAAACAGCCTTTCCTGCGCCTTGAGCGTGCCGCTTAAAATCCGGACGTGAGCGACGATCCCCTTGTACGGGTCAAAATGAGAATCAAAGATCACCGCCCTTAAAAGTTCGTCTTCCGACGGGCGGGGTGGCGGCATCTTTTCAATAACCGCTTCAAGGATTTTCTCCACGCCCTCGCCGGTTTTTCCCGATACGGCGAGAATTTCCTCCGGAGAAACGCCGAGTAGGGTTGATAATTCTTCTTTCACCGCGCCGACGCGGGCGTCGGGCATATCAATCTTATTGACAGCCGGAATAATGACGAGGTTTTCCCTCCGCGCCGCTTCCAGATTGGCGACGGTTTGCGCCTGAATCCCCTGCGTCGCGTCCACGAGCAGTATCGCTCCTTCAACGGCCGCCAGCGCCCGCGAGACCTCGTAGGCGAAGTCAACGTGGCCCGGGGTATCTATTAAATTAAGAGAGTAGAATTTAGAATTTAGCGAGTAGGCCATGCGAACGGGCGCCATTTTAATCGTTATGCCCTTTTCGCGCTCCAGTTCCATTTTATCCAAAATCTGCTCCTTCATTTTCCTTTTTTCAACGGTGCCGGTTATTTCCAGCATTCTGTCGGCGAGCGTTGATTTGCCGTGGTCAATGTGGGCGATGATGACGAAATTCCTTATCCGGGACAACTCGCGTATTGTTTTATTTTCCGTTTCCATTATGATTGTTTTGACAATTGGAGGTTCTTTCAAAATTCTTTCAAAAATAGGGAGGCAAAAAAGAGTGAAAAACGCGATAATCGCCGTTATTCTTTCGCTTGGCGCGCTTGTTGCCGCAACGCCGGCAACAGCCGGCGATTTGCGCGACATTCTGCCAAAGACGGGAGATGTTTTTCTGGAAAACTTCGCAAAAATCTTAAACGATGAATTTGAGCGGGTTTCGTATCGCGAAATCGCGATTTTTGAAAAAGAAGCCGCCTCCGGCCGCTATGACAAGCCGCCGTTTCTCGCGAGGTCAATCAGCGGCGCGACCGCCAAAAGCGCCAATGACATCAAAACATTAAAGGAACTGCTGGATAAATTCAAGAAGTGGACGGGAGTCAAGGCCAGGGTTGAACTTAAGCCGGAAGAAAACGCGGCCTCTCAATCCGCTCGCTCGGGCGGACAATCCCTTCCTTCTCCCCGCCTCGGTTTTCAGCCGTCTTCAACGGTTACCGTCGGCGCCCGTTTGGGAGTCAAGGGCTCGGTCAATTTTGACGAAGTGCTGCGGCCGTCGGTTTTCGTCGAGTGGCGGAACAAATGGAAGGGCGAGGACCTGATTGTGGCGGCCCGCCACACTTACGTCGTCAACCGGACGGCTTTTGAAATAAAAACCGGCGAGCGGTTTTGGCGCGCCAACGGATTTTCGGCGCTTTACGAAAAATCTCCCGACGGCGCGAGGGCGGGATTGGAATCGTTCGTTTATCTTAATCAGTCAAAAAAAGAAATGATCAAAATCAGCGCGATTCGGGAATTTCCCTCCCGCCCGGACGATAATAACCCCTCCCAAACCGGCCGAACGGAAGCCATGATATTGTTCCAAACTTCCTTTTGACCCCGATTTTTTTCCGGGGTCATTTTTTTTTTACTTTATTTTTACCAGAGTTAACGGCAAAATTATTCTCTTGTCAGGATTGTCGTCTTTATATTCAAAAACTGTTTTATTGGACTCCCTCCATTTGAATCCCGGCGGCGCCTCAACGCTGATTTTCAAAATTCCGCCGACGCCGGATTGTTTTTCAAAAACGAAGCGGAATCCCTTTCCTTCTTTCAGAATCAGCCTGTTGGGATTTTCATATTCCAAAGAAAGCGTTCCCGATCCGCCGGAGGGAATCTCCAGCCAGGCCGCGAAAACGGTTTTGCCGGATTCAGCCATTGTTTCCGCGCCGGAATCTTCGTCAAGCTTCGCCGTTTTTTCCGTTTTTTCCAAATCGGCGTCTCTGATATAGCCGTTCTTTTCGTAGTTTATCGGGTCGTAAATCCGCTTTTGGGAATTTCCGGAAAGCGACAAAAGCCGCGAACCAGCCGGAACGAAAATTTTAATGAAATTTTTATTGGCGGCGTTCCAAAACGGCTCGTCGCCGCTCCAGCCGCGATGAGCGCGGGTTATCTTCAGTTCGTTGGTTGTTTTTCCGTCAATGCCGATTGAGGAATTTATTTCAATTTTCTGGTTTATGAGAGCGTCTGATTTTCCGCCGGCGACGTTCGCGTTGACGACCGCCAGATAATTATCGGGGGAATAAGGAGACGTCTCGTAAACGGCGCCGGTGATTTCCAGGCCGCGGGCGAATTCCTGGAATTCGGGGTTTTTAAAATAAACCATTATGTCCTTTTTTGCCGCGCGCGAAATCGTTTTTTCAACGAAAAGTTTTTTCTCGTCGCCGCTAAGCCCGCTGAAGCGTTCCAGCAAAATCGGGGTCAGCACTTTCAGAATCCGCTTCGGCTCCCCCGATTTTTTATCGTCGCCCATTTCCACTTCCCGCTGGATGTTCAAAAGAAAATTATCTTTATCAATCGTCAGGCCGTATTCGGGAAGGCGTATCGGTCCCGTGATTTCCAGCAGGTCTTTTAAAACGCTTATGTTCACGGCTATCGCGCCGTCAAAAGAAATTATTTTTTCTTTGTACATTTTTGACTCTTCCAAAAAGCCGATTACTTTTTCGGCGGAAACAGGAAAGTCAAAAAACCAGTTGGCATCGCGGGCGCCCCAGCCGCCCGTCACCGAGCGCAGCTGTTTGGGCGGAACGATTTTTGCGTCAAGCTGGCCGTCCGAATCGTAAATGTCCCGCACGTCTATTTTTTTGACGCTCCCGCGATTTATCGTGATATCGGCGTAACTGCCGATGAATCCCCCTCCCGGCCTGATTTCGGAAGGATTTTGAAACAGAACCAAAAGGTGGCGATCGCCGTAACTTTTTAAAAATTCGGCAAACGCGGTCGCAAAGCGCCGCATTCCGTAAAGTTCGGAACTGGCGGTAACGTAATTACCGACCAGCATTTCGTTCATTTCGGAAAAAGCGCCGGAGGTGTCTTTCATTTCAGATACGCGATTTTTAATGTCGGCAATCAGCGATTCGGAAATTTCCAAATTCTTTTCAATGTTTTCAACGGCGCTTATCAGTTCTTCTCCCCTTCCGGACATCGCCAGATTCAGGCCGTCGTTTTTCAAAATTTCCAGAGAGGCGGAAATTTCCGCGGCGGCCTCGTTGAACAGAAGAAAATCATTCAAAAGTTTGGGAATGTTTTTTATTTCCGGAATAATCGCTCCCGCCGCCGCCAAAATGGCCGAGATGTCGCGGCCGTTCGCCATCTCGTTTATCCTTTCCAGATTTTTCCGGTTGCGCCTTAAAATATCCGAGGAACGCTCCGGTTCAAAATTAAAAAGCATCTCCGCCGCCGCTTTAAAATTAGCCGCCGCTTCCCTTCCGACGGTCGCCGCTTCCTTTTTGACCGACAGAAAATCGGCGGCTAAAGCGAAAAACAGCAGAATTGAAAGCGCCGCAACGGCGATGAGCGCGAATTTGAAACTTCTTTTCAGCCGTTTCCCGCCGCGCTCCCAAACGGCCGGAACGGAAGAAACGGCCGCGGCGCGGCGGCCGGCGGCGATTTTAACCGCCAGGCCGGAACGGCCGCTAAATGCCAGAGAGGCCGGCATTTTTCCGTCCGGATGTTTGACGTCAAAAAGCGCCAAAGAGATGTTTTTTTTAGGAACCCGCTTCATTTTTTAAAAAGTCAGAGTTTCAAGAGTTTCCCGGGCGGTTTTTTTCCAATTAAATTCGGCGGCGCGCCGCAATCCGGCGGCGACAAGCGCGCGGCGGAAATCGCCGTCCAGCAATACGGATTTTATCATAGCCGATAATTCGTCCGCCCGCCACGGGTCAATCATCGGCGCCGAATCGCCGATGATTTCGGGAAAAGAAGAGCGGTTGGAAACGACGACCGGCGTTCCGCAGGCCATCGCTTCAAGCGGCGGAAAGCCGAACCCTTCAAAAAAGGACGGATAAACGAAAACCTCGGCGCCGTTGTATAAAAATTTTCTTTCTTCCGGCGCGACTTTTCCGAAAAAAAGAATGTCGTCTTTATAAGGCGAGTTTTCGGCCGTTTCCAGCACTTCTTTGTAAAGCCAGCCGCGGCCGCCCGCCAAAACAAGCTTGCGATCGCTTAAACGAGAGTCGCTTTTGATTTCGTTAAACGCCCTTATAACGGCGATGATGTTTTTTCGCGGTTCAATGGTTCCCAGATAAAGCAGATAGGGGGCGGAGGCGATTCCCTTTTTCGCCAAAAAATCCCGGAGCGCTCCGTCGGCGGCGGGAAGCGGCTTGAAAGAGTCGCTGACGCCGGAATAAATGGTCCGCGTTTTTTCCGGAGAAACTCCGAGAGTCCGAATAAGGTCGTTTTTGGTGAAATCCGAAACGGCGATAACGCGATCGGCCTGGAGCGCGCGCCTTTTATAATCCTGAAGTTTGTGCCACAGATGCTGGCGGCGGGAAAAAAAATCCGGATGATGGATGAAAGAAAGATCGTGGAAGGTAATGACGCGTTTGGCGCGCTTTCCCGCTCCCAGAACGTTGAAATGCGGGCTGAAAACGACGTCGGCGCCGAAATAATCGTCCAATTTCGGCCAGTTGAGAAAACGGGCGGAAAAATCAAAAAGTTTATTGGGAATCTTCCAATTCGCGATTTCGGCGTTCGGAAAATTTTTCAAATCAATCGGCTCGGCTATTTTGGAAAAGCCGTTGTAAAAAAACAGGTATTCGTTTTTCCGGTCAATCTCCAAAAGCGTCCCGAGAAGCGAGCGGGTGTATTCCTCAATGCCGGAGGCTCCTCCTTTGCCCAGCAGGCGGATATCAGCGAGAATTCTCATTTCTTTTTTTTAAAGCGGTCAAAAATTATTTCGGCGACGGTTTTTTTGAATTTTTCCTTACCGCGATCCGAAACGCTTTCCGATATTTTTCGGGGATTCAATTTCATTTTCACGACCCTTTCCGCGCCTTCTCGCAGGGAATCGGCCGATTGTTCGCTGAAAAACGTTCCGGAAACGCCCTCTTTGACGATTTCCGCCGCTCCGCCGGCGCGATAAGCGGCTACCGGCGTTCCGCAGGCGATCGCCTCCGCCGCCGTCATCCCGTAATCTTCCGTTTGCGGGAAAATAAAAGCGCGGGCGGCGGCGTAAATCCGGCGCAAGTCGTCATCGCTTTCAACAAACGGCAGAAAATTTATCGCCGGCGATTTCGCCAGTTTTTTCAGATTGGCCAGTTCCGGCCCCCGGCCGACGATTTTCAGGGGCAGGCGCGATTCGTTGAACGCCTTAACGACAAGGTCAAATCTTTTGTAATGCATCAGCCGGCCGGCCGCCAGAAAATAATCGCCACGGACAATGGACGAATCGTAAAAAAACTTTTTGTCGTCCACCGGCGGATTGACGACGATCGCCGGTCGGCCGTAATATTTTTCAATTTTCCGGCGGATGAAATCGGAGTTGGTTAAAATCAAATCGGGACGGCCGGCGGCTCTCAAATCCCAGCGGCGCAGATAAGCCAAAAGAGGCCGCGAGGCCGCCTTAAACGCCGCCGAGCGAAAATAGCGGTGCGTGTCCAGATAATCTTCCTTTTCCCAGGCGTAGCGGAGGGGCGTATGAACGTAAGAAACGTGGAACGTTTTCTTTTGGTCGTACCGGACGCCCTTCGCGTAGCCGGCGGTGTTGGAAATCAAGAGATCGTAACGTCCCCCGAGATCCATTGAAGCGGCCGCCGCCGGCATCAGCGGTATGAAAAGGCGGTGATTTTTTTTAACGAAAGGAACGCGGTCAAGAAAGCTTGTTTTTACCGCGCGATTGGCAAAACGGCCGGCGGTTCCCTTCTCGTCGTAAAAAAGAGCGTAAAGGTCGGCGTCCGGAAAAATCTGGAGAAGCGACTCCAGCACCCGCTCCATCCCCCCGTATTGGTTCAGATAATCGTGAACAATGGCGACTTTCATCGCTTCCATTATAAAGCGAAAAAACGGCGAAACGCCAGAGAGTCCGGCCTTGAGCCGCGCTACACTCCGTTGTAATCAAACAACATCAAATAGGCGGTTTTCGCCAGAATTTTCAAATCAAGAAAAAACGACCCTTTCTCAACATAATGCTTATCCAATTCCAGCTCCGTCAAAAAAGGAAGGTCGGAAGCGCCGTTGACCTGCGACAAGCCGGTCATTCCCGCTTTCGCCATCATCAGTTTTTTAAACCGGCCGGGAAAATGGATGACTTCCGCCGGTTCGTGCGGCCGCGGGCCGACAAGCGACAATTCGCCCGTTAAAACGTTGAAAAACTGGGGCAATTCGTCCAGCTTGAATTTCCGCAGAATCCGGCCGACTCGCGTTACCCGCGGATCGTTTTTTATCTTGAAAAACGGCCCGTCGCGTCTTTCGTTGTAACTCGCCAGAATCGGCTTGAAATTATGGGCGTTTTCCACCATTGAGCGGAATTTAAAAACCCGGATGATTTTGCCGGAGCTGACGCGCTCAAGGCGGACAAAGACCGGGCCGCCGTCTTCAAGTTTTATCGCCAAAGCGACAAACGGCAGAAAAAGAAAAGTCAGCAGGGCGCCGACCAGCGAACCGATGACGTCAATAAATCGTTTCATAAACTGGAAAATCATCTTTTTATTATAAAGGGTATCACGCCCCGCGCCAAGGCCGAGTCTATTCCAATACAAAATGATACCGAAACGCCCTCCGCATTCTAACGCAA
>CAYHUJ010000025.1:0-9461 GCA_964360035.1 uncultured Candidatus Saccharibacteria bacterium | reverse complement strand
ATTCCGCCAACACTTCGTCCCTTGACGACATTACGATAAATTACACGTATTGATTTTAGCGTGTTCCGTTCGGGAGGATAATGCCGGACGGAGGCAAATAGCCGCTCTTCGTTCGCGTTCGTGCTATACTTTAAGAAGAAATGAAATTCATTGACGGGAAAAAAGCGATTGTCGTCGTCGCGGCCGTTTTCGCCGTTCTGATTTTTTACCGCGCTTTCGCCGCTACCAACATTGATTCCGCCAACCGCTGGGCCTGGAACGACGCCATCGGCTGGCTTGATTTTTATTTTACCGATACCGTCCGCGTGACGGCGACAAGCACCCAAGGATACGCCAGCTCCTCCGTCGGCTACATCGCGCTTCATTGCGAAAGCTCTCCGAACGGCAACGTTTGCGGCTCTTCGCCGTGGGGAGTCGCCAATGACGGCGGCGGCAATCTTTCCGGCTGGGCGTGGAACGAGAATATCGGCTGGATCAGCTTCGCTTCCACCAGTCCGGTCAGCTACTCGGTTTATTTTGACGGCGCCGGCGATTTCCACGGCTGGGCGTGGAATGATATTATCGGTTGGATAAGTTTTAATTCTTTGGAGGGCGGGGGAAGCGTTTCTTATAAAGTGAAGACATCGGCCACTTTTTCTCCTTTAACCGCCGAGCTGACCTCTTCCGTTTTTGACACCTATATCGCCGGCGGCGCGGCGCTCAACGCCGTTATGTGGCAAGGCGCTCAACCGAGCGGCACAAACGTGAAATTTCAGATCGCTTCCGGTAATTGCTCCAACGGAAAGACCAATCCGCCGATTTGCGACGATTCGGGCGTGTGGCAGTATAAAGGTAGCGCCGGTTCAAGCGCCGATTATTACGCGCCGTCGGGACCGAACGTTCAGGTGAAAATCCGGACGCAGGATCACAATAACGCCCGTTACTTCCGCTATAAAATTTTTCTGGAAAGCAACAGCGGGCGGACGCAGACGCCCCGTGTTGACGACGTAATAGTAAGCTGGTCGCCGTAGGCGGAGCCAGACCCCCGACTGCCGACCTCCGGCATCCGAAAAATGTGGTATAATCAACCGATGATTCGCATAACGCGCCGCCGTTTAAATTCGGAAGCCGTGGCGGCTTTGCCGATGATTTTACTTGTCGGCGGCATAATCGTTGAAGTGGGGCTGGCGGGAATGTTCATCGCTTTTGTTTTGAGTAATCTCGGGTACGGTTTGCGGCTGGCCAACGAGGCGTTGGCGGCGGCCAATTCCGGCGTTGACGATGCGCTCGTCAAAATCGTCCGCGACAAGGGATACTCCGGTTCGTACGAGCTGGCCGTCGGAAACCGCCTCGTTCAGGTGTCGGTCGCCAAAGATTTTCCCGTTACCGGCAAGCATCAGATTACCGCTTTGGGAGTGGCTTTGACGAGGAAGAAAAAAGTTGAAGCCGTGGCCGGAGTCAATGAAACGACGGGCGAAGTGAAAATAGAATACCTTAAAGAAATAGCGCTTTAATCGGCAATTTGGAATTTAGAATATAGAATTTAGAATTTGAAATGCGGAACGGAATGCGATAATCCGGATAACGGCATGTATGAAAATTGAAACTGAACGGATAAAAATCGGCGCGAGAAAGATTTTCAATAAATTAAGCCCGGCCTTGGTTATCGGCGGACTTCAAATTTCCGATACCGCAATCCGTTTTCTGCGGGCGGAAAAGGAAAGGTTGGTTCAGGCGCCGCTGCGTCTGCCGCCGGGAATCGTCGCGGAGGGAAAAATCCGGGATAAGCCCGCCTTTACCGCCGCCCTCCGGCGAGTTCACAACCAAGCCGTCTCAAGCCCCAAGCGGAAAATATTCGTCGTCGTTTCCCTGCAAAGCGAGGGTATTTACACCCAGCGTTTCAATCTTCCCAATCTTCCGGAAGAGGGCCTTGAAGAGGCGACCAATCTCAATCTCCAGATGATTTCGCCGATTGAATTCGGCAAGGCCTATTACGGCTGGCAAATTATCGGCGAGGAGGCGATCAACGGCTTCCAGACGGATTTTTTGGGGGCGTTTGTCGAGAAAACCGTAATAGATGACCTGACGGAGTGCCTGAAAGCGGCCGGATTTTCGCCGGTGGCGATTGAGCCGTTGCCGCTTTCGCTGGTCCGGTTTATTAAAGAATCGGACGCCGGCGCCGGTTTCGGCGAGCCGCAATTGATTATTGACGTCTCAAGCGAGGGGATCGGCTTTATTCTCGCCCGAGGCGGCAACCTGACCTTCGCCTCGTTTCGTTCCTGGAAGGCGATTCAGGGCGATGCCAAGCAGGTGACGACGGCGATTCTGCGCGAGGAAGTCGTCCGTGAAATCGGCAAAATCATGAATTTTTATTTCACCCAGTGGGGCGGCGGGCAGTTGAACAATTTGACGATAATCTCGGAAGGTCTGGAATCCGAATTGAGCAAGATAGTTTCGGAAAAGTTTTCCTTCAAAATCCGGAAGGTGGCTTCAAGGCGGTTCGGCAGTTTGCCGCCGCGGTGGTTTGCCGCCGCCGGCGCCGTTTTACGAGGAGAAATTCCTCGTCTGGACGACGCTGATTTGAGTTTGATGAGCGTCAGCGTGAAAGAGGAGTTTCACCGCGACCGCATCGTCCATTTTATTGATTTTTCCCGCAATTTCATCTGGGCGTTTTTCGGATTCCTCCTCGTTTTATTTTTGGCGGCCGATATTTTCATGATTAAAAGCGCCTCCGACGCTTCCGACCGGGCGGCGGGCGCGTTTTTAAATGTTCCCGCCGCTGAAGAGATAAGTCGTTTACAGGGAGAAGCGAGAACGTTCAATAATCTTGTTTCTTTAATCGCCAAAGCCGCCGCGCCGCGCGTCAGGTGGTCCACTTTGTTTGAAAAGCTGGATCAGCTCGCCGGTTCAACCGTTGCCCTGGACAGAGTATTGGTCCAGTCGCCGGCGGTTCCCGTTGTCGTTAACGGACGGGCTTCCAATGAAGAGGCCGTTTTGAATTTCAAAAAAGAATTAAGCGCTCAGCCGCAATTTACGGACGTCAATCTTCCGCTGACCAACATTACGCCGGCCGGCGGACGATTTTCTTTCCGTCTGGATTTTACGGCAAGAAACCTAAATCTTTAGCCGATTTTTCAAAGGCGGATTTTATTTCCTTGAAATCGGCGGAGGTAATGGGCCGGAGGACGAATTCCCCGGCTTTCGGCCGTTTTTTCGGCGTCGTCCGTTTTTCCGAAGGAGCTTGTTCCGGATTTGCCGAAGGAGATCGGATCCCGATTCGCAGCCGCCAAAAATCTTTTGTTTTCAGCCGGTCAATGACGGACGCGACGCCGCGGTGGCCGCCCGCGCCTCTGCCGAAGGATATTTTATAATTTCCCGCCGCCAAGTCGGCGTCGTCGTGGACGACCAAAATTTCCGCCGGTTTGATTCGGAAGTATTTCATCGCCGAAGCGGCGCCTTTTCCGGATTCGTTCATAAAACCGAGCGGCTTGGCGAAAGTCCGTTCTCTCGCCCGGAAAAACTCAAAATCATTTTCTTTTTTGAATTTTTTGCCGGCGATAAACTCCGTGAATAAAAAGCCGGCGTTGTGGTAAGAGGAAAGATATTCAACGCCGCTGTTGCCCAGCCCGATTATTAATTTGAATTCGGAAATTTTCATCGTTAAGGCGGCGGCCGCCCGCCGCTTGAATACCTCCTTTAATTATATTAAACTGCCGGCAATGAAACAATTTTTCGCGGCCGCCCTGGAAATATTGGAAATGGCCCTTATCGCGATAGCGGCCGTTTTTGTCGTGCGCACTTTTCTCGTTCAGCCGTTTTTGGTCAGCGGCGCCAGCATGGAGCCGAATTTTTCCAACGGCGATTATCTGGTGATTGACGAAGTCACCTACCGTTTCCGCGAACCCGCGAGAGGAGAGGTAATCGTTTTCCGCTACCCGGGAAATGATTCCTCATATTACATTAAAAGAGTAATCGGTTTGCCGGGGGAAAGAGTGACGGTTAAAAACGGCGCGGTCACCGTTTATTCCGGTGACTCAAGAGACGGCTTTCGGGTGCCGGAAAATTACCTGCCCGTGGGGCTGAAAACCTCCGGCGATTTGGACGCGACGCTCAAAAGCGGCGATTATTTCGTTTTGGGAGACAACCGCAATTTCAGCTTTGATTCGCGGAGCTGGGGGGCGCTGCCAAAAAACGAAATCGTCGGTTTGGTGCGCTTGCGTCTTTGGCCGATCAACGAAGTAAAAGCGTTTGAAGCGCCGAACTACGCGCCGGCCGGTTAAGCCCCCGCCGATTTTTATTGACTTTTTTATTGACTCGCCGAAAATGAAAACGACAAAACCGAAAACAAAAAAAGCGCCGAAGCCAAAGGCGGAAAAAAGGAAAAAACCGATCCTGTTTCAAAGTCCGAAGGGAATGCACGACATTCTTCCTGATGAGCAGGTCTGGTGGAGCAAAATACGCCGCGTTCTTGACGAAATCACCGAGATTTACAATTTTTCCCGCATTGATACGCCGATTCTGGAAGACGCGAGAGTTTTTGAAGCGGGCGTCGGCGCTTCGTCGGACATCGTTGAAAAGCAGATGTTCGTTTTTAAGACGAAAGGCGGCGACCGGCTGGCGCTCCGTCCGGAGGGAACGGCGCCCATTATGCGCTCGTATTTCCAAAACGGCCTGGGGCGATTCGGCCAGCCGCTCAAACTTTTTTATTTCGGGCCGATGTTCCGCTATGAACAGCCGCAAGCGGGCAGAACGCGCCAATTCCATCAGGCGGGTTTTGAAATAATCGGCGACGACGACGCCGTTTACGACGCCCAGACGATTCTCGCCGTCTTCCGATTGCTGGAGAAATTGCGGATAAAAGATTTGAGCGTCCGCGTTAATTCCATCGGCTGCCGCGTTTGCCGGCCGGTTTATCGCCGGAAAATCCAGGATTATTACAAAAATCGCGAAGAACGGCTTTGCGGCGACTGTCGCCGCCGTCTCGGCGACAATCCCCTCCGCCTTCTTGACTGCAAAAATGAAAATTGCGCGGTTTTGAAAGAAGGCGCGCCGATTATGCTGGACGTTTTGTGCGGCGCTTGCCGGGGTCATTTCAAGCGGGTCCTGGAATTTTTAAACGAAGTGAATATTCCTTACGCGCTTGACAACCATCTTGTCCGGGGACTGGATTATTACAATCGCACCGTTTTTGAAATATTTTCCGATTACGGCGAAGAGGGCAAGCCGTTTTTCACCTTCGCTCTGGCCGGCGGCGGAAGATACGATTATCTCTCGGAGCTTATCGGCGGCCGGCCGATTTGCGCCGTCGGCGCCGCCGTCGGGTGGGAGCGAGTGGTGGAGCTGATGAAAAAAAACGCCAAGCCCGCCGTCGCCGGACGCGAGAAATCCCAGAAAGTGTTTTTCGTCCATATCGGCGATTTGGCGAAACAGAAAGGATTCGGCGTGATGGAGTCGCTGCGGCAGGCCGGTATCGTGGTTTCGGAATCGCTCGGGAAAGATTTGCTGAAAGCGCAGATGCGGCTGGCCGACAAGGAGGGGGCGGCGATCGCCTTAATTTTCGGGCAGAAAGAAGTTTTTGAAGACAGTATCATCGTGCGCGATATGAGAAGCGGCGCCCAGGAAGCGGTTCCGCTGAAAGACCTCGCGGAAGTTTTAAAAAAACGATTAAAAACCAGCGCTTAGAATGGACTGCCTTTTTTGCAAAATCGCCAATGGCGAAATTAAAGACAACGTCATTTACAGCGACGAAAAGACCGTCGCCTTTTTGGACATTAACCCGCGGTCGCCCGGACACGCGATGATCGTTTCCAAGTCCCATTCCCGGAATATCCTTGATTTAAACGATGAGGAAATCGCCCCGCTTTTTTTGACTCTTAAGCGGGTAACCGCTATGATAGAAAAAGCGTTAAAGCCGGACGGGTTTACGATTGGCGTCAATCACGGCTCGGTGGCCGGCCAAGCGATTGATCATCTCCATGTTCACATTATTCCGCGCTGGAAAAACGACGGCGGATCGTCAATTCATTTCATCGTCAATAACGCTCCGGAAGAACCGATGAGCGTTATCGCCGAAAAAATAAAAAATAATTCAATAAAAATAATTCAATAAAAATAAAAAAATCCATGGCAATTGACGCGAAAAAAAAAGAAGGGGAATCGGCTACTTCGTTGATGTACCGCTTTTCCAAAAAAGTTCAGCGCAGCGGTGTCGTGAGAGAGGTGAAAAAGCGGCGTTTTTTGAGCCGTCGGCCGAATAAAAGCCGCCGCCGTCTTTCGGCCGCTTATCGCGACCAAAAAAGAAGCGAGATGGAAAAATTAAGGAAGCTCGGGCTTCTGAAGACGGTAGCGGCCAAGAAGAAGAAGAGATGATTTCGCTCGCGGAAAAAATAAAAGCCGATTTGAACGCGGCCTTAAAATCCGGCGACCGGTTTTCCGTCGGCGTTTTAAGGATGGCGCTCTCGGCCGTTCATAATCAGGAACTGGAAAAACGGCGGATTTCCGGCTCGGCGGAGCTTGGCGATCCGGAAATCGTTGACTTGCTTTTGAAAGAAGTCAAAAAAAGACGGGAAGCCGCCGAATTGTTTCGCAAGGGCGGACGCGGCGACCTCGCCGAAAAAGAAGAAAAGGAAACGGAAGTTTTAAAGAAATACCTGCCGGCCCAGCTGAGCGAGGAAGAAGCGGCGGCGGCGGTGGAAAAAATAATCGCCGGTCTCGGAGCCGTTTCCGAAAAGGACTTCGGAAAGGTGATGGGAGCGGCCGTCAAGGAGCTCAAAGGGAAAGCCGATTCGTCCGTCATCGGCAAAGCGGTAAAGGCGAAACTCGGAGTGAAATGAGGCGGGAAGCGAGCGTCAGCGTTTTGGATAAAAAGCGCCTGCCGCGCGCGGCCGACCTGCGGAAAGCGGCCTTGGAAATGCTGCGCCTACTTCAAAAGAGCGGCCGGGTTGAAATTTATATCATCGGCGACTGGCGGATGCGGCGGCTGAACAAAAAGTTCCGCAAACTGGACCGGCCGACGAACGTCTTGTCTTTTCCGGAGCCGTCCGGATTTCCGCGCTTGTCGGGCGATTTGCGTCCGCTCGGCGAGATTTTTCTTGATCTTGATTACATTGAAAAAAAAGAGGAAAATGTCATTAAGCTGCTCGCGCACGGGATTCTTCATCTTTTGGGTTACGACCACAAAAAAGCGGGCGACCTGGCAAAGATGGAAAAAAGGGAAAAATTTTTATGGCGCAAAATGTCATTACCGGATTAGACATCGGTTCAAACAGCATCAAGGCGGTTGTTTTGGAGGTGAAAAAAAACGGCAAGCTTTCGGTTGCCGCGGCGATTAAAAAACCGTCCGCCGGCATGCGTAAGGGAGCGGTTACCGACGTCGCCGACGCCGCGGTGGCCGTCGCCCGCGTTTTTGGCGAGTTGAAAGAAATTTCCCGCGATGCCGCGAGGAATGTTTTTTTGGGCATCGGCGACACTCACGTCAAAGCGCATGTTTCGCGCGGCATTATCGCGGTTTCCCGCGCCGACAACGAGATTTCCAAAGACGACGTGGAAAGAGTCGGACAGACCGCTCAGACGATGCTCAAGCTTTCTCCCAACCGGACGATTATTCACAATATTCCCCGCGAATACATCGTTGACGGCGTCGGGGGCGTCGGTGATCCGTCCGGAATGATCGGCGGCCGTTTGGAAGCGGACTGTCTGATTATTGACGCTTTTTCGCCGGCGGTGAAAAATTTAACGAAGTGCGTTGAGGAAGCCGGCGGAAACGTTTTGGGGATGATTTTCAATCCGTTCGCTTCCGCCCGCTCAATTTTAACCAAAAATCAAAAAGATCTCGGAACCGTTCTGATTGACGTCGGTTTCAGCGTTACCGGAATGGCCGTCTATGAGGAAGGAAAAATCATTCACGCCGCCGTTTTCCCGGTCGGCGCCGGCAATATCACCAACGATCTGGCCATCGGTCTGAAAGTTCCCGTGGAAACGGCGGAGCGGATAAAACTTTTATACGGCCACGCCCTTTCGGGCGAGGTTTCCCACCGCGACAAAGTAAATCTTTCCAAAATAGACGAGAGCGCCAAAGGAGAAGTTTCGCGGCGGTTTATTTCGGAAATCATTGAAGGACGGCTTGCTGAAATTTTGGAGTTTGTCAATAATGAGCTGAAAATTACCGGCAAAGCGGGTCGCCTGCCGGCCGGAGCGGTCATTGTCGGCGGGGGGGCGAAAATTCCGGGAATGGTGGAAGTCGCCAAGCAGGAATTGCGCTTGCCGATTCAAATCGGCATTCCCGACCTTGCCGGACTTGATATTTCCGATAAAAACGCGAATGATGACGTTGAAGATCCGGAATTCACGACGGCGCTCGGCCTGGCGGCGTGGGGGGCGGAAGGGGGCGACGCGGGAGGGGTGTGGCCGTCCGGAATCCGGATGATTATTTCCAGAATAATAAAAAATATTTTACCGTAATGCCGAAAAAAGAATCCAAAAAAGAATACGACCGGAATTTCGCGAAAATCAAAGTTGTCGGCGTCGGCGGCGGCGGCGGCAATGCCGTCAGCCGGATGAACGAAGGCGGTTCAATCCGCAACGTTGAATTTATCGCCGTTAATACCGACGCGCAGGATCTGGAATTTTGCGGCGTTCGCCGGAAAATCCACATCGGGAAAAACGTCACCAAGGGACTCGGCGCGGGAATGAATCCGGAAATCGGCCGGCAGGCGGCCGAAGAAAACCGCGCGGAAATTTCCGAAGCGCTGAAAGGCGCCGATATGGTCTTTATCACGGCCGGCTTCGGGGGCGGCACCGGCTCCGGCGCCTCGCCGGTCATCGCCGAAATCGCCCGCGAAACGGGGGCGCTGACGGTCGCCGTCGTGACGAAGCCGTTTATTTTTGAGGGATCGCAAAGGGCGAGAATAGCGCAGGAAGCGATCGGCCGGACGAAAGATAACGTGGACACGCTGATCGTCATTCCCAATGACAGGATTTTTTCTCTCATTGACAAAGACACGCCGATTTTGAAGGCGTTCAAAATCATTGACGACGTTTTAAGAAACGCGGTGCAGGGAGTCGCCGAATTGATTACCACGCCGGGAATAATCAACGTGGATTTTGCCGACGTAAAAGCGATTATGAAAGACGCCGGGTCGGCGATTGTGGGCATTGGCCTAGCCTCCGGACCGGATCGGGCGATGACGGCCATTAATCAGGCCGTCAATTCGCCGCTTCTGGAAATATCCGTTGACGGCGCGAAAGGAGTGCTGTTCGGCGTTTCCGGCTGCCGCGATCTGACGATGACCGAGATAAACGACATGGCGAAAATCATCGCCGAAGCGGCCGATCCCGCGGCGCGCATCATCTTCGGCGCTTATCACGACCGGAAGCTGAAAGCGGGACAGGTAAAAATAACCCTGATTGCCACCGGCTTCAATGGTTTCGGCGCCAAAACGAACGGTTCTCTTTTCGCCGTTCCGCCGATGACCTCTTCTTTG
>CAYHUJ010000024.1:0-10097 GCA_964360035.1 uncultured Candidatus Saccharibacteria bacterium | reverse complement strand
GAAGCAGGAAAGGGTGAAAATCGCCGAACTGGCGGATCGACTGCGTTAATCTCCAGCGCCGTTCTTTCATGATTATTCCAAAATTATTAAAACTCATCGCCGGCAAACTCTCTCTGACTTCCAAGCCAAAGCGGGCCTTCACCCTTCTGGAACTTCTCATCGTCATCGGCATCATCGGGTCTTTGACCGCCATCACCGTTTTGATTCTCAACCCCGCTAGGTATTTCAGCCAGTCAAGGGACGGCCGCCGCCTCTCCGAAATCCAAAGTATCAACAAGGCGCTCTCCATCATCAAAACGACCAACGCCAACATCACTTATTTCGGAAATCCGAACTGGTTCTACGTCTCCCTCCCCGATCCCGCCATTTCCGGCAACGCCACATCCACCTGCGGCGGCCTCCTTCTTCCCTTTCTCTCTTCCCCCTGGAAATATCACTGCGTTTCCGCGGACAATCTCCAGAAAACCGACGGCCTCGGCTGGATCCCCGTCAATTTCGCCTCCTCCACCGCCGGCGGCTTCGCCAATCTCCCCATTGACCCCGTCAATTCTGTCACCAACAACCAGCTCTACGCCTACTCCGCCGAACCCTACTACGAGCTGTCTGCCTATCTGGAATCGGAAAAATACGTCTCTTATTCCGCAACCGACGGCGGAGACGACAATGTCCGATACGAAATAGGAACGGGCGGCTCTCCCGCGATCGGCACGCAACAAGGTTTTCCCGCCCCCACTCTCTCCTCCGTCTCCCCCTCCACCTACTGGAACGACGAAACAACCTCCGTCACCATCTCCGGCTCATACTTCCGGACCGGCGCCACCGCCAAAATCGGAACGACTGACCTCACTTCCGTCACCGTCAACGGCGTCTCTTCCATCACCGCCTCCGTCCCGACCGGCATCGCCGCCGGAACTTACGACGTCGTTGTCGCCAATACCGACACCAAGACCGGCACCCTTTCCTCCGGCTGGGTTTCCACCGTCCCCGTCAATCTCTCCGGTACTCTCTCTGGACTTTATTCCTACGCCGACCAAAAAGTCGTTTTCAACGGCAACGTTACCGTCACCGCCTATAACGGCACCGACGACCTCACTTCCTGCGATACAAGCGAAACCGGCTGTCTCCAAATCAACGCCGGCAAAATCGTCGTCAATTCGGGAGTGTCTATTAACGCTTCGGCCAGCGGTTACGCGGCTACCGCCGGTCCTTTTGCCGGAGGTACTGGAGCCACCGGCGGCAATGGCGCCACTTGTTGTGTGGATGAGCCCGCTAGTTGTTCCGCAGGCGGCACTGGCGGTACCGGAATAAACGGTGGATACGCAGTTGCCGGAGGTAATGGTGACACCTCCTCTGATTCTTCGTTGCGAATGGGTTCTGGAAGCGGATCGGGCGGAACTGGCGGCACCGGCGGAGCAAGTGATGGCTGCGACTGCGTCGGCACAATCGCCGGCGGCTCCGGCGGCAGCGGCGCCGCCGGCACGCGAGGTGGAGGATATGTTTCCTTGGTTGCGAGCTCCGCGCTTAGCATAGACGGTTCATTGATTACCGCGGGCGTTTCCGGATCCGGCGGCTCCGGTGGCGGTGGCGGCAACGGTGCCAGCGCCAACGATCCTGGTGCCGGTTACGACCCCTGCGGAAGCTGCAACGACCATCGCTATGCTTGGAACGTCAGTGGCAGTACTTGCGATGACAGATGGTGTTGCCATTATTTTTACTCCGGTTCGGGCGGCGGCGGCGGTTCCGGCGGCTCCGGCGCGGGAGGCGGAGTTCTCCTCAAATCCCCGACGGTTACCGTCAATTCCGGCGTGACGATTGACGCGCTGGGCGGCGGCTCTTCCGCGACCAACGGCGGCACGGTCAAGATTTTCACCGATTCCCTCACTAATAGCGGCACGATCAACCGCGGCCGCCTCTGCCAAGGAACCTACTCCGGCAGCTGCGCGACGCAGTAAGGCATTCTCCGCGGCCAAATTTCGATTAGCTCTAGACCGGCAAATTATTCATAACTATTCCCCCCATATCTTCATAATCATTTTTTTGCGCCATCGCGTCGCTATGACGCGTCATAGCGACAAATGCCACGGCATTTCGGTATCGTTCTATATATTTCGTTACTCTATATATTCCGTTACTCTATATACTCCGTTACTCTATATACTCCGTTACTCTTGGGTTGGAAAATACCGAGAGCTGTCGCGTAAACTTTCCGCATAAAAACTATTTACGCAAAGCCGTCCGTCCGGAACTGTCCGCGCAGAACTATCCGCGCGGGATTTTTCTAAAGTTGTTCACCCGCTATGACGCGTCATACAACACTTTATGAGGCTTAGCCTCATAAAGTGTTGTAAAGTAAATCTTGCAATAAAAAGATGCCCGACCCTTTTTTCTCTCCTCTTTTCTCTTTTCATCCGAAGTTGTTTGCGCGGAATCTGTCGCGCGTCGCTATGACGCGTCATAGCGGCAACGATTTTAGCGCTAAAACCCGCCCGCTCTGGAAACGGCGGTTGTTTTTTGATAACCTTGTTTCAGAACTACAAAGTGGAATTTCGGGTTGAACTTTGAAATCTAAAAAAGGAGGAAGCGTTATGAAAAAAATATCCGCTGCTTTTACCTGCTTGTTCGCTTGCTTGTTTTTATCGTCAACGAGCGGCGCTTACGAATATTCCGTCGCGGGCGTTGACGACGCCGTGATGGGGGAAATGCTCGGTTCCGCGGTTAATATCATCGTGCTAAGGGAAACAAAAATCGCCGATGACAAAATGCGCGTCGCCCTGTATTTGGGGCGGGGAGCGCATTTCCGTTCCTGCATCCTTTCCGCCGCTCACGTTGTTTCAAGCGGTTCCCTTGACGGATCGCCGCCGGACAAGATTTATCTGGTGAAAGACGCTTCGGCGCTTCTGGAGGTCCGGAATTTCATCACCGTCATCAACGGTTTCGGTGGCGGTCCCGGATTGAACGGATTGATGAAAATTTATAATGAAATTTTTGAAAAGAACGCCAATCTGATTCCGCTGGACGCTCTCTTCGTCAAAAAGAATTTCGGCATTGACGCGGCGCTTTTGAAAGTCAGAAAGACGAAAAAGACGCTCAACCTACCATCGGCATCTCTCGGTAAAAGCGGCGAGTTAAAGATCGGCCACGCCGTTTATCTTATCGGCGCGCCGCTCAAGTTTACCGTTAATGTCCGGAGCGGAATCGCGGCAAGCGAACGCTACTTTTTGAATTTATCCGACGGTTCGGAGGTTTTGAAAATTGGCGGATTTGACGTTTCCGTCGCGACTTTACCCGGCGATTCCGGCTCTCCGGTATTCGCGCTGGAGCGCGCCGGCTCCGCCGTCAGGCCGAAAATCGTCGGCGTTCAGATAGCTTCGCATGCCGTTCCCGTCGCCGAAAAGGTTTATCAGTACGCGGGCATCGGCTTCGCTAACGACATTGATTCCATCGCCGAGGCGTTCCGGAAAGAAATCGGAATTGACCTGGCTGAATTTGACTGCCGGAACTGATTTTTCCCCGTGAGACGGGGTTCGCGAGAGCCCGGAACGTCTTGCGGGGTTTTGTTTTCTCCGTTTTTTTGTGGTAAATTAAGCGCATGATTCAGGCGACGAAGAAAAAACTTGATAACGGCCTGCGGATAATCACCTTGCCGCACATGGACAGTTTGGCGTCCTCCATTTTTGTTTTCGTGGAAACCGGCTCCAAATACGAAACAAAGGAAATAAACGGCATTTCCCATTTTTTGGAGCATATGTGTTTTAAGGGCACAAAAAGCCGCCCCCGCTCCATTGATATTGCCGGCGAACTGGACGGCATCGGCGCCGCTCACAACGCTTTCACTTCGCAGGAATATACGGGCTACTTTGCCAAGGCGCAGCCCAAGCATTTTGACAAAATCCTGGACGTCGTCTCCGATATTTATCTCAATCAGTTGTTTGACGCCGCCGAAATAGAAAAAGAAAAGGGCGTGATTATGGAGGAAATAAACATGTATGAGGACACGCCGGCGCGCAAAATCTCCGATTATTTTCTTCATCTTCTTTACGGCGACCAGCCGGCCGGCTGGGACGTCGCGGGGCGCAAAGAAGTGATTGGCGCCTTAAAGCGCGACGATTTCGTTGACTATCATTCCAAACATTACGTCGCCGAATCGACGATTGTCGTCGCCGCCGGAGCGTTTGACGAAAACGAAGCGGCGCGGAAAATGGAGGAAAAGTTTTCCGCCATCAGCGCCGCCAAAAAACATCCCAAAATCAAAACGATTGAATCGCAGGGCGCCCCCCGCGTTTTTCTAAAAACGAAGGAATCCGATCAGACGCACCTTATTCTCGGTTTTCGCGCCTTCGGTATTTTTGACGAGCGGCGGCACACGCTTGAAGTTTTGGCGGATATTCTGGGCGGGGGAATGAGCTCGCGCCTTTTTCAGAGAGTCCGCGAAGAAATGGGAGCGGCTTATTACGTTTACGCCGATTCCGATTTGTTCACCGATCACGGCTATTTTGCCGCCGGAGCCGGCGTTGACAATAAAAAAGCGGAGGATGTCGTAGGGGCGATTTTGGAAGAATTCGTAAAATTGGCGGAAAGTCCGGTCGGGGAGGAAGAATTGCGCCGCGCCAAAGACCATTTGATCGGCGGATTGATGATAGGGCTGGAGACGTCCAATCAGCTCGCTTCTTTTTATGGCGGGCAGGAAGTGGTCAAGGGCTCGTTTTTGAATCCGCGGGAATTGTCGGAGTGCATTGAAAAAGTGACGGCCGGCGAAATACTCGCGCTGGCGAAAGAAATCGCGCGTGACGACAAGTTAAACCTCGCCCTCATCGGGCCGTTTAAAGACGGGGAAAAATTCGCTAAAATACTTAAAACCGGACGCTGATCCGTTTTTCCGATGAATCGCTATATTTTGGACATATCGTGGCTGTCGCTGTGGCGCGTTTTAGTGATGGTTTCAATCGTCGCCGCCGTTTATGTTTTAAGCAACGTTGTGGCGGTGCTTTTGCTGTCCCTTGTTTTTTCCTCGGCTCTTGATTCGTTCGTGAGCTTTTTGGAAAGGAAAAGGGTGCCACGCATTCTCGGCACGATGGTAGCTTTCTTTTTAATAGCCGCGGTTTTCGCTTCCGTGCTTTACCTGGTTTTGCCGATTGTCGTGTCGGAACTTAACAATCTGCTCGGCCATTTGGGCGTCTTTTCGCCGCTTTTCGGGGATTTATCCGTCATTGACCAGTTAAGCGGCTCGCTCGGCGAAAACCTCAATAAATTAACCGAGTTTCTGACGAAGGGGAGCGTTTCCGTTTTCGGCGCGGCGGTTTCTTTCCTTGGCGATATTCTGCTTTTCGCGGCGACGCTGGTGTTTACCTTTTACCTGACCGTGAGTCGGCACGGCGTGGATGAATTTTTGCGCGCCGTTCTGCCGCAGGCGTATGAGGATTATGTTTTAAGCGTCGTGGCGCGTTCGCGGCGCAAAATCGGCAATTGGTTGCGCGCCCAGCTTTTTCTCGGTTTTTTGGTCGGTTCGCTGGTGGCCGTCAGCTTGTGGTTTCTTGGCGTTAAATACGCGCTGGTGCTGGGAATTTTGGCGGGTGTTTTTGAAATTGTGCCGGTAGTCGGACCGATTTTCGCCGGTTCGGTGGCGTTTCTCGCGGCTTTTCCCGAATCGCTCACGCTCGGCGTTTACACCATCATTGTTTTTGTCGCCATTCAGCAGTTGGAAAGCCACGTTTTCATTCCGCTCATCATGCGGCGGGCGACCGGCCTTCATCCGCTTATTATTTTAATAGCGATGTTTGTCGGCAGTCAGCTGGCCGGTTTTGTCGGTTTGATTTTGGCCGTGCCGCTTTCGGTTGTCGCGCAGGAAATTATTGAGGACTGGGCGCGGCGCAAAGCCCAGAGAATCGTTTAGCGGAAAAAGCTAACCGCCAAAGCGGCGGCGACCAGCAAAGCTTGAGACGCCCGTCCCCACGGAAAGCCGGGCATTTTTATTTTGGAGTGAACGGAGGCGTGGAATTTCTCAAGTTGTCTGAAAACCGGATTGGGGGCAATCCATTCCAAAAAAAGAAGAAAATCCGGCAAAACGCCGCCGATAATACCGCCGGCCAGCAGAAGAAATTCCGCCGGACCGGCCGGAGCGAAGAAAAAAAACGCCAAAAAAACGCCGACGGAAAAATCCGCGGTTATTTTCAGAAGATTTGCCGCGGTGTTTTGGTTGATATAAGCAAAAAGGCCGCTCTCCCCCGAATCGGCCTTCGTCATCAGATTTTTGATGGAGTAATCCCAGTGAGGGACGGCATCGGCGCAATAATGGCCGATCCAGGCGAGAAGAAACGCCGCGAGCGGATTCGGAGAAGCCGAAGCGACGGCGGCGCCGATGACGGCGTGGGTTAATAAAGTCATTGATGAGTCCGGTTATCTTTTGTTTTTATCGGAAAACCGATTTATTATAAAAGGATTGGCGCCGCGGAACAAGTCCTTCGGCGATGCTTGAGACGAGCGTCCCGCGCGGGGAAGCGCGGCTTTTCGGAAATACACGAAATACACAGATAATGGAAAAGAAAAACAAATTTTACGTTACGACGGCCATCCCTTACGCAAACGCCGCGCCGCATATCGGATTCGCCCTTGAAGCGGTTCAGGCCGACGTCATCGCCCGTCATCGCCGACTGGCTGGTGACGATGTTTTTTTTGCGACCGGCAGCGATGAGCACGGCGCCAAAATCGCCAAAACGGCCGAAGCGGCCGGGCTTTCGCCGCGGCACCTCGCCGACCGGAACGCTGAAAAATTTCGGGAAATGATTCGCCGCCTGAATGTTTCCAGCGACGATTTCATCCGGACGAGCGACGAAAAACGCCATTTTCCGGCGGCGCAAAAATTGTGGCGGCGGATAGCCGGAAAGGGGGATATTTATAAAAAAGCGTACGAAGGCCTTTATTGCGTCGGTTGCGAGGCGTTTATCACCGCCAAGGATTTAACCGACGGCAAATGCGCCAATCATCTCAAGGAGCCGGAAAAAATCCGGGAAGAAAATTACTTTTTCCGCCTTTCCAGGTACTCGGAAGAAATCGGCCGGCGGATAGAAAGCGGCGAAATGAAAATAATTCCCCGGACCCGCGCCAACGAAATTTTGTCGCTTATTGAACGCGGCTTGGAAGACGTCAGTTTTTCACGGCCGGCCAAAGACCTGCCGTGGGGAGTGCCCGTGCCGGACGACGGAAGCCAGACGATGTATGTCTGGTGCGACGCGTTGGCGAATTATCTTTCCGTTCTGGATTACGCCGAGGAATCGGAAAAGTTCCAAAAATTCTGGCCGGCCGATGTCCACTGCATCGGAAAAGACATTCTGCGTTTCCACGCCGCCATCTGGCCCGGGATGCTGCTTTCGGCCGGATTGCCGTTGCCGAAGGCGATTTTCGTCCACGGGTTTATCGGCGCCGAGGGGCGGAAAATGTCCAAATCGCTCGGCAATGTCGTTGACCCCCTGGAACTGACGGAAAAATACGGCATTGACGCCGTCCGCTACTATCTTTTACGGGAAATCCCGGCTTATGAAGACGGCGATTTCAGCCGAGAAAAATTTGAGAATCGTTACAACGGCGATTTGGCCAACGGTCTGGGGAATTTCGCCGCCCGCGTTCTGACGCTGGCCGCCAAAACGGGGAAATTTGAAGGCGGGAAAATCAGCGAAGCGGTTTCGGCAAAAATAAAAGAAACCGAAACGGCCGCCCGGGAAAAAACGGAAGAATTTAAATTTCACGAAGCGCTGGCGGCGGTTTGGGAACTTATCGCTTTCGGCGACGGGTACGTCAATCTGACCAAGCCGTGGGCGACAAGCGACAAAGCGGCGGTGTTTGATCTGCTGAATGTTTTGGAAAAAACCGCTCTTCTGCTTGAGCCGTTCCTGCCGGAAACGTCGCGGAAAATCATTGATTGCGTCGGCCGGGAAGGCGGATCATTTTCGCCGAAAAAATGCGAGATTCTTTTTCCCCGTCTTAAATAACCCCAATCTTCAAACTCCAAACACTTCTTCTTATGATTATTGATTCCCATTCTCATATCCAATTTTCCGCTTACGACCACGACCGCGACTCGGTTATCAAGCGGATGAAGGACGCCGGAGTCAAAACGATCGCTGTCGGGACGACCGCGCTGACGTCCGCTTTGGCGGTTGACGTCGCGGCTTACCATCGCGGAGACGTCTGGGCGACGGCCGGTTTTCATCCGGCGCACGCCGCTTTTCGCTGGCATCACGACAAGAAAGAGCTGGCAACGGCCGTTCGGGAGAAATTCAACATCAACCAGCTGAAAGAGTTCGCCCTCGCTCCGGAAGTGGTGGCGATCGGCGAATGCGGACTGGATTATTACCGGACGAAAGAAGAAGAAGAGAAGAACGAGCAAAAAAACATTTTTATCGCGCAATTGAAGCTAGCCATGGAATTAAAAAAGCCGCTGATGATCCATTGCCGGCCGTCGGCGAAAACGGCCGACGCCTACGACGATCTTTACGGAATTTTGAAGCCGGAAGCGGCGAAGTTGAAAGGCGCGAATCTCCACTTTTTCGCCGGATCGGTTGAGACGGCGAAAAAGTTTCTGGCGCTGGGATTTTATTTTTCTTTCGGCGGCGTCATCACTTTTTCCCGCGATTACGACGAGGTCGTAAAATATCTGCCGCTGGAAAATATTTTATTGGAAACCGACGCGCCTTACGTCGCGCCCGTTCCGTTTCGGGGAACGCGCGGCGAGCCGGTTCATGTCGTTTTTGTGGCCGAAAAAGCGGCGGCGTTAAGGGGTTTGTCCAAAGAAGAAATCGCCGAAGCGACGGCGGAAAACGCGAAAAAGCTTTTCGCTTTGTCTATTTAATTAGCCGGCCGTCGCGGGCGAAAAAAAGCCGCCTTAATGGCGGCGTCGGTCTGACTATCCGATGAAACTCTTAATGTGGGGGAAGGCGGCCTTGCTCAACGCGTCGGTCGCTTTCCGTGGCTCCAGCGCCGGCAGGTTCGGCACGCAGTAATGCGTGATGCCGCATTCGGTGTAAATCGCCGCCGCGTGCGAAGTCGGTTTTGACGTTTCCGATATTCCACCCTCGTCAATGGAAATATCTACGAATACTCCTCCTTTAGGCATGGCGGACAGCGTTTCTCTCGTGATGAGCTTCGGCGCGCCCCGATGGGGAACCGCCGCCGCGCCGATGAGAATATCCGCTTCTTTGATCCACGTCCTTAAGTTGTATTCGCTGAACTCCCGTTCCAGAAATGGCGATTTCCAATAAGAAATTCGTTTCGGGTTGCTGTCCAGGATGTGGACATTAAACGGATCAAGGCCGAGCTTGACCAGCTTTTCGGCCGCCGTCGCGCCGGCCGTTCCTTTGCCGATAATCAAAGCCCGGATGTTTTCCTTTTTTTGCAGATATTTCATCCCTTTTTCCGCCGCTATTTCGCCGGCGATCTTGGACATCGCGGCAAGAATCGGCCGTTTGCCGTTCTTGTCCTCAACATCCTCGTAAGCAAGAACGCGTAATTCGCGGTCCTTGATCAGATTTTGAAGTGCCGGATTGGACGGCAGATGGAAGAATCCGGCGACCATATGCTGCTGTTGGACGCTCGGATATTCCACGGGCTGCAGCTCTTTGACCTTGGCGATCATATTGCTGATTCGGAAAAGCCGCTCCGACCGCGCCAGTTCGGCGCCGGCATCCGCGTATTCCTCGTTGGAATAATGCGAGCCGATGCCCGCGTTGAATTCCACGATCACTGAAACTTCCGTTTCCTCAATAAGCTTGGAAACGTATTTCGGATTCAACCCGACTCGTTTTTCTCCCTGCTTGATTTCCTTCGGAATCCCGATAATCATCTTTCCCTCCTTGTTGAAGTTTTTAAAAATCCGGATGAATTATAATGAACGCGGCGGACGCCGTCAAATTTCGCTCGCAATAGCCGGATTTGCGCGGCGGTTATTTCGCCGTTATTATAATGGGGAATGTCTTATAATCATCGGGAAATAGAAAAAAAGACGCAAAATGCGTGGGCGAAAAGCGGGATTCATAATGTTCGCGACGAAGTCCGCGGAAAGAAAAATTTTTATCATCTCGTGATGTTCCCTTATCCGTCCGGCAATC
>CAYHUJ010000023.1:6595-10229 GCA_964360035.1 uncultured Candidatus Saccharibacteria bacterium | reverse complement strand
CGATTCCCCTTACCCGCTCACGGGTAAGCGAGCAAATTGATTTGCTCGCGAAGGGGAAGCGAAGACCGCAGCGATATTCCGCCGGCAGGCGGGTAACCAAACGGCTGTTCAATCGTTCTAATATGTTAGAAGGCGAAAAAGAAATAGTGGAGCGGGCGAAGGGGGGCGAAGCGGAAGCGTTTGGCGCTCTTTACGACCATTATCAGCCGAAAATTTACCGCTTCGTTCTTTTGAAAACCAGCCACAAAGAAACCGCCGAGGACTTGACTCATCAGGCATTTCTGGCCGCCTGGCAGAACATTCATAAGTTTTCCCACCGCGGTTTTCCTTTCGGAAGCTGGCTTTATCAAATCGCCAAAAATTCGGTCATTGATCATTACCGCGCCGCCAAACCGACGACGCCGCTGGAAAACGTCGCCGAACTGATCAGCTCTTCCGTCAACCACGAAGAAAGAGCCGACTCGCGCCTGAAAATTCAAAGCGTTTACGAAGCCCTGAAACAATTAAGCGGCGACCACCAGGACGTCATTATCATGCGCTTCATTGAAGAATTAAGCCCGGGAGAAATCGCTAAAGCGCTCGGAAAAACGGAAGGGGCCGTCCGGGTGATGCAGCATCGCGCCTTAAGCGCCCTGAAAAACACCCTCAAAGAAAAATGGAAAGCGAAATAATCAAAAATTTAAAATCCTTGGGTGAAATAAAGCCGGACAACGATTACGCGAAAAAGTCGCGGTCTTTGATTTTGCTTTCTCCCCGTTCCGCCGCGATTCCGGCCGGAATTTTTACCTCTTTCGTTTACCGGCTTAGATTGGGCGGATTGATCGTCGGCGCGGCCGCTGTTTTGCTGGTGCTGGCCGCCGCCGTCAAAGTGCCGGCGTGGATTGCCGGCGGCTCCGGATTGGACAATGAAAGCATCGCGGCGGAAATGGACGATTTGAACATTGACGTCCGCTTGTCGGAAGTGAAATATTATCAGGAATCGCCGAAAACCGTCGGAATGGCGCTGAAAGAGGTATCGCTCAACGGCTCCGCTCATCTGAACGGCGACGTTATCAGAAAGGAAACCAACCAGCTGGACTTCCAAAATCCGACCAATAAAGAAATAGACCGCCTTTTGGATGAGGTAATTTTATAATCAACAATCAAGACAAATGAAACGCGCGTTAACCGCAATAATCTCACTTTCTTTGATTTTCGGGCTTGCCGGCTCCAGCCACGCCCAGGTTCCCGTTCTTAAATCCGCGCTTCAGGAGGTCCAAAAAAGCGTCGGCGACCTTTTGGAAACCAAAGACAGCGACGATCTGACGCCGGAAGAAAAAGAAAAGCAGGAAATGGAAACGCGCCGGGCGACGCTCGCCAAAGTCATTCTTTTGGCCGTTATGGAGATTGACGACATCGGCGCCAAACTTGACGCGCTCGCGCATCTTGATGACGGACAAAAAGAAATTCGCGACGCCCACAAGAAAAAAATGGAGGAGTATCGCGAATATTATAGGGAGGTGGAAATTAAATTTGAGAAAAATCCGAATCCGGAAGAAATAAAAGGGCTGGCGGCGGACATTAAAAATTGGCGGGAAGAGACGTACAACTCCGGTATCCGGCCGGTAATCAATTTCATGTTCGTTTATCAAGGAAGGCAGATTTTCGGCGTTGCCGAAAAGCGGCTGGGGAAAATCGCCTCCGACGTTTCCAAACTTAAAGGAAAAAGCGATAAATTCGGCGAATTGGAAAAGCTGTTAAATCAAGCCGGAACGCTTCTTGAAGAATCCCGCGCGGTTCTTAATCGGGCGGAAGAAACGCTGTGGCAAGAGATTAATCCGCCGGTGTCCGCCACTTCCACCGCGATAATCGGCGGCGACTCCGGCGCAAAGCCGGCGGAAGAAACGGAGACGCTTTCCGCTCCGGAAATGCCGGACATCAAAGATTTGGCCAAGCAATCGCTGGAAAAAATAAAATCCGCCTATCAAATTTTTCTGAAAATGAGCCGGCTTGCCAAATAAAATTCCTCCCTTTCTCGGGGAGGAATTTTATTTTCTTGTTATCTTCCGAATTATTTAACGGCGTCCTTCAAGGCCTTTCCGGCTTTGAATTTCGGAACGGTCGTCGCGGCAATCTGAATTTTTTCTCCGGTTTTCGGATTGACGCCGGCCCGCGCGGCTCTTTTAGCCACTTTGAATCCGCCGAATCCGGCGACGGCGACTTCCTCGCCGCGGCTCAAAGTTTTTGTAATGGTGTCAAAGACGGCATCCACCGCTTCGCCGGCCTGCTTTTTCGTTTCCACGCCGGCGATTTTCATTACCGCTTCAACCAAACCTTCTTTAGTCATGTTATTTTTACGACTTAATAATTCTTTTCGACCTTTTCTGTTAAGATTGGCTCATTATAGCAAAGCGGAGGTTTCAAGCGCAATAATCAAGGTTTTCGGGGCGTCCTCCCGTTTATCGCGCATACTCCACCGCGCGGCTCTCGCGAATCACGTTGACTTTTATTTCGCCAGGATATTTAAGCTCGGCCTGGATTTTCAAGGCGATGTTGCGGGCTAGTTCTATCGCGCCGAAATCGTCAATTTTTTCGGGCGTGACGAAAATACGCAATTCCCGTCCCGCCGAAAGAGCGTAAGCGTTTTTCACTCCCGCGAACGAACCGGCGATTTTTTCCAGTTCTTCAACGCGCCGGAGATAATTTTCCAGGGTGCCGCGCCGCGCTCCGGGACGCGCCGCCGAAAGAATATCGGCCGCCGTTACGATGTAGGATTCGGGGGAAGCGAAGGGATAATCTTCGTGATGCGACTGCATCGCCTCAATAACCTTCTGATCCACCCCGTATTTCTGAAGTATTTTTCGGCCGAGCTCCACGTGCGTTCCCTGAACATCGTGGTCAATCGCTTTGCCGATGTCGTGAAGAAGCGCGCCCTTTTTGGCGATTTCCACGCTGGCACCGAGTTCCGCGGCCAGCATTCCCGCCACGTGCGCCATCTCAACGGAGTGGGTTAGAACGTTCTGACCGAAACTGGAGCGAAAATGAAGGCGTCCCAGGAGCTGGATAATTTCTTTCGGCAGGTCAACAATGCCCACGTCGTAAGCGGCCGCTTCCCCGTATTCCTGGATTTTTTGGTTGATTTCCGAGCGCGCTTCTTCCACTTTTTCTTCAATTTTCACCGGCTGAATGCGTCCGTCTTTGAGAAGTTTTTCCAGCGCCAGTTTGGCGATTTCCCGCCGCATCGGGTCAAAAGACGAAATTATCAAACTTTCCGGCGTTTCGTCTATGATGACTTCAACGCCAGTCAGCCGCTCCAACGTCCTGATGTTCCGCCCTTCCTTGCCGATGATTTTTCCCTTCAGGTCGTCTCCGGGAAGATTAACGGTGCTGGTGGTGAATTCCGAAACGTGCGAGCGGGAATAGCGGTGGAGGGCGGCGGTAATGATTCCCGCCGCTTTTTTCTCAATCTCCGCTTTTTGTTCCTGCGCCGCTTTTTGGGCGATAAGGGCCAGATCGGCGCGATATTTCGCTTCAATTTCCCGCATCAGCGTTGCTTTCGCCTCTTCGCCGCTCAAACCGGAGTTTTTTTCCAGCGCCGTAATCGCCTGCGAGCGCAGATTTTCCGTCTCCGCTTTGACGGCTTTCAGCTTGCCGA
>CAYHUJ010000023.1:0-6495 GCA_964360035.1 uncultured Candidatus Saccharibacteria bacterium | reverse complement strand
AAAAATGAATTCGGTAGGAACGATTAATTATTATCGGATGTCCCGATAATACCGCTTCCCCGAAAAAATGTCAAAACGAACGAGCCGGCGGATAAATCAAAAAAGCAAAAAAACCCGCTTCGGGCAATGGAGCGGGTTTTGAAACCTCAATTTATTTTCGTCCCCGGCGCGAGCTCGTACAGCTTGCGCAGGGTTTCTCGGGCCGTGGCGGTAATGGAGCCGTTTCCCGTGTCGGTATCCATCACTCCGCCATTGGAAGTATGGCCGAAAAAGCCGATGGCATGTCCTACTTCGTGCCTGACGACGCTCGCGCGGCGGCAGCCCGGGTTCAGTTTGATAGTCGCCTTGGTAAGGCGCCCGCGGCCATCCCAGTTTGTATGGGCGTTCCCGCACGGCACCGAATCGTCAACAACCATCTCAATGGCGGCTCCCGGCCCCGAAACGACAAGGGTGAGTTTTCCGCCCAGGGCGCTGTTCCAGTCGTCTATGACGCTCTGGGTATTGACGCCCGCCGCGTCATAAACGGAAACGGTCGCGTCCGGCCACCGGACGGTCTTTCCGCCGTTCCGATCGGCGTTGTATTGCCTAACGTTCCGGAGAACCGGGTCGTCTCCGGCCGTCACCGCCTCCGGCGACGGCTCGGCGGGATTACCGAGCTTTCCGCAGGCCGGCAGGCCCGCGGCGATGAACGACAACGCTACGGCGATAACGCCGTAGTACAAAACATCAAAAATCCCCGCCGCTCCTTTCATCTTCGCCTCCCTTTCCCGGCTTCGTCCCGCGCGGGGACGGCCGAATTTGAGTTAAAAAACTGAAAAAAGTATGCGAGATTTTCGCTTTAATGTCAAATTCAAAATGTTTTAAGCAAGGACATTTGACAAATATCCGGGTTGTTTGGTATATAATGAACCGTGCCGAGATTCGGCACGGTTCATTAACAACTCAGGCCATACGTGAGGAGGTGAGAGATTATGGCAGTCAAGAAAGGGCTTAAAGGCAAGCTTTTAAGGGCCATCCGCGCTGAGGCAAGGCGTGACAAAAAAAGCGTTGCAAAACTCGGCAACAACTGCGGCGAGCAGGATTGTAGCGAAACGAATTGCAGTAATTATTGCAGTACGCCTCCACATCAAGATATTTCTCGATAAATAAAATCTAAGCCCCCGAGTATTCTCGGGCTTTTATTTCAACTGACATCCAAAGAGAAGGAGATGACTTTGAGAAAAAAAGAAAAAATGAATGTTATGGTTCTACCGGTAAGCACCTCATGCAATCTATCCTGCAAATACTGCTACCACTCTAATGAAGTCAATCGGAAGATAAGCAAAATGTCCGATGAGATTCTTCGCAAAATTATCGTAGAAGCCGCGGAATTGGCAAGCGATATAGATTTTATTTGGCACGGCGGAGAACCGCTGTTAGCAGGAAGGAATTTTTACAAGAGAGCATTATTTTTTCAGAATGAAGCGCGATTTTCCGGTAAAATTAGAAACATTATACAGAGCAACGCCACCTTGATCGATGACGACTGGGCCGATTTTCTCTCCGAGAATAATTTTTTGGTTGGCACGAGCATCGATGGTCCTCGCGCGCTCCATAATGCCTGTCGGGTTAATAAAAGAAACGGCGGAACTTTCAGTGGGGTAGTCGGTGGTTTAAAGAAAATACAGGAAAGAAAGAAAAATGTCGGTTGCATAACGTTAATAACGACGCGAAACGTTAATCATCCGGAAGAAGTGTTTAAAACCATACGCGAGCTTAAAATTCCCAATCTGGCATTACATTTCTGTGCCAGCACATCCTCGCATAATTCGGACGATTTCATTCCTTTTCAAGAAAACGTTCTAAGATTCTTAAAAAAGTTATTCAAGCTATGGACGGACGCCGATGATCCCTTGTTTAGAATAAGGAATTTCGTTAACGTTATTAGAGCCAATAACGGAGCTAAGGCTCTAGACTGCGCACACCAAGCTGACGCGTGCAAATTCTTTGTGGCAATAGACGCCAGCGGCAATGTTTTTCCCTGCCATCGTTTTTCTCATGATTTAACGAAACGAATTGGCAATATTACAACCCGCAGTCTTTCCGAGATATTAGAATTATCTAAGGACGTTTACGTTTCAATGTCGGCATTGCCGGCTAATTGCAAGAAGTGTCGGCATCTTCCTGCTTGCGGCAATGGTTGCGCTTACGAACGTTTTGTGGCTAACAAATCATTTAATTCTCAACATCCAAATTGTTGGACGAATAAAAAAATCATATCACACATAAAGCAATGGGAAAAAATCAAAAAATAGCACTTCAGGGTGCTATTTTTTTCCCCACATAAAAAACCATGCCGTGATTGTGAGGAGTCGGAAGCTTGTCGTGTATTATCACTTCTTCATAAAATAAAGTTTCAAAATCAGAAAATAAACTTTTAAGTTCGCTCTTATCCATAAAATGCCAATAGAGGCCACTTCTTTTGCTTAAAAAGGTATTTTTTTCTACCGGTTCGGCATTTTCTTGGAATGATTTGTAAGACGGATCATCCGTAGTGAAAAGCGATATAAAAATTAAACCGCTTTTGGATAAAGAATCCTTGATTTTTTGCACAACCTTGAGAAATTCCGATTTTTTTAAAAAAATTAATGAATTAAAGGCCAAGACCGCGTTGTAAAAGTTCTTGGACATGTCATAATCTTTAATGTCCCCATTCTCGATTTTTATGTCCATTTTTTTTCCGAATTTTGAGATTTTTTCCCTCAGCTCATTAACGGTTTTTTTGTCTTTATCCAGGGCGGTGATTGCGAATCCCTTTTTGACGAGATTTATTACTTGCCGTCCGGTCCCAAAACCAATATCAATAATTTTGCCGCCGGGCTTTACTTGATCTAAATATTGTTTTAAAAGTTGGTCTGTCCGCATAAAAATAATTTTTCTATTTATTCTATAATACTTTTATAAATATTAGCAAAATTGTGCGTACGAATAACTTTTGATAACTCTTCGCCGAAGAAAATTAAAAACGTTGCGATGCTTAAGTATAACAGCGCGGATAGGGTACGTGGGAAAACTTGATATGGGCTTAAAATTTGAATTTATCGTTGATAAAAAGGCGAATTTTGCGTATTGGGCGCAATTATTGCTCGGGCCGCGGAGTTGGTATTTTAGAAAGGACAACCCCCAGTTATTTCTTGAGGAAGCGGGCGTTTTTTCCAAAGAGGAGCAAAAAGCTCTTGGGGAATTAAAATTAATTCTAGAAAAAGAGAGCAATCAATACCGCTGGCTTTGGTAGCGATATGACAATTGGCCGTTTGATGACGGGCAAAACAAGGAGGATTATTCTTTTATTAAAGGCGCCCCTGATCGAAAATTTCAACTTTTATGGGACAAGGAATTGCCGTCTTTAAAACGTTGGGAAACATTGAGAATGGAATTAAAATAACGCTCAATTACCAAAAAGATGGTTCTTGAAAGATTAACGAGTATTTTGCACAGGGGTTTTGAGCGAGCGAGCAAAAAGTGAAGGGGTTCAGGGGGGGGCTTTTGGCCCGCGAGCCAAAGCGAGGCCCTGCCGCCTCGCGCCGATATACTTAAGTATATCGCTGTTTTTTGTTTCTTTTCCGTTCTGACATCTCGGCTTCGTATTCGGCCGATATGCTTAAGTTTGACTACGATATCAAACGGACACCGATGAAACGGAGAGGTAAAAGATCGCCGATATACTTAAGTACATCGCTGTTTTTTGTTTCTTTTCCGTTCCGGCTGTCCCGCTTGATGCTCGGGTGTTATACCTAAATATAACAGCGCTTTTTTGCTGTTTGACAAATCGGCGGGAGTTTGCAATTGTAATGCCAGACCCTTAACCGAAAGGAGGTGAACGAAAATGAGGTTTGGTCTCGGGAAAGACAAGCCCGGTCCGCATCCTGGACCAATGGGACCGGGAAAGCCGGTTCCTCCGCCAAGGCCGCCCAAGTAGCAGGCGGTATGATTGCAAGGAGCGCAAAGCTCCTTTTTATTTTATACTTAAACTAGACATGTTTTACGAAAAAAAAGAAAACGGAACGCGCATTGTGGCGTCGTCTAAATCGGAAGTTGCGCGGACTGCTCGGGCATTAAAGCTCGTCAAGCGGTATCAAGGAGAAGAATTTTCGCAGGCGGACAACCTCGCTGCCGTTTTAGTTTATCCGAAACGCGATTACGACAATGAGCTGTTCGTGAAAAAAAAAATTTGGATTTGCCAATCCGGCACCGTTCAAGAATCATCGCCGGAATATCTGGCCTCTCTTTTGGTCCACGAAATGAGCCATTTGGCGCAATATCGGCAAAGAAAAAAATATTTCGGCGCGGTAGCAGAAAATCGGGCATACAAAGCGCAAAGGAAATTTTTAACCCAAATCAACGATACAAGATCGATTCAATGGCTCAATCGGCAATATAAAAAAAGGTGGTGGCTTTACAAACCGAAGAGCGGTGGGCCAACCCCCATTTTCCCCTCCCATTTTTTATTCAGGAAATTTTTAAAAAAATACGAATTAAAGAAAATGACAATTAAAATTATCACAAAAAAATCATCTTCACGGCGCGGTTTTTATCGTAAAACGGCCAACCTCCCTTTTTTAAAAATTTGACAAGCCGGCAAAAAATCGGTATCATTCCGGCAGGTTTTTTAACAATTTTCTCGCCCCCCAAGGGGGGCAAAGGAGGAAGAGGATGAAGAGGATGAAGACGGAAGAGTTGAACCTGCTCACGGAGGAGTGTAAAAAGGACAGGGAAGTCAAAGTGAAGGCGAGGGGGATCGTCTCCCTTTCCCTCCTTCTGTTTTTCCTCTCCGCCCTCGTGGTCTTCGCGGGGTGCGGGGGAAAGAGTCCGGCGGGCCCGTCATCGGACTCCTGCATAACGGAAATGACGGGAGGAAATCCAGTCGGTTCATGGATGAACCGCAAAAACCCGAATTGGGTCATGGAATATAGATCCGACGGGACGTTCGTCTCTCCCAAGGATTTTTGGGGGAGCGGGAGGTATGAAGTCAGCGGCAACAAGCTGACGGAGTACTGGAATCCGCCAGCCCCTCCGCCGAGCCAAGCGGGAGCGTACTTTTACTTTGAGGTGAAGGGAGGAGTCCTCACCTCATGTTATAAAAACAAGAGATATTACTGGGACAAGATATAATTTTCTTGTTCCAGTAATATAAATCTTCTCCCCCGACCTTCTGGTCGGGGGATTTTTATTGCGTGAAAGTTATCCACACCCCCCCCTATTTTTCAATTCGCTTACGTTGTAATATTTATATATGTTTTCCGTGAGTGGCAGAGCAATCAAAATTCTGATGGCCGTAGGTGCGGTACTGATTTTTAGCGGCGGCAGTGTTTTCGCTCTAATATACTACTTTGGCGCGAAAAAGACAGCACTTGAACATTTAACTGGGGAAACCGGCCGCGAAATTTCCCTTCCCGTTTTTCTTACCGGTGAAAATTCATTTTAAAAAGCGCCGGCCTTACTCAATTTTGCCATCGGAATCGTCAAAAGCGTTGACGCGGTTAGTTTAAAAGGAGAAATCGTTGCCGACGTTACTCCGCCGGCCGTGTTCCAAGACAATCAGCTTATCAAATCACCTAGTCGGGAATTCATTTTGAAATTGACGAAAGACAGCGTTTTAGAAGATGTCCGGTTTTCGCCTTCCCGTTCGCTTGTTGCTGAAAATATAAAAACGGGCGATAAGATGCAGTTGACGCTTTTCGGCGACATTCACAATCCCGAAACCAAAGTTCTTACCGTCAAAGAATTGAAAATCTATCGCGGAAGATAAACGTAATTTTATGAAAGCGCGTTTTATCAAAATTTCATTGTTCATCGTTTTCGGGTTTTTGGGGCTTGCCCTGACTCCCTTTTCGGCTTTGGCCACCTGTTATTCCAATTGCACGACCAATTATGCTCCGCCCGAAGAGTATGATTTTTGTTTTGATGCCAGCGAAGGCCAGACGGAGTGCGTTACGATTTACCCCGAGCCATACGAATCCTGTACCGAAGTTTGTGTTGATGTTAACGATTATAGTGAAGTTCAATTAATGGCCACGGGTAGTAACGATTGGTGTTTAATAGCGCCGTTTGAAAGTTGTTTTGATAAAAACGACATTGAATATACCGCGGGACGCGGCAATGTTGCTTGGTATCAAAATAGTTATACAACAAGTGAGTATTGCGATAGCGAAGGGCAATGCGTAACGGAACGCACCGGTGAACAGCGTTTAAGTGATAGCGGTGGTCGCTACGATGGAAATGCTTCAAATTGGAAGGTCGACAGCAGTACTTTGTGGGGATTAGTAGATCAGGGAACGGAAAATAACTGGTGGATGTGGGGGCAATGCCCATTGGGTGATGTGGCTTGTGTTTTGGCTCTGGGTGGCGGCGGAGGAGGAGGCGGAGGAGGAGGAGGAGGAGGAGGCGGAGGCGGCGGCCCCCCTCCCCCTCCTCCTCCCGCTTCGGTTGACTTGCGCGTCAACGGCGTGGATTCCC
>CAYHUJ010000022.1:0-11096 GCA_964360035.1 uncultured Candidatus Saccharibacteria bacterium | reverse complement strand
ACGGACGATCTGGACGGGATTGGCGGAAAGAGAGCAACGCGGAACCTGGACGACCCGAACGGAAACCGAATCACTCGCGGATAATCCGCCGCTGTGCGAACAAGTTAAAGTATAGATAAACGTTCCCCTCCCTAAGCCGCTCCAATTTTCCGACCCGGAAACTCCCTTTTCGCCGCTCCAGGCATCGGAAGCGGAACAAGAAACGGCATTTGAAGAAGTCCACGAAAGAAGAAAAGAGGCGGGCGCTTCCAGGGGAGAGCCGAAAGAGTCAACGCCGTTGACGCGCAGGTCAACCGATGGAGGAACGCTTTCGTCAATCTCCACGGAAATTTCTTCCCATTGGGGAGCCGATGAGCCGCCCTGACCGTCGCCCAGAGGAACAAGAGGAAAAGGTGGCGGCACTACTACATCCCGAGGACAATTAGTGGCGGCAAAGCTTCCTCCTAAGCTTAAAGTTAGCGGCTCAACTTTCGCCGGAGACGCGGTTGATTGATCAATCCGGCAATTTCCCTCTCTTACTACGCCGTCGCTACCGAACAACGTTCCAAAGCCAACCTGCGCCACGCCAGTCACGACATTGACCACAGAATTCACAACTCGAGCGGCGGTTTTTAAACTCGGCTTTTTGACAAACTCAATCACATTGGACGTCACCTCTTTAATGCCGTTCAAAGCCGCTTCGGCGGTTTTAATTACGGTTTTGATTATATTGCTTGGTTTTAGCGCGTTAACGATTTTCTTTAGAGTGCATTTTTGATACCATTTGCATTTTTTCTTCTGCGGTTGCTCTTCCTGCACCTGCTCCTGTTGCACTATTTGTTCTTGTTGTTGCGATTGCTGTACGCGCTCTTCCTGAAATTGTTCTTGTTGTTCTTGTCTTCCGGGACCAAACCAACTTCCGGAACCCGCCTGCGTTTCTTTTGGCGCAATCGCGAACCCTCCGGCTCCAAAAATCAGAGCGTTGATCGTAAATAATACAATTCCCCTTTTAATATAATCCATAAAGATAATATTACCCCCCCTCGGCATTAACAATGGTCCGCCTGTGGATAACTTTTCATAAAAAACCCGCTCTTCCTTGAGCGGGTCGTGATCAATTAATCCGTGATGACAGTCCCCGGAGCGAGGTCGTACAGCCTCCGGAGCATTTCAGCGTACATTTCAGTGATGGCAAGGGAGTGCCTAACATCCATCACCCCGCCATCAGACGCGTGTCCCGCAAATCCGACGGCGTGGCCGAGTTCGTGCTTTACTACGGCCTCGGTATTGCATCGGATAGAAATTTTAACGTTTTCTATCCGATAATCACTGGCGGGAACATTCGCCAGTCCGCATTCGGCGATCGTGGAATCGCCGACTATTTGAATCGGCGAACCGGGACCGCCGACGGCAAGCGTCAGCTTTCCCCCCAAGGCATTATTCCAATCGTTCAGAATACCTTGGAGGTTAGGGACGCCGACTGCGTCGTGGACATCAATAGTGGAACGATTCCATCGCGTGGCGTGTCCGCGATAATGGTCCGCGTTATACTTCTTTACCGCCCGCAGGTCGGGGTCGCTACCGGCGGAAATCGTTTCCGTCTTGGACGGCCCCGTCGGCAGTCCCTTTCCGCAGGCGGGCAAGCCGGCGGCGATAAAAACAACCGCCGCCGCCAAAACAATGAAATAAATAAAATTGAAAACTCCCCTCTCGCTCTTCTCCATTTCCGCCCTCCTTTTCCGGCTCTGTCCCGCGCGGGGACGGCCCGGACTTGGTTGTTGAAAAACTGAGAAAAATATGCTACATTTTCATCGTAATGTCAATTTTTTTGGGTGAGTATATAAAGACCGCGGAAAACTCAAAATTATTTCGAGAAATTATAACGAGACTGCGGGGTTTTATTTCAGCAAATTCAGAAATTCTTTTTCGTCCATTATTTTTACTCCCAGTTTTCGCGCTTTGGCATATTTGGAGCCGGGCTCCGCGCCGGCAATAAGATAATCGGTTTTCCCGCTAACCGATTCCGAAACGCTTCCTCCCAGGGCGCGGATTTTTTCCTTCGCCTCTTCGCGGCTCACCGAAAACAGAGCGCCGGTCAGGACGAACGTCTCGCCGACCAATTGCCGGCTTTTCTGTTCCGATTTTGGATATTCCAGCCGGACGCCCGCTTGTTCCATCTTCTCAAGCAGTTTCCGGTTTTTTTCTTCGCGAAACCAGCCGTAAATGCTTTCCGCCACTTTCGGTCCGATATCGGGAATTTTTTGAAGCTCTTCAAGGGAAAGTCCGCCCAGTATTTTAAAAACGCCCGAAATCGCCGGCCACGCGCCACCGGCGGAAATCGCCGCTTCCGCCAAAAGCCGCGCCGTTTCTTCGCCGACGTGTAAAATACCCAGCGAGTAGATGAAGCGCGGGAGAGAAACGGCTTTCTTTACGCTTATTTCCGCCGCGATGTTTTCCGCCGATTTTTCGCCGAAACGTTCCAAAACTTCAATATCCCCTTTCCGAAGCGTAAAAATATCGGCGATATCGCTTAAGAGCCCTTCGTCCAGAAAACGGTCAATGATTTTGGGTCCCAATCCGCGGATGTCAAAAGCGCCGCGAGAAACGAAGTGGTAAAAAGCCCTCTTGTGCCGCGCGCCGCACGTCTTGCTGGAACAGCGGGAAAGCGCGCCTTCTTTAACGACCAGCGAGCCGTCCACCGGGCAGCGCGAGGGAATCCTGAACGGCTTCTCTTTTCCGGAACGCATTTCTTTAATAACCCGCTCCACCCGCGGAATGACGTCTCCGGCGCGGCTGACGACGACAGTGTCGCCGATTCTGACATCCAGCCGTTTTATCTCGTCTTCGTTGTGCAAAGTCGCGCGGCCGATCGTCACGCCGCCCACTTCCACCGGCCGTAAAATAGCGACGGGCGTCAGCGTCCCCGTCCGGCCGACTTGAACTTTGACGCCCTCAATGACTGTCGTCGCTTCGCGGGGAGAAAATTTGTAAGCGATGGCCGCGCGGGGCGCTTTACCGACAACGCCGGCTTTTTGAAAAACTCCGTTGTCGTTGACGATGACGACGACGCCGTCAATTTCATAAGGCAGTTTGTCGCGATGCTTTTCCCATTGGTCACGGAAAGCGAAAACCTCTTCAAGCGACTTCGCCGACCGGTTGTGCGGATTGGTCTTAAAACCGAGTTTCTTCAAAATTTCATGCTCTTCTTCGTGGAACTCCCGCCCCAGATCGCCGACGATGTCGTAGGCGAAGCTATCCAGACGGCGGGTGGCGGCAATTTTCGGGTCCAGCTGGCGAACGGAGCCGGCGGCGACGTTGCGCGGATTGGCGAAAATTTTTTCTCCTCTTTTTTCGGCTTCCTTGTTTATTTTTTCAAAATTTTTCTTGTCAATAAAGATTTCGCCGCGGACAACCAGCCGTTCGGGAATCTCCAATCCGGCGGTTCGGAGCGAGAGCGGAATAGCTTCAACGGTTTTAAGATTCTGCGTCACGTCTTCGCCGACCAGGCCGTCGCCGCGGGTGGAACCGCGGACCAAAACGCCGTTTTCGTAAACCAGCTCAACCGCCAAGCCGTCAATTTTCAATTCGCAGTAAAAGAGGCCGCCCGCCGCCGGTTGCCGACCGCCCGTTAATTTACGACCAAGATAATTTTCCGCCCTCTCCAGCCAGCCGCGCATATCTTCCTCGGAAAAGGCGTCGTTAAAGGAAAGCATTGGGGAGTCGTGCGGAACTTTTTTAAACGCTTTCAGCGGACGGCCGGCCACCCGCTGGGTGGGCGAATCGGGAGTGACAAGGCCGGGAAACGCCTGCTCCAAGTCAAAAAGCTCTTTTTTCAAAGAGTCCAGCGCGGCGTCGGAAATAAGCGATTTATTGAGAACGTGGTAGGCGTAGCGGTAGCGGTCAATCGTTTTTTTCAGCCGCTCCACGCGTTCCCGGGCGGTTTTTTTATCCATCATAAGCCGGGACGGATTACGGCAGGGTAGCGGTGGCGCTCTGCCAGAACAATTCAAAAGCCCGCGACGTTTTGGAGGATGAACCGATTGACCGGATGGACGTCGTGCCGTCGGCGAAGGTCTCAAAGCTCGTTCCGTTGGTCATCGGCTGGGCGATATAAGTCGGATTTTTGAAAAATTTATAAAGCTCAAACTCAATTCCGCTGTCGGCGGCAAAAATGGACTTAGTGGAATTGCCGATGTCGTTGGCCTGCCGGATTTGGTAAAGAGTCAAAAGTCCGGCAATCGCCGAAATGCTCAAAATCGCCCCGCTTAACACCATTACGGAAAGCAACATCACCTGCCCCTTGTTTTCTTTTATTTTTGAAGATTTGTTTTTTGCCATTTCGTTGTATTTAGGTGTCCAAAAGCCGCGCGCTGACGGTTGTCTGAACGTTGACGACGACGTTTTCCACCCCCTGGCTCTTCGCTCCGACGCCCATTATAACGGTAACCCGCGGTGGCGCGCCGTCGCCGGTCTGATTTCCGGAAACGGCAAAGCGCAAGTTGACGACCCGGACGTTGTCGGCGGTGAATTTTTGAAAATTGGCGTTTTCCAGCCCCCTTTCAATCGCCGCGTCCGCCGCGTTCCACCGGTAAGTGACAACGTAGTTGTTGGCGTTGACGAAGGTCAGCTCGCTGGCGGAGCAGGAAAGCCCGCCGGCGCAAAAATTGTAGCCGGTGCGTATTTCCCTCGCCATCTGTTCAATGCTCAAACTGGCGTTGTCGTTTGCCGCCATCAGAGCGACGACCGCTTTCTGGCTTCTCAAGGCCCTCGCGAATCCGGCCGAGGCAATGCTCACCGCGGCGATAAAAATCGCCATCGCCACCAAAAGCTCAACGATGGTAAAGCCGTTTTTCCGATTAAGTTTCACGGTGATTTTTTTCATATTTTTTACGGCCTCCAGTTGAAAAAATGATCTTCAATGTTAAGAGAAAACGAGCCGCCGCCGCGCGTCGTCCAGTTGACGATTGAATTAACCTGCGCTTCATCGGCGCCGATGTTGGCAACGACAATTTCCCGCCTGTACTTCGTCGGCAAGCCGGCTCCGTAACCAAAAACCCCGCTCGCGGAATCAAAAAGCAGATAGCGATTCTGGTTTGCGACAAGGACGGAGCCGGAATAATCAACCTCGTAACTGCCGTTGCTTATCCCTTCGTTCCACGGCCGTCCCTGGATAACGTTGGAATCAATGATGTTTTTCACCACCTCAATCCCCTCCGCCGACAGATTAGCGGCAGTATACTGATCGGAAACAACGCGATTAATGCTGATGGAGCGCGAAAGAAGCGTCAAAACGCTGACCAGCCCGACGGTCACCACGGAAATGGCGATCATCGCTTCAATCATCAAGAGTCCTCTTTCGTCTTTGGCTATCCTCTTAAACATCGGTGAAGTTATTATAGCATAAAACGCCGAAAAACGGCGAGGGCCTAAATCACTCCGGCTCGTTCCAGTATCGCCCGCCAGACGGGTTCCAATTCCAAATGCCTGATTTCTTCCGGCTTAAACCAGCCGATGCCTTTGTGATTTTCCGGTTCTTTCAACTCCAAGCGGTCGCTTTCCGCTTCCGCCGCGTAAATAAACCATTCGTGTTCGTCAAATCCCCTTTTGCAGGCGTTGTTAATGTCGGCATGAAGGACAAGCGCCATTTCACCGCGGACGGCAATGCCCGTTTCTTCCGCCAGTTCGCGATCGCGCCAGACCTCGGCTCCCTCTTCCGAATCAATGTGGCCGGCCGGGCACGCCCAGCCCAAAACGCTCTTGCGGCGATCCAAAAGAGCTATTTCGTCGTCCTTGTTTTTGACGATCATACCGACGCTTTTGCAGGACGCCTTTCCGCCCGGCTCTTTGATGACGATTTCGGACATTTTTCCCGTCACGCCAAACGCTTGATTAATTCTTCCGGCGTTTTGATGATTTCCGTAAAGAGAATGTCGCGGCAAATTTCTCCCCCTTCTTCAATCGGCAGTTCCGGCTCCAGAGCGTAAATAATCATATTTTTCCCGTGGGCAAAGCCGAGTTCTAAAGTCGTATTGACACCTAGATAACCGTTTTTGTTATAGACATAGCAAACGTCCGCCTTGCGAATGCGGTCAAAATGCTCGTGAACCATCGCCGGAACGCGAATGCGGTAAGCTTTTGATTTCAGCCGGTGCTTTTCTTCCATCGTCAGCATTTCTTTTCTTTGCCGTTCAAAATTCGGTTCAAAAACGACGGGGGCGCCGAATTTGCGCAGTTTTCCGGCAAAATCCTTGATTTCGTTTTTATAACGCTGGGAGCCGCAGAGGACAATGGATTTCATGCGCCTTATGATAAAACAAGCGCGGCGGGGGCGCAAGAAAGGGAAAGACGCAAGAAACGACCAAAAAACAAAACCCAAACAAAGAAACAAAAAGCGCCGCTGGGCGGCGCGGAAATATTTATCCGGTTTTTCCAATCACGTCCTTCGCCAGAAGCTTCACGTCGTCAAAAACTTCTTCCAGCTTCCGCCGACCGTCAACGATAACGGCGCCCTGGAATCTTTTCGTGTCAAGAAGATAGAGATAGTTCTCTCTTATCTTCTGTAATCTCTCCAGTTTTTCTTCGTAGATGTCAATTATCTTTCCCGACTTTTCCAGCCGTTCCAGCGCTTCCCGCGGCGGAATGTCAATGTAGAAAACCGCGTCGGGTTTGACGTAAATATTTTTAAGGGCCTCCGCGTGCCAGGCGGCGATCTTTTCACGGGAAACGTCCGTCGCCATTCCGAAAGCGAAAGTGCTCATTTCGTAGCGGTCCTGAATAATGTTTATCCCCTGTCCGATTTTCGGAATAACATTGAGCAGAAGATCTTCCCGCCGATCGGCGATAAAAAGAATCTGCATATCTTCGTAGGTCGGCATAGCCGCCCGCCCGTAGAGAATGTCGCCGTAATACGACAGCTTGTTGACGACGGAGAGCAGCCGCGCGTCAAACTTTGACAGGCCGCCTTTCCGGTCCGCAAAAAACGCGATTCTTTCCTTAACCTTCTCAAACGCCACGGGGCTGATGGGGTGTTTTTCCGCGATTGCGCGGACAATCGCGCCGAACAGCAATTTCGTCGGTTCGTGATTAAAAATCGCCGGAACGGCGTGGTTATTCAGGTCGTCCACCAGCATTTTCGCCAGCGTTGACTTCCCCGTGCAGGTTATTCCTTCCAGCACGATGAATTTGCCTTTTTTCATTTTTTTCCTCCTCATTATATACGGGATATCAAAAACCTGCCGGAATTGTAGTCCGGCAGGTTTCAAAAGGCAAGTTTTTTTAAATTATCCCGCGTTAATCCTTAACCTCAATCCCCATGGAGCGCGCCGTGCCGGCAACGATGTTCATCGCCGCTTCAATATCGCCCGCGTTGAGATCAACCATCTTTTTCTCGGCGATCATCCGCAGGTCTTCTTTAGTGACGAAACCGACTTTGTTTTTATGCGGAACGGCGGAACCTTTTTCCACTCCCGCGGCTTTGCGCAAAAGATCGGAAGCCGGCGGCGTTTTCAGTTTGAATTCAAAAGTCCTGTCTTCGTAAATCGTAATTTCCGCCGGAATGATGTTGCCGGCCATTTCTTTTGACGCTTCGTTGAACTGCTGGCAGAACTGCTGGATATTGATGCCGTGCTGGCCCAAAGCCGGGCCAACCGGGGGCGCCGGATTGGCCGCGCCGGCGGGAATTTGGAGTTTTAAGGTCGCTTTTATCGGTTTTGCCATGTTTTTTTTGGATTTCTTAATTCTCTGAATTTACACAAAGTTATACCTTTTGAATCTGGAGCGAGTCAAGCTCCACCGCCGTATCCCGCCCGAAAATGGGCACCATTACTTTTATTTTTCCGCGGGCTTCGTCTATCTCGGACACTTTGCCGTCGTAATCCTTGAACGGCCCGTCTTTTATTTTCACGACGTCCCCGATCTTCACGTCAATTTTCAAACTCGGCTCGTCCTGCTCCATTCTCACCATTAGGTTATCAATCTCCGCCTTGGAAAGCGGCACCGGAGTCGTGGAATCGGAGCCGACAAAGCCGGTAACGCGGGGGGTGTTCCGGACGACGTACCAGGAATCGTCCGTTAAAATCATATCCACCAGGACATAGCCGGGATAAATCTTTTCTTCCACCGTCCGACGCTTGCCGTTCTTGATTTTTATCGTCTTTTCTTTCGGCACGATAACGCTGAAGATCTTGTCGCCTATGTCAAGTGATTCAACTCTCTGCTTCAGGTAGCGCGCCACAGCGTCCTCATATCCGGAGTAAGTGTGGACGGCGTACCAATGGCGATCTTGATTTTTTCCGATCTCCTGTTTTGTTTCCATTTGAAATTAAATCAAAATCCATTCTATCGCGTAATTGAACAGAAAATCCAGCGCGCCCAAAAAAACCGCCGCCACGAGCGATATGCCGATGATAATCATCGTGTGTTTAGTGGTCTCCTGCCGCGTCGGCCAATTGACGCGCTGAAGCTCCCTCCTTGATTCTTGTAAAAATAATTTGATTTTTTCCGCCATAAAATAAATAAAGCGCCCTCGCTTCTATTTAAACGGTATTGAAACACAACGGCCGGGAAAACGCAACAGCCGGCCAAATAAGCGCGAAATTCGGAAAAATTAACCCGTTTCCGATTCCGCGCCCTTAAACGTCAAGGTTTTTCACCAAAGCGGCGCGCGTCTGGATAAAGTGCTTGCGCGGCGCCACTTCTTCGCCCATCAGAATATCAAACATTTTGTCGGCTTCGGTGGCATCCTCCACGGTTACCTGCTTAAGCAGGCGCCGCTCGGGATCCATCGTCGTTTCCCATAACTGCTCGGGGTCCATTTCGCCTAATCCTTTGTAGCGCTGAATGACGACGTTTTCTTTGTTTTCCTTTTTGAATTCTTCAACGGCTTTTTCTTTATCTTTGTCGGAATAGGCGTAGCGAACCGTTTTTCCGCCCTGAATCCGGTAAAGCGGCGGCTGGGCAATGTAAAGAAAGCCGCCCTCAACAATGGGCGCGAAATGGCGATAAAACAAAGTCAGAAGAAGCGTGCGAATGTGCGACCCGTCCACGTCGGCGTCGGTCATCAGGACGATTTTGTGGTATCTCAATTTTTCAATGTTAAACTCGGCGGCGATGGCCGTTCCGAGCGCTATCACCAAGGAGCGGATTTCTTTGGAGGCAAGCATTTTGTCAATGCGCGCCTTTTCAATATTCAAAATTTTACCGCGAAGAGGCAAAATGGCCTGAAAGCGGCGGTCGCGCCCCTGCTTGCTGCTGCCGCCGGCGCTGTCTCCCTCAACGATGAAAAGCTCCGACTCCGACGCCAGCCGCGAGGTGCAGTCGGCAAGCTTGCCCGGCAGGGTCAAACCTTCAAAAGCGCCCTTTCTCAAAACCGTATCCCTCGCCGCTTTCGCCGCCTTGCGCGCCTTGAGGGAGAGAACGCACTTCTCAATTATCCGGCGAGCGTCGCTTGCGTTGCGCTCCAAAAAATCCTTCAACGCCTCGCCAACCACCGCCTCAACCGCCGTTCTCGCCTCGGTGTTTCCAAGTTTCGCCTTCGTCTGCCCTTCAAATTGCGGCTCGCGGATTTTGACGGAAACGACGGCAACAAGTCCCTCCCGCACATCGTCGCCGATAAGATTCTCTTCGGACTCTTTGAGGTAGCCGGAGGCGCGCGCGTAGTCGTTTAACGAGCGCGTCAGAGCGGAGCGGAAACCGGTGATGTGCGTGCCGCCGTCGGTGGTATGGATGTTGTTGGCGAAGCTCATTTCCGAACTTTCAATGTCGTCGTTGTAAAGAAAGGCGCATTCCGCTTCCACGTTTTCAAAATTTTTATGGACGTAAAAAACGCCGTCCTGAATCGGCTTCCGGTTTCTCGTCAAAAACTTGACGAAAGAAAGAAGACCGCCGTCAAAATAAAATCCGTAACGGAAGGACGATTCTTCCCGTTCGTCAATAATCGTCATCCGCACGCCTTTTGTCAGATAGGCCTGCTGGCGCAGATGCTCCAGCACCTTTTTGCGGTCAAATTCTATTTTGGAAAATATCTCCGGGTCGGGATCAAAAATGACCGTCGTGCCGCTCTTTCCGCATTTGCCGATTTTTTTGACCTTTTCAAGCGGCCGGCCCTGTTTGTATTCCTGAGCGTAAAGAACGCCGTCTCGACAGACCTCAACGCGCAGCCACTTGGAAAGAGCGTTCACGACCGAAACGCCGACGCCGTGAAGACCGCCGGCGACTTTGTACGATTCGCCGCCGAATTTTCCGCCGGCGTGCAGCGTCGTCAAGACGGTTTCCAGCGCCGATTTTTTCGTCTGGGGATGAATATCCACGGGAATGCCGCGCCCGTCGTCCTTGACGCTGACGCGATTATCCTTGAAAATCCGGATTTCAATGTTTTTGGCGTAACCGGCCATCGCCTCGTCAATGGAGTTGTCCACCACCTCCCAGATGAGATGGTGAAGTCCGTCCACGCCGGTTGAACCGATGTACATCCCGGGACGTTTCCTGACCGGCGCCAGCCCTTCCAGAACGTAAATGTCTTTCGCTTCGTAAGAGGGCGCTTTGACGTCTTTTTCCCCGGTCTTTTTTTCTTCTTTTTTGGCTTTGAATTTAGACATTCTGCGAAAAATTCGGAATTTTATTCTTTAAAATCACTTGAGAACTATTTGATCGGAAGTTTCAAAATTTTTTTTAGCGATAGCAACGGCTTCTTCGGCTTCGTCTTTCACGTAAGATTCGGCCGGAATCGCCGGCTCGGGCAAGGCGTCGGGATAACGGCTGGCTAAATAATGGCGATCTAATTTTTTGCCGGAATCAATAAGCGATTCAAAAACGCCGTTAAATAAAGAGGCCTTTTTCGCCAACTCGCCGACGGAATGGATATTAACAAACCTCTCGCCCGCAAAAATCAAAAACGCCTTAAGGGATTTCTGCGCCGATTGTTCGGAAAAAAAAGCGGCGTAGGCGAAACTTCCGTCTTTTAAATTTTTTTCGGCCCCGATATCAATTTTTTTAACCGCGACGTCGTTCATTTAATGAATGATACTACAACCGAAGCCCACAAATCAACCGCAAAAACCGCGCCTCTTCTGATTTTAAACGCGCCATAGCGCATTTAATGAGACAGATAAACCGTTCCG
>CAYHUJ010000021.1:6343-11215 GCA_964360035.1 uncultured Candidatus Saccharibacteria bacterium | reverse complement strand
CCGTTCCGTTTTTGATTTTGTTGGTTTTGGCTAATTTTTATTTTACCGGAATTCGTGAAAGAAAAATTCACGGAAAAATTGCGCGCTTAATAATTGTCTTCGCCGCGGGAACGCTTATTACCGGCGTTATACTGGCGGTTTGCTAACAAAATAAACCCCAATCGCGGGTTTTTTAATTGGCGGGCACGATTTCCGATACTTTGAACCAAGAAAGTGGCTCAAATTCAAGGATATTGATAAAAGTATACAAGAATTGAGAGCTATTTTTAAAGTTCACCCCGAATGGTTTGAGACGCCTAAGCCGAAATCAGTAGTCGGCAAAAATATCCTGGATTATTTTGTTGAATAAATCCGCCGCACACTTGCTTGGGGGAACGGAATCTTTGGCGGCGTTATTTTTCTCTCAAAATCATTTTATCAATACTATTACCCAGATTTTCTATTATAAAATTTCTTCGCGTCACCGTACGACCACTTCTAATTATTATCTCCAGATCAAACTCACCTCTCCCTAATTTTTGTTCCATAGTACGAAATTGTCTATCATGTTCCCATTTTGATGGATTATAACTATCATCGTTAAATCCATAGCATTCATTTTCATCCTTTGATTTAAATGCAATAACAAGCTTACCCTCTCTCAAATCATTGATGTTATTAGACGGAGATATGTCGGCTAGCCGATTTCTTCGAGCCATTTCTTCATTATAAGTATAAAAAATTTGGCGCTGCTCTTTGGATGCAGATTCATAATGAATTGTGAGAGGTTCAAGATTGGTTGACCATCTTCCAACCATAGAAAAAATCATATTATCTACATTTTTTTCTTTAAAAATAATTGTTGCACTTGTATTCCTTGCTAAGTTTCTTCGAAATAAGAAAAACCATCTAGGCCAATCAAGGTTTATTACATTAATATGTAAAAATCTCCAATCTCCATTTGGTGTTTCGTTGATTGTCCCAATGTTAATTTTAAAATTTGGTCTCCGAAATAAATCCTCAACTACAAATACCAATAGAGCAAACAGGGAGCCTAAATAAAAAAGGAAAACGGGTTTATCTCCAAGAGATTTGATTAGATCACTTACTTTTCCAATCCCCAAATCTTTAAATGCGAAAATTCCAATTCCAACAATAAACATTGTGCATAAGAATGCATTTATATGATTTTTTATGTTCTCGCTCATAGAATTATAGTTTGTCTCATTTTAACTCGCTATTTCAAAAATCTTCTTCACTAAACCAGTCCGCGCGTAAAACGCGCGGGTAATGGGACGGCGTTCGCCTGTTCGTGGGTTTACACCACCAATTCCCTTTGTTCGTGCTTGTACCCATTTTCCATCTTTACCAGTCAACGCACTGAAGCCATATTTGATAAGTTTTGCGCGGATAAAATCGTAGTCAGCTTTTATTTCTTGGATAAGTTCATCATCTTCGGCAAAATCTAAACTCGTTATCTTCAGTAATTTTGCTTCCTCTGAATTTGTGCCATTCCACTCAACCGCGCAAAAGACAATGGTTTTAAGCTTCGTCCAAAACAATGACTTTCAAAAAACGAATGGATTAGTGTAGCCATAATTGAAATTCTGAATAAGTTTCTTTGTCATAAAATTGAAGGTGCTTATCGTCTTTACAAACAAGCTCAGTCAAATTTTCGTAATCCTCGCTATATCCTCGGCATACAACCAAAAGACGATTGAAAGGATTTAATCGCAGAATCAGTTTTGCAAAAAATGGTGAGAGTCGTATTTCCATAATTATTTGAGCCGATAATTTCCTCGGCTTGTAAATTCAAGATAGCCCTTATCCCGCAATACTTGGAGTTGTTGTCGAATTTTATCTTTAATGTGACGATTATCGGGATGTTTTCTGCTCAAGTCATTCTCAAAAGCATACATTTCATCAAGCGAGAATTCTTTCTGGCCTATTTTTTCAACACACAATATTGTGTCCAACAGCCAACATTTTACGCCGATTTCTTTTTCGTCCCGCAAGAAAAGTGTTTTCTTCCAATCCGACAAAACTTTTTCTTTTGGCTCGATTTCTCCGTCCCGAACAAAAAATATTTTTCCTGTTTGTGGAATATGATTGAGTAGGATATTGCAACCGACCCAGCCGGCACGACGAGCAGTTGGTGAAAGTGGTTTTCGTTTTTCGATTATTTCCGGCACAAAAAAGTGCTTTGGAATAACAAGAAAATTCAAGACCTCAAAACTTTGTAAATCGTAGTTGAGTAGAAAAAAGTTAGGGTTATTGCTACTTTGCAGCCGTTCAATCATTGTACGATATGCTCCATCTACAATTTTGGCACCAACACCCGCCTGCTTACTTTTTAACTCGTAATCTTCTTTACAGTTCGAACAATAAAAATCCGCGACCGGCTGATTATTGGGATATTTATTAATATCCATGTGGCCACAATTCGGGCAAAAAATAGCATTATCAACCCACGCCTCGGTTAAAACGCGAACCTTTTGCGACTGACTTGTATAATTATCCGCAAGTTGTGTATCAAATGATAATTTCATATTTCAAGCTATTACTCTTGTCCCATGCTCCCTTATTAACACTCACTTGCCGTCCTGCGTGAACGGTAATACCTCCATTTGAAAGATTATATGGAGGATCGGCAAAAACCATATCAACCGAATTTTCTGGAAGTTCAGCTAACAACTCTAAACAGTTTGCTTGGTAGAGCTTAAATTTTGGTTTTTCGTAATATGATTGCATATCCGCCTTATTTTACCTTGGTTCAAACTTGGACATCTGGCGGTGAGGGAGGGATTCGAACCCTCGATGCGGTTTTAAGGCCGCATAACGGTTTAGCAAACCGCCGCCTTCAGCCTCTCGGCCACCTCACCAAGTCGCCAATCGCCATTGTTAAGCGCTGGGCTAAAAACAAAAATCAATCAGCCGCTCCCCAAAGCTACTCAAGGTAAAGAATAATTGATAGTTTTTTAATAATCAACAAAATTCAATCGCGAAAATTTTTCGCCAAAAGCTTGTTTTGGAAAAAATTTCGTGATACTTTGGACGAATGGCAAAGAATGAAAACCCGAAAGAAAATTTAATTCCGCGGCCGCCGATTGTGGCGGTGATGGGGCACGTTGATCACGGCAAGACGTCGCTTTTGGATTACATCCGAAAAACGAACGTCGCCGCCAAGGAAGCGGGGGCGATTACGCAGGCCATCGGCGCTTACGAGATCGTTCATAACGGCAAAAAGATCACTTTCATAGATACGCCCGGGCATGAGGCATTTTCCAAGATGCGGGCGCGGGGCGCGCGGGCGGCGGACATCGCCGTTTTAGTCGTCGCGGCGGACGAAGGGGTGAAACCGCAAACCAAAGACGCTCTTTCGGCCATACTTTCCTCGGGTACTCCTTACGCGGTCGCGCTCAGCAAAATTGACCGGCCGAACGCGGACGTTGACCGAGTCAAAAACGAACTGGCTTCCGCGGGAGTGATGCTGGAAGGATACGGCGGCAATATCAGCTGGCAGGGGACTTCGGCAAAAACGGGCGAGGGTGTCAACGAACTGCTTGATCTTATTTTATTGATGGCGGAAATGGAAAAGCTGGCTTACGATCCCAAGGCGCGGCCGGGCGGCTTTGTGCTGGAGGCGAAGATGGACAGCCGCCGCGGCATTCTCGTTTCGGCGATAGTGAAAAACGGCGTTCTTAAAGAAGGACAGGGCATCGCGACGGAAAGCGCTTTCGGAAGCGTCAAGGCGCTGGAAGATTTTTTGGGAAAACGAGCGAAAGAATTCGCTCCTTCCAGTCCGGTTCTCATCACCGGCTTTGAGAATTTACCGCAAACGGGCGAAGAATTTGCCGCCGGCGACATTGATTTGATCAAGCTGGAGCCGAAAACGGCGTTCGTCAAGAAAAAGGCGGGCCAGCCGGCGGAAGCGGAAGACGGCCGGCCGGTCATCAAACTGATTTTGAAAGCCGACGTTTCCGGATCGCTGGAGGCGCTTTCGGAAATCATCAAAAATCTGCCGAGCGAAAAAGCGAAAATTGAAATTATCGGCGAAGAAGTGGGCGACGTTTCCGAATCGGACGCCAAGCTGGCGGCCTTTTCCGGCGCGATCGTCGTCGGATTCAAAACGCGAATTGCCAAAGCGGCCCAGAACATCGCCCAAATCCATAATGTCAAAATCCTAACCTCCGAAATCATTTACGAATTGCTGAAAGCCGTTGACGAACTCGTTTCCAGCGCCGGCCGAAAAACCGTCAGCGGCGAGCTGGAGGTGCTCAAGGTTTTCGGAAAGAAAGGGGGAAATCGGCAGATTATCGGCGGGCGGGTTTTAAGCGGCGCGATAAAAAACAACTCGCGGCTGGAAGCGGCGCGAGGAGAGGAAATTATCGGCGCCGGACGGGTCATTAATCTTCAGCAGGACAAAAAAGACGCCAATCAGGTAGGCGAAGGAAAAGAATGCGGCCTGCTTTTTGATTCGGAGGTTTTGATCAAAGAAGGCGACCGTCTGATCGCCGATTAACCCGATGAAACATCGCGATTTAAGGGTCGGCAGTCTGATAAAGGAAGAGCTGGGGAAAATCATCCTGCGGGAAATGGAATTTTCCGGAGCGATCGTGACAATCGGCGGCGTTTCCGTCAGCGATAAGCTTGACCGGGCGGAAATAAAATTCAGCGTTCTGCCGTTTGAAAAATCCGCCGAAACGCTTAGAATTTTTAATGGAAACCGCGGCCGCCTCCGGCATCTTCTTTTAAAAAAAATCAACATCAAGCCGATGCCGGAACTGGTTTTTAAGATTGACCCGGGTCCGAAGAAAGCGGCCGAGGTGGAAAAATTGCTGATGGAATAGAATAGACTTGAAGAAAGCGGGCTATACGGAAAGTGGAAAAATT
>CAYHUJ010000021.1:0-6243 GCA_964360035.1 uncultured Candidatus Saccharibacteria bacterium | reverse complement strand
GCGCAGCGAGACAAAACTCTTATACGCGGGTTCGATTCCCGCCCAGGCCTCAAAAATACGAGAGTCTGTCCCGCTTTGCGGGATCTCGCGCAGCGAGACAAAACTCTTATACGCGGGTTCGATTCCCGCCCAGGCCTCAAAAGAGAGAGATTGAGAAAAGGTTCTTGCGCGCGGGTTCGTTCCATTCGTTTTGGTTCGCAACAACGGAGCGGGCATTTTTTCGGAATTGTGCTATAATTCAGCGAAATGCCCAAGAAAATACTGATCATAGAAGACGACCAGCGGCTGAACAAGATTTATTCAATAAAGCTGAACCAGGAGGGGATTGAAACGAGCATCGCCGTTGACGGCGAAGAGGGATGGCGGAAATTAACCGGCGAAAAGCCCGACTTGGTTTTGCTTGACCTGATGATTCCCGTTAAGGACGGGTTTGCCATTCTGGAAGAGCGGGCGAAAAATCCGGAATTGATGAAAATCCCCGTGCTGGTGCTTTCCAATCTCGGCCAGGACAGCGACGTTGAGCGCGCGAAAAAACTGGGCGCGAGCGAGTATCTGGTGAAAGCGAATTTTTCCATTCAGGGAATCGTGGACAAGATTAAAGAATATCTGCAATAGTTATCCACAGATCTGTTTGAAAATAATCGGCGCGGCTGTTATAATAAATCTTACATTATTAATTAAGATAAATTATGAAAAACTGCGAAACAAAACGCGGCTTCACTCTTCTTGAACTTTTAATCGTCATAGCCATCATCGCCGTTCTGGCGGTTATCATTATTATCGTTTTAAATCCGGCGGAAACGCTGAAAAAAGCGCGCGACGTCCAGCGGATGTCCGATGTGTCAACGCTGAAGACGGCGCTCGGTCTTTATGTTACGACGATTAGCAACCCGAAACTGGACAATACCTCCCAGAGCAACACCTACTGTGTCGGAGGAACCGGCCAAGATACGCTATACATAAGCTATCCGACCGACCACGCGGACGGCGCGATTTCCGACGTTCCGCCGACCGGCTTCGGAGCGATTGCCGCCGACTGGGGGGACGCTTCCACCGCCAACCTGTTCAATAACAGCGGCACGGGGTGGCTGCCGGTTCCCTTCACGGACATGACCGGCGGTTCGCCGATTTCCAATCTGCCGGTTGATCCCGTCAACAAGCTTATTTACGGAACAAGCACTCTCGCGGCCGTCAACGCCGATGCCGCGATTTACCGTTACGGCTGCAATACCGGCGCGAGCGGCAGTAATCGTTACACTTTTGAAATTTCCTCCACGCTGGAAAGCGAGGCCTACACCGTTACCGACGACCTGCGGAAAAAGGACGGCGGAAACCAGCTTTTGTATTACGAAATGGGAACGAATCTCTCCATTCTTCCTTCCAGCAACGACCATTAAGTTTTAATTAAACGCGGCGGCGGCGGTTTTCGCGCGGCTGCAAAAATTAAGAAATGGCGTTTTATCTCATCGGATTGTTTTTAAGCTGGGCGCCGCGGGTGTTTTCCTGGGGCGTTTTTCTGACGGCCATATTTTTCTATTTTTTTCCCGTGAAGTCCGCTCCGGCCGTGGAAGAGATCGGAACGGCGGGACCGAAAAAAGCGGCGTATGGAAAATTTCTGAAAACCGCGATTGTCGCCGCCATCGCTTTTTACGTCGTTTACGGCCTTGCGGAAACGGCGGCTCAATATTACGTCTGGAAAACGAACGGATTTTTGGAAATGGTAAAGGGCGGCGGCGGCGACGCAAACGGCTATTTTCTGTTTTATTCGTGGGGTCGCTTCTGGATTTCCGCTCTTTTATCAATCGGCGGCGCTTTTCTGTTTTTTTATTTTCTGAAAGCGCTGAAAAAATATCGCGAAAGATTTTTTGAAGAAGGCGAGCTGGACCTCGGCTTTCTTTCCGCGCTTCTCATCGGTTGGCCGAATTTCGTCGTTTTTGTTCCGCTCGTTTTTCTTTCCGTCGTCATCATCGCCGTTTTCCGCCGAGTTTTTTTGAAAGAGCTTTACACGACGCTCGGTTTGCCGATGCTGCTTGCGACGCTTCTTGTTCTCGCTTTTGGCGATTTTCTCGTCGCTTTTTTTCATCTGGGCGTTTTAAGGATGTGATCCTCTGACCGCTTGCCGGAGCCGCCCCCATGACTCTTTTCCCGCCATCGTTTATAATTAGAGAAATAAAAAGCGGAAAGCTTCGCTCACAATGCACATCACCGTAGATAAACTAAAATCAATAGTCGTTGGTTCGGGAATCGTCAACGACGAAGATTTCCAGTCCGCCCGCGAAGAAGCGGAGCGCGCCAACCGCTCAATCGTCAACGTGCTCATCGGCCGCGGCGATGTTCTGGAGGATTACATGGCCGAACTGCTGCAGCAGTATTTCAACGTTCCGCTCGTCAATCTCAAATCGGTTTCTATCCCGACCGAAACTCTGGAGCTTATTCCGGAAGCGTTTGCCAAAACGAAAAACATCGTTATTTTTGAATACGACAAAGAAAGCAAAACGGCGCGGGCGGCAATGGCCGACCCCTTTGATTACGAGACCATTGAGTTCGTCCGCGCCAAACTGGGCGCGTGGGTTGAGCCGCGCCTTTCCACTTCCGCCAGTTTGAAATTCGGTCTGAAGCAGTACAAGAAAAAAATCGGCGAGGAATTTAACAAGGTCATCGCGGAAAACATCCAGAAGTCGCTGGCGACATCCGGCGAGACGAATCTCTCCAAAATGGCCCAGCAGATTCCGATCGTCGTTATTTTGGACAGCATCGTGGAACACGCCGTGGCGATGGGGGCGTCCGACATTCATTTCGAGCCGTTGGAGGAAGATTTTTTGGTGAGATACCGCATTGACGGCATTATGAACGAAATTTTGAGTTTGCCGAAAGTAATCGCCCCGATTCTCGTCGCGCGCGTCAAGATTCTCACCAATATGCAGATCGACGAGCATTCCAAGCCGCAGGACGGCCGCTTCCGTTTTGAAATGGAGGATCAAAACATTGATTTGCGCGTCAACGTGATGCCGATTTTCCACGGCGAAAAAGTGGAAATGAGGATTTTAAAAGGATCGGCGCGGCCGCTGGCTCTGGAAGACTTGGGCCTTTCGGATGAGGGCGTCAAGGCGGTTGGCGAGGAAATCCAGAAACCGCACGGGATGATTTTGGTCACCGGCCCGACCGGCCACGGAAAAACCACGACGTTGTACGCCATTCTACACATTTTAAACACGCCCAAGGTGAACATCACGACCATTGAAGACCCCATTGAGTACGAGGTGTCGCGCATCAATCAGACGCAGGTCAACGTCAAAGCCGGCATAACTTTCGCCAACGGCTTGCGGTCGCTTTTGCGGCAGAATCCCGACATCATCATGATCGGCGAAATTCGCGACAACGAAACGGTGGATATCGCCATTCACGCGGCCTTGACCGGCCATTTGGTTCTTTCTTCCTTGCATACGAACGACGCGCCGAGCGCCCTGCCGCGACTTTTGGACATGGGAGCGGCGCCGTTTCTAATTTCCTCAACGATCAACCTGATTATCGCCCAGCGGCTGGTCAGGAGAATCTGCAAGTTTTGCGTTATTTCTTATCCGATGGCCGCCGAAGTGAAGCGATTGATTGAGGCGCAAATCGCGCTGACCGCCGGCGGCCGGACGGTCAATGCGCCGGCGACGCTGTATAAAGGAAGAGGGTGCAACGTTTGCGGTAATTCCGGCTATCACGGCCAAATCGGCATTTTTGAGACAATGAAGGTTTCCGAGGCGATAAGGCAGCTCCTTTTGAAGCTCGTGCCGGTTGAGGAAATCCGCCGGCAGGCGATCAAGGAGGGGATGACGACGATGTTTGAAGACGGTCTCCAAAAAGTGGAAAAGGGGATAACGACCATTGAAGAGGTGCTGCGCGTCGTGCGCGAATAAAACCTTAATCATTATGCCAACATTCATTTACGAAGCGGCGGATAAAAAGGGGGTGATCATCAATGGGGAGATTGAGGCGGATTCAAGGGAGGGCGCCGTTGAGTATCTGAGAAAAAAGAATTTCATCCCGATTGTCATCAAGGAAAAAACGGAAGCGGGAAAAGGAGCCGGCGGACTGGCCTCCATCTCCCTTTTTGAGCGGATAAGGCCGGTGGATCGCATCGTTTTCATCCGCAATCTTTCGGCGACCATCAAGGCGGGACTTAATATTTTGGATGCCGTCAACATTTTAATTTTAGACACCGCCAACGCGGCGATGCAAAAAGTGCTGTCGGCGGCGAGAGCCGATTTAGAGCGCGGCCAGCCGCTTTCCCGCGCCTTTGAGGAAAATAAAAAAGATTTTCCGGCCGTTTTTGTCGGAATGCTCAAGGCGGGGGAGGCGTCCGGCCGGCTGGAGGAGGTGCTGGACGAGCTGGAGGTTCATCTCACCAAAGAATACGAACTGGCCCGGAAAATAAAATCGGCGCTTGCTTACCCGATTCTTTTGCTGATCGCCAGCGTCGGCGTCGTCGTTTTGCTGATGGCCTTCGTTCTGCCGCGGCTTGCCCAGTCGTTTGCCGCCGGCGGCGTGCAGCTGCCGCTGATTACGCGGATGGTCGTCGCCGCCAGCAAGGTAATCACCTTCAGTCCTCTTCTGGATTTTGTCGCGCTCGGCGGATTGGCGTTTTTCTTTCTTTATTTCCGCAAAACGGACATCGGCCGGAAAGTCGTCGGCATCATTATTTCGCATATTCCGATTGCCAAGGAGCTTGTCAAAAAGGTGTCTTTGGTGAGATTTACGAGGACTTTCAGCAGTTTGATAGCGAGCGGCACTTCCGCCGTGGAATCCCTGGCGCTGGCCGCCGACGCCGTCGGGAACGCCGATTATCGCGAGGCGATTTTGGCGACCGTGGAGAAAATAAAAACCGGCGTTTCCGTTTCCGAGAGTTTCAGCGATCGCCCCGATCTTTTCCCTCACCTGCTGTTGAGCATGATGACAGTCGGCGAAAAGACCGGCACTTTGGAGAATATTTTAAGGACCTTTTCCAATTTTTACGATCAGGAGGTTGACAACACTCTTAAGGATTTCGTCACCTTTCTTGAACCGGTGATGCTTTTGATGATGGGGCTTATCATCGGCGCGATCGCGATATCCATTCTTCTGCCGATTTACCAATTGGTGGGAAAGTTCGTTTAGCGTGTCGCATCGCCGGTGAGAAATCCGCATGAAAAATTTTCGAGAATTATTGATTCGGCAAAAAACAGGATTCAGTTTGATTGAAGTTTTACTGGTCGTCGCGATTATCGGAATTTTGGCGGCGCTTGGAACGAGTTCTTATTTCGGTTATTTAAAAAGCGTTGAAATTGATTCGGTGTCGCGCGAGATTGTTTCCGGCTTGCGCGAAGCGCAGGGCCGGGCGATGGCGGGGGAGAGCGGCAAGAAGTGGGGCGTCCATTTCGTCAACGGCGACTCCGATTATTACGAATTGTTTTCCACCGCCACCGATTATGCCGGCGCGACGGTAAGTTCGGCGGCTTATCTGCGGCCGGGCGTGGAATTCGCCTCTCCCGCGCTGGGCGGCTCTCTGGACATTATTTTCAGCCGGATTTCCGGAACGATTGCCGCCACTTCAACCGTCGTCATTTCTTCCGCCGGCGGAACGGCGACGACGACGGTTACGGCGATCGGAAATATTTATTAATCCGCCGGCGGGAAATATCCATCAATGTCAAAATTCAAAATTAACGAAAACGGCCAGCTTTTGATAGAGCTGCTTCTGGCCATCGCGGCGGCGGCGGTTATCATTATGCTCGGTTCGCAATTACTGATGGTGAGCTTGCGTTCGGGAAAGGTATCCTCCGAACGGGACGCGGCGGTCGGATTGGCCAAAGAAACCTTTGAAGCGGTTCGTGCGGCGGCGGGAGAAAAATGGCAGAATCTCTATAATCTGACCAAGGGAAGCGCGGCTTATTATCCGCAAAAACCGGCGGGCAAATGGATGCTTGTTTCCGGAACGGAAAGCGTTACCGTCGGAGGCGTGGCCTATAACCGCTCTTTTTCCGTTCAAAACGTTTGCCGCGACGCCGCTTCCCGAGATATTACCGGCATCACGGATTCCGGCGGCGCGGCGACGGCTTGCGTGGCGAGCGGCGGCAACAACGATCCGTCCACTCAGCGGGTGACCGTCCTCGTGAGTTGGGGCGAAGATTCCGTTTCCTGGAGCGAATATGCCGCGCGGTGGCAAAATTTAATTTGTCTCCAGACGGATTGGAGCGGCGGGACCGGCAGCGGAACGAC
>CAYHUJ010000020.1:0-11829 GCA_964360035.1 uncultured Candidatus Saccharibacteria bacterium | reverse complement strand
CGCTTAGGAGAGCGGGATTCAAACAAAATTAATTGAGCGGAGAGAATTTGACGAATATCAAGAAGCGAGGAGCGGACGCGCGCCTTGAGGCGCGTGAGCGACGAGCGCTGATTCCGACGTCAAGATTTTCTCCGTTAGAGCATAATCCCCGCGGTTTGCCGCGGGGGCGAATACGGACGGATTTTGCGAGTACGGAACTTAACGCTCCGCGCGAGTTTCTGACGTGGCTTGCCCGTCCTTTCCGGCGTCAAGCGGGGACAGGAGCCGCTTGGCGGCAAAGAAACCGACCGCGGCCACGGCCGCGCCGCCGATAATATCGGACGGCCAATGGGCGCCGGAAAAAATTCTCGCCAAACCGATGACGGCCGCGCCGCCCAAAAAATACCATCCCCGTTTCCGGTCAACGGAAAAAACGGCCAGCGCCAAAGCGAAATAAAAAGCGGCATGACCGGAAGGAAAAGAGGAAGTCGGCGAATGGTTAACGAGAACGACAAGAGAGTCGTCCGCCAAAAACGGCCGCGGGCGGTAATAAAAAAACCTGATCGCTTCGGTTAAAATGCCGCGGGAAAACAAAACGGAAAGGGAGGCCAGCGCGAAAAACCGCCAGCGCGCTTTGAAGTCGCGCTCTTTAAGAATCAAGAAAACCGCCCCGAGAACCCAAAAATACGGAAAATACTCGGCAAAAAACAGTGCCAGCCAGGCGACAAGCGCGCCTTTTTCCGCCCAGCCGTTGAATAAATGAAGAATAAAAGAGTCCCAATTGGCCATTTTAGCGGTGGACAAAAGGCAAAAGACCCATAAACCTGGCGCGCTTTATGGCGCGGGCCAGAGTCCGCTGATGTTTGGCGCAGACGCCGGTATAGCGCGGCTTGACGATTTTCGCCTGCGCGGAAGTAAAACGCTTCAGCAGTTCGGCGTCTTTATAATCAATCTCCTCCATATTTTGCGAGCATAAAAAGCACTGTTTGTTTCTCATGATGGATAAAATGGTAAAATCAATAAATAAGTCGGATTAAAAAGGCAGGTCTTCCGGTTTTATTTCCCCTTCGTCAAGGTTAATGGCGGGAATTTCTTCCGGAGCGGAATCAATCGCTTTCTCGCCTCCCCTTTTCGCGGCGGCGACGTTTGCGCTTCCGCCGGCGGAACGCGGGCCGAGCTGCAGCCGCTCGCTGATGATTTCGGTCGTTTTTCTTTTCTGCCCCTGCTGGTCTTCCCACGCTCTCGTCTGAAGGCGCCCCTCCACCAAAAGCATGGAGCCCTTCGCCAGAAACTGGCCGGCGATCTCCGCCTGCCTTCCCCAAACGACGACGTTGTGGAATTCCGTTTCTTCTTTGCGGTTCCCTCCTTTATCCGTCCAGACGCGATTGGTGGCCACCGAAAGAGTCGTGACCGAATGACCGGCGGGGGTCGTCCGCAGCTGGGGATCGACGGTCAACCTTCCCAAAATGAAAACTTTGTTCAGATTCATAGCTATGTTTGTAATTGTCGGCTGCGCATTGCCGAATGTCAAATGCGGATACGCGGCGCGAAAATTTCCGTTATTTTAATATCTCTTCCAGCGTTTTTTCCAGCGCCTCGTTGCTTAAAGACCCGACGGCGGGCGCGGGCGCGGCGGACGGCGGAGCGGCAGTCCGGCTTTTCGGGGACGGCTTCTTTTCTTCCACCTTCCCCTTAACAACCGGCGGCGTTACGATTAAAAATCTCAAAATGTCTCCCCGAAGCCGCAAATCGCCGCCGATCGCTTCAATCGTTTCCGGCAAAGCGTCAAAATAAACGACGCCGAAAAAGGCGTAATTTTCTTTTTTAATCGGGTAAGCCAGCCGCGTTTTGACCGCCGGAACGAGCTCAATGTTTTGCCCGCTGTTTTTTTCAATGATTTCTTTCACCGCCAAACCGTCCGCTTCGGAGCGGGTTATAAAAGAAATCTCGTATTTTTTTCGGATTATTTCTTCGTTGCTCATTTTAAGATTGGTTCATATTAGCGGAATCGGCTTCCGCGGTCAACCCCCGCGCCTTCAATTTCGGAAATTAAAGCGCCGGTTCTTCCCCGCTTTCTTTTTCGTCATCGCCGCTTTTTTCGCTCTCTTTTTTATAGCCGGTTCCGGCGGGAATCAAACGGCCGATGATGACGTTTTCTTTCAGGCCGCGCAGATAATCTTCGGCTCCTTCCGCGGCGGCGTTGACCAGAACGCGCGAAGTTTCCTGAAAAGAGGCGGACGAAAGAAAGCTTTCCGTCGTCAGAGCGACTCTCGTGATGCCAAGCAGAAGCTGTTCGGACCTGGCCGGCTGTTTGCCGGTTTTTTTCATTTCGCGGTTTATCCGCAAAAAGGCCGATTTCTCCACCACGTCTCCGATGACGAAATTCGTGTCGCCGGCGTCTTTTATCATCACCCGCGACAGCATCTGGCGAATGATGACCTCAATGTGCTTGTCGCTGATGGCGGCTCCTTCGGAAACGTAGATGCGCTGCACTTCGCCGATAAGATAACGGATAACCGCATCGCTTCCCTTAAATGCAAACAATTCTTTTAAATCAACGTGCCCTTCGCACAGCTGATCCCCCCGCGAAACGGCGTCGCCGGGTTTAACTAAAATGGTGGCTTGATGCGGAATCAGATACTCCAAAATTTTCGCCTTTTTGGTTTTATTGAGAATTTTCAGCTTCAGCGCTTTCAGCAGTCCCTTCTCTTCCACGCCGTCAATTACGCCGTCCGCTTCCGCGAGCGCGGCTTTGCCTTTCGGCGGCCGCACCTCAAAAAGCTCCTCCACCCGCGGCAAGCCGTGAGTGATGTCGGAGCCGGCAACGCCTCCCGAATGGAAAGTTCTCATCGTCAGCTGCGTTCCCGGTTCGCCGATTGACTGCGCGGCGATAACGCCGACCGCCGTCCCCGCCGCAACCGGCAAGTTGCTTCCCAAGTCCAGACCGTAGCACTTTGAACAGCAGCCGCGCAAGCTTTTGCAGGTTATCGGAGAAAATACTTTAACGCTTTCAATCCCCGCGTTGTTTATAAGGTCGGCAATCTGCCGGTCAACGGCTCCCCCGCTTTTCACGATGATTTTGTTTCCGGATTTGACGTCTTCGGAAACGACGCGCGAAAACAGCCGGTCGGCAAACGAGCGGTTATACTCGGCGCCGTCCGCTTTCAAAACCTCCACTCCCTCCTTGGTGCGGCAATCTTTTTCGTGGATAACGACGTCCTGAGCGACATCCACCAAGCGGCGCGTCAGATAGCCGGCCGAGGCCGTTTTCAGGGCGGTGTCGGTTGAACCCTTGCGGGCGCCGTGGGTGGAAATAAAGAACTCAAGCACGCTGAATCCTTCCTTAAACGACGACTTAACCGGCAGCTCTATCGTTTCGCCCTTCGGATTCTGCACCAGGCCTTTCATTCCCATCATGTGCGTCGGCTGAAGCCACGATCCTCTCGCTCCGGAATCAATAATGGAATAAACGGAGCCGTAAGGATCAAGCGTCGTCGGAATAACTTTGGCGATTTCCGATTTGGCGCGGCTCCAGATGCTGATAATGCGGGCGCGCCGCTCGTGGTCGGTCAAAAGACCCTGTTCAAACTGCTCGTAAACGGCGGCGACTTCTTTTTCGGCGCGCGCCAAAATATCCGTTTTTTCCTCCGGCGTCGTCAAATCGCCCATTCCCCAGGTGACGCCGGACTTGGTCGCGTATTCAAATCCGAGTTCTTTGACTTTGTTCAAAAAATTCACCGCGATATCATTTCCGTATTTATGAATCAAACGGGCGGTTATCTTGGAGAGGGCCTTTTTGTTGAGGCATTCGTTGACAAACTCAAAATTTTCCGGAAAAGCGTCGTTGAAGATTATTCTTCCGCACGAGGTTTCTATCATTTTCCGCTCTTTGCTTTTGGGGTCAAAAATCTTAATGCGCGAATTGACGTCTACCACCTCGAAATCGCAGGCCATCAACGCTTCGCGGGCGCTCCCGAAAATTTTTCCTTCTCCTTTCGCCCCGTCTTTTATTTTCGTCAGGTAATAACAGCCGAGAACGATGTCCTGCGTCGGGCTCGCCACCGAATCGCCGGTGGCCGGTTTAAGCAGATTGACGCTGGAAAGCATTATTTCCGTCGCCTCTTTCTGGGCCTCCTCGGTCAGCGGCAAATGGACGGCCATCTGGTCGCCGTCAAAATCGGCGTTGAAAGCGGAGCAAACCATCGGCGGAATGCGAATGGCCAAGTCCTCTATTAAAACCGGCTTAAACGCCTGGATTCCCAGCCGATGGAGCGTCGGCGCGCGGTTCAAAAGAACTTTCCGGTCGGCGATGACTTCTTCCAAAATTTCCCATATTTCCGGAGTGGCGGCTTCAATCAGCCGGTTGGCGTTTTTGATGCTGTGCGCCATTTCTTTTTTGATGATTTTGCCGATGACAAAAGGCTTGAAAATTTCCAGCGCCATTTTTTTGGGCAGACCGCATTCGTCAAGTTTGAGATTCGGCCCGACGACGATGACCGAGCGGCCGGAATAATCAACGCGCTTGCCGAGCAAATTCTGGCGGAAGCGTCCCTGCTTTCCTTTAAGCATATCGGCCAGAGAACGAAGAGGGCGCCGCTGGGTATTTAACTGCTGGACGCCGAAACGAGCCGAGTTGTCTATCAGGGCGTCCACGGATTCCTGAAGCATTCTTTTTTCATTGGAAACGATCACCTCCGGAGCTTTCAGTTCCAAAAGTTTTTTGAGGCGGTTGTTTCTGTTGATGACGCGGCGATAGAGATCGTTCAAATCGGAAGTGGCGTAACGCCCGCCGTCCAAAGCCACCATCGGCCGCAAGTCCGGCGGAAGAATCGGCAAAACGGTCATAATCATCCACTCCGGCCGAATGCCCGCTTTTATCATCATCCTTGCCGTTTTCAGGCGTTTAAAAGCGCGCCGCTGTTTCGTCGCGTCTTTGAAGTCCCTTAATCCTTTTTCCAGGGACGAAACCAATTTTTCCAAGTCTATTCCTTCCAGAAGTTTTCTGGCCGCTCCCGCTCCCGTTCCGGCTTCAAAAACATCGGCAAAGCGCCGGCTCAAGCTATGATATTCCGATTCGCTCAAAATTTTGCCCGGCGCCAGGGATTCCAGCGCGCTTTTCGTTTCCGCCATAGCCGTTTTCAGCGCTTCTTCACGCTCGCTTTTTTTCTCTTCTTTTTTCCGCGTTTTATATTCTTTTTCCAGCGCGTCCAGAGCTTTTTTCTTGTTCGCCTCGTCAACGGATATGACGATGAAAGCGGCGTAATAAATGACCTTTTCCAGCTTTAACGCCGAAACGTCAATAAGCAGGCTGATAAGCGACGGCGCGCTGCGCAAAAACCAGATGTGCGCGACCGGCGCGGCTAATTTAATGTGCCCCATTCTTTCCCGCCGGACGATGGAGCGGGTAACTTCAACGCCGCACTTATCGCAAACGACTTCCTTGTAGCGGATGCGGCGGTATTTCCCGCAGTAACACTCCCAGTCCTTGGTGGGACCGAAAATCGATTCGGAAAAAAGGCCCTCTTTCTCCGGCCTTTGGGTGCGATAATTGATGGTTTCCGGCTTCGTCACTTCCCCGCGCGACCACTTCAAAATATCTTCGGGGGAGGCGATTTTTATTTTTATGGCGCTAAAATCCAAATTGGACATATTTTTCGTTGGCGTTAAATTATTTTTTTGTCATCGGCTCCGCCGTCTTGGCCGTGGAACGCGCCGCCTCCTTTCAGTTCCACGTTCAAACCGAGAGCTTTCATTTCGTTAATCAGGACGTTGAACGAGGCCGGAATATTCGGTTTCTGGATTTTCTCTCCCCTGATAATGGACTCAAAAGAGGCCGAGCGGCCGGCGACGTCGTCCGATTTAATCGTCAGCATTTCCTGCAAAGTATGACTGGCGCCGTATCCTTCCAGCGCCCACACTTCCATTTCTCCGAAGCGCTGGCCTCCGAACTGCGCTTTTCCGCCGAGCGGCTGCTGGGTAATTAAAGAATAAGGGCCGGTGGAACGCATATGGATTTTATCTTCCACTAAGTGGTTAAGTTTCAGCATATAAATGATGCCGACGGTTACGGGACGGGCAAACGGCCGCCCCGTCCGTCCGTCGTAAAGCGTTACCTGGCCGGTTTCCGGCAGACCGGCGCTTTTCAATTCGTTTTTTATCTGCCCTTCGTTCGCGCCGGCGAGAGCGGGCGTAACGGCGCGATAATTCATTTTTTTCGCCGCCCAGCCGAGATGCGTTTCCAAAATCTGGCCGATGTTCATGCGCGAAGCGACGCCCAGCGGATTTAATATAATGTCCACCGGCGTGCCGTCTTCCAAATAAGGCATATCTTCCACCGGCCGAACCTGGGAAATAACGCCCTTATTTCCGTGGCGGCCGGCGAGCTTGTCCCCCGCCCTGACCTTGCGAAGCTGGGCGACTTCAATCTGGATTCTTTTGATGATTCCCGGCTCAAGCTTGTCCCCGTGTTCCTGGGAAAGCGTTTTGATGCTGATAACGCGGCCTCGCTTGCCGTGCGGAAGAGTCAGGGATGTATCTTTGATGTCTCTCGCTTTCTCTCCGAAAACAGCCCCCAAAAGACGCTCTTCCGGAGTCAGTTCGCTTTCGCCCTTGGGTGAAATTTTTCCGACTAATATATCTCCCGGTCGGACTTCGGCGCCGATTCTTATCACGCCGTCTTCGTCCAAATTTTTCAGCTTTTCTTCGGAAACGTTCGGGATGTCCGGCGTGGTTATTTCAGGACCGAGTTTCGTGTCGCGAACATCGCAGTAAAAATCCTCAATGTGGACGGAGGTAAATAAATCGTCCTTGACGACGCGTTCCGAAAGAATGATGGCGTCTTCAAAATTCGCGCCTTCCCACGACAAAAAGGAGACCAAAAGATTCTGGCCGAGAGCCAAGACGCCGTTTTCGGTGGACGGACCGTCCGCCAAAACGTCGCCTTTTCTTATTTTTTGCCCCTTTTTGACAAGCGGCTTCTGGGAAATGCAGGTCGCCTGATTGGAGCGCTTGAATTTATTAAGAGTAAAGTTTTTCTTTCCCGAGGCGGTTTTTAAAACGATGTGGGAGGCGTCCGCTTCGGAAATTTCGCCGTTCTCGCCGGCAACGATAAGATGGCCGGAATCAAGCGCGGCCTTTTCCTCTATTCCCGTCCCGACGAAAGGCGCCGTCGGTTTAATGGAGCCGACCGCCTGCCTCTGCATGTTGGAACCCATCAGAGCGCGGTTGGCGTCGTCGTGTTCCAAAAACGGAATCAAGGAAGTGGCGACGCTGATTGATTGGTTGGAAGCGACGTCAATAAAATCAATTTCTTCCCGCTGGCAAATGCCCGGAATACCCTTTATTCTCGCTTCCGCGATTTCACCGACGATGCTTCCCTTGGAATCAATTTTCGTTCCCGCGTGAGCGATTTTATATTTTTCCTCGTCAATGGCGTTTAACCAGACGATTTCGTCGGTAATGCGGCCGTTTTTGACTTTGGCGTAAGGGGTTTCTATAAATCCGAGTTCGTTTATTTTAACGAAATTCGCCAGGTGATTGACCAAACCGATATTGGCGCCTTCGGGGGTCTGGATCGGGCAAACCCGGCCGTAATACGAATGATGGACGTCGCGCACTTCAAAACCGGCGCGCTCTCTCGTGAGTCCGCCCGGCCCCATCGCCGAAATGCGTCTCTTGTGCTCCAACTCCGACAGCGGATTTATCTGATCCATAAACTGGGAGAGCTGGGAGGAGGCGAAAAATTCCCGCGTCACGGCCAAAAGCGGACGGGCATTGACGAGCTGAATCGGAGTCAGGGCCTCCGGTTCATAAGTGGACATTCGGTCCTGAATGATGCGCCGCAACCGCGCGAAACCGACCCGCAAGCGGCTCTGAAACAGCTCGCCGACGGAACGGATGCGGCGATTTCCGAGATGATCAATGTCGTCCGGTTCGGCGTTTTGATCGTTGTTGAGCCGGATAATTTCTCCGATAATTTTAATAATATCGCTTAAAACGAGAAGGCGGGAGTCCTCTTTCGGAATGTTGAGGCGCTGATTAAGTTTGAAACGGCCGACGATTGAAAGGTCGTAGCGGTCAAAACGCGAAAACATCGCGCTGACCAAGCTCCTGGCGTTTTCGGCGGTCGCCAAATCGCCGGGACGGATCCGCTTGTATATCTCCACGAAAGACGCCGCCTCGTCCGCCGCCGCGTCTTTCTTTAAAGTCGCCGCGATGTGCTTGACGCTTCCCCGGTCAATATCGGCGAAGGTCTTCAAAATTTCCTCGTTCGTCTTCAGGCCGAAAACGCGCAAAAGGGCGGTAACGGGCGCTTTGCGCTTGCGGTCTATTTTAACGCCGATAAATCCGTCCGAGTCGGTTTCAAATTCCAGCCAGGCGCCGCGATTGGGAATCACCTTCGCGCCGAAAAGCTTTCTTCCTTTCCAAACGCTCGCGGTAAAATAAACGCCGGCCGAACGGGCGATCTGCGAAACAACCACCCTCTCCACGCCGTTGATGATGAAAGTGCCGCGGGGCGTCATTACCGGAAAATCGCCGAGATAAACCTCCTGCGTTTTGGAATCTCCGGAATCCTTATTGTCAAACCGCAAATTCGCGCGCAAAGCGGCTTCGTAAGTCAGGTTTTTATGCTTGGAATATTCCTCGTCGTATTTCGGCTTGTCAAAATAATAATCCAGGAAGTGAAGCTCCAAATTTTTACCGGCGTAGTCCTTAATGGGGGAAATTTCTTCAAATAATTCCTTGACCCCTTTTTTCAAAAACCAATCGTGGGAATCCGTTTGAATCTCAACGAGGTTCGGCTGCGCGATGAGCGCTCCCCGGTGAGACGAAAAAATTTTAGTCGGCAGTTTGGACATAAATTAATTCTGAATTTGCGTTAATAATTATGAAAAATTGATCAACTAACGGCCGCCAACGAATTGAACCGGCAAAACAAAAATCCGCCGGTTATGGCTTTTCAAGAATATTTAGGCGCTCAGATATTTAACACGATTTCCCCTTTGTTCGTCAAGCCCCCGGTTTGATTCGCGGCTTAATTTATAAATTTAAGTATTTGGCCCGATTTTCGTTGTGCTGCTCCAGAGTTTCGCTGAAAATCGTTTTCTTCGTGACGGGATCGGATAAGTAGTACCAGTAATCGGACGCCTGAGGATTAACCGCCGCCTTTATCGCTTCAACGCCCGGACTGGAAACGGGAGCGGGAGGCAATCCCTTGTTCCGATAGGTGTTAAACTCGGAATCAATTTTAAAATCCTCCCTGTTTAACGGATGGCAGTTTTCAAAAGAGCGACTCTTCGCGTAACAAACGGAGGCGTCTACCTGAAGCGGCATTCCCGCTTTCAACCTTTTCAATAGAATTCCCGCGACCAGCCGGCGGTCGGCGTATTCAGGAACTTCTTTTTCTATCAAAGACGCGATTGTCACATTTTCTCCGAAAGCGCGTCCGCTGTCAAGGCCGACCGCCGCTTCAAGAACCGGCGCCGCTTTTTTTCGGAAATTGTCCAAAAATTTCCCGACAACCGCCTCCGGAGAAGAATCAAGGAAAAATCGATACGTGTCCGGAAACAAATATCCCTCCAGAGAAGGCGCGGACGATAAAAACGGATAATCGGCCCGGAGTTTTCCAAAATCAAAATTTTCAATCTGCCTTTCGCGCGTCACGCCGGAAGAAGCGAGCAGAGCGTCAACTTCCCTGACGGTCGCGCCCTCCGGCACCGTCACCCGCGCCTCCGGCCGCGATCCGGCGGCCAGCATTTCCAAAACTTCCGGAATGTTCAAATTTCCGCCGAAAACATATTCTCCCGGTTTGAGCCGGTGAGCCGCTCCGCGAAAAACGGCGTACCACTTGAACAAAAAATCGGATTTGACGACGCCGCTTTTTTCCAAAGAAGCGGCGATTTCCTTCAATCCGCTGCCGGTTTCAACGGAAACGCGGACCGGCTGTTTAAAACGGACGGGGGATTCCAAAATGTAAAACAAATAACTGGTTAAAACGGAAACGGCGATAACGAACGCGAAAAAAACGGGAAAAAGCACTTTTTTTGTCATTGCTAATTTTTTGTCATTGCTAAAATGAGGAACGGATTTTAATCTGCTGAATGATACCGATAAGCAGGGCGTTCGTCAAAAAACTTGACCCGCCGTAGCTGAAAAACGGAAACGGCACGCCGACGACCGGAAAAAATCCCAGATTGGAGCCGACGTTGAACAAAAAATGCAAAACGAACATCGCGGCCGTTCCCAGACACGCAAACGCGCCGAAATTATTGGCGCTTTTAAAGCCAATACCGACGATTCTCGCGATCAGAAGCAAAAAGGCGCCGACGACCAGAAGCCCGCCGAGCATCCCCCACTCTTCAACGAAAGCGGCAAAGATGAAATCGGCCTGCGCCTCGGGCAAAAAGCCGAGTTGCGCCTGCGTCCCCTGTCCGAATCCCTTGCCGAAAAACCCCGCCGAACCGATGGCGATTTTTGATTGAATAACGTTGTAATTGATTCCCAGCGGATCGCGCTCGGGAAAAAATAAGCCGAGAATGCGTTCTTTTTGATAGTCCTTCAGAAAATAAATCCAGGCGACGGCGGCAATCAGCGCGAAAATAAGCAAAGCGGCCAAAAGATGGCGCCAGCGAACGCCGCTCACGAGAAGAAAGCTTAACCAGATTCCGAAAAGAATCATCGTCGTTCCGAGATCCGGCTGAATAATTATTAAAAACGCCGGCAGGGCGAAATACAAAAACGAAACAAGCAAATTCCTCACTCTGGCGATTTGAACGTGGCGGCGGGAAAAGAAAACGGCGAAGAGCATAATGAGCGCCGGCTTTACCAGTTCCGAGGTTTGCAGTTTCAAACCGCCCAAAGTCAGCCAACTTCTCGCTCCGCGAATGGGCGAGGCGAAAAAATAGGTGGCGACGAGCAGAAGAATCGCGGCGCCGAAAAAACCCAGATAAAACCAGCGAGCGGTCAAAAACGGTCTTAAATCAATCTGCGACAGCGCGAAAATCGCGGCTAAACCGGCGGAAACCCACACTAATTGCTGCCAAAAAAACGCCGCATTCGTTGACGCCAGCGAAAGAAGTCCGGCCAACGCTAAAAAAGCGAGGGCGAGCAAAAGCGGCCAGTCCATTTTTTTCCATAAGGCCTTCATAAATGCCGAGTGCTTGGAATTGTAAATCGCCTATCTCTTCGTTTCAATGAAAATTTTCGTGCTTTTTTGGTCCACGTCGGAAAGATTTATACCGGCGGGAAAAGGAATCTTGAAAAATCTTTCCTGAAAAGCGGCCACGTCGCGCAATTCGGTGCGGGAAACCGACAGCGGTTCGCCGCCCTTTCCGTATAAAATCGCTCCCGCGAAAACGCGCGGCAGCCGGACGGTTTCCGCGCTGACTATCACCCCCTCAACGCTGATTTGATTGTCGGCAAAACGATGATTTATTTCCCGGAAGGTCGTCATCGGCTGGGGAAAGTCCCGCCGCGATTTCCAGGCGAAGTTGCTCAAAGAAACCTCAACCGAAGATACGTCGCGGATGCTCATCGCCGCCGGCGCTTCCAGTAAATATTTTGATTCCGAAGCGTAAATAAACGATTTTCCTTTAATGGAAGAGGCCTTTGTTCCGAGGGGGCCGGAAACGACGAATTCATAATCAAAACTTTCGGCGCCGTAATTTATATTGGGATTTCTGATTTCCGCGACAAAAGAAACGGCGTCGCGTCCCGCCGGCAAAGCGAACGCTTTCGCGGCGGTAAGCGGACCGAGCGTCCGTATCTCGCAGGACGGGCACGGCCCGCCGCAGTCAACGTCTTCCTCGCCCTGATTTTGCCGGCCGTCAAAACAAGTCGGCGGCTTTTTGA
>CAYHUJ010000019.1:0-12303 GCA_964360035.1 uncultured Candidatus Saccharibacteria bacterium | reverse complement strand
ACCGTTCATAAATTATTAAACGCTTTTATTAATACAACAAAACTTAGAATATTAGCACCTCCAATCTCTAACCTCCAATCTCTAACCTCTAAAGGCGGATTTTCCCTTATGGAGCTTCTTATTTACGTCGCCGTGCTGGTGATAGTAACGGCCGTCATCAGCGGATTTTTTCTCATTATTAACAAAGGAAGAGGACAGGTGAGCGCCCGGACGGAAGTCAACCAAAACATCCGTTTTGCCTTAAGCGCGATTGAGCGCGATTTATCCGCGGCCTCTTCGGTAACGGCGCCTGGAACGGCCGGCGCCACTTCGTCCGTTCTGACTTTGACAAGCGGCGGGAACACCATCGCCTACGCTACGACGACTTTGAACCGGCTTCAGCGGACGGTAAACTCTCTTTCCGAGGTTATTACTTCCGAAAGGGTGAAAATTGATTCGCTGAATTTTGTCCGGTTGGAAAACGTCAATGCCGCGCTCGGAAAAACGTTTCTTAGCGTGGAAGCGAGTATGGGCGTCAGCTATGACAGTGAAAGCCCCGATTGGCAGTATTCGGCGGGCAAAAAAACGACGATAAGCATCAAAAATTAGCGTTTAACGTTCAGAAAACGACAAAAATGTTGATTACGGTAATTAAAAAACCAAACGCTAAACGCTTGATCTCAAATGCCTATTCGGGGGCCGCCACTTTGCCGACCGTTATCGCGCTTGCCGTGCTGATTTTGGTTGTCGGCGCGGGCATTACGGCGAGCGCTCTTTCGGAAAGTTTCATCTCTCTGGGGCACAAAAGAGCGTCCGAGGCGCTGATTTTCGCGGAGGCCGGAGCGCGGGACGCCCTTGTGCGCATCGCCCGCAATAAAAAATACGCCTGCGCGACGGCCGACTGCTACCAGATTGACTTTGTTTCCGGCGGATGCGCCAGTAGCGACGGTTGTGCTAAAATATCGGTAAGCTCCGGCGTCGGTTCGGAGGCCGATCCGAAAATCGTCATCTCAAAAGGGATTTCCTATAGCAGCATCCGGGAATTGCAGGTGTCGGTTATTTTAGACGCTTCTTTGCACGGCCGGATAGCGACGACGACATGGACGGAGTTATAATCGGAATGCAGTTCGCCGGCTGGCGGACCAAATTCTCAAACTATGGATATATTAAAACTATTTACGCGGGAAGAGCCGGTGGCGGGACTGGAAATAAGCGACGATTTCATTAGGGTCGCTCTTTTAAGCGTTGATAAAAAAGACGGCTTCACGATAAAGGCGGAGGCCGTCGGTGAAGCGGTTTTGCCGGAGGGCGTTGTTTTCGGCGGGGAGGTAAACGACGGCGCGGCTCTGGCTAGGGCCTTGAGCGGCTTGTTGAAGGGATTGAAAAAACCGGTTCGTTACGCGATCATTTCCGTTTCGCCGGCCGGCGTTTACAATAAAATTTTTCTTTTTCCGAAAAGCGTCAGCGGCGAAAAACTTGAAGAAAGCATGAAACTGACCGTCGGGTTTTCCCTGCCGATGGGCGCCGACGAAGTTTATCTTGACTGGGAAAAAACAAGCGAAGATTCTCAAAGCGAGATTTTCTTGGCGGAAACCAAAAAGACGAACATGGACGGCTTTCTGGCGGCTCTGCACGCGGCTGAGTTGAAAGCGGTCGCCGCGGAGTTTTATCCGATGAGTTTGTCGCGGGTCGTGGATTGCCGCGCCGGCGAAACGATTTTAGCCGTCAAGCCGGAAAAATCGGGAACCGGCTTCGCTATCATAAAAGACCGATCCGTTCGTTTCAGCCGCTTCGTTCCTTATAACCGCGAAAATCCGGAAGATTTAGCCGAAGAAGCGCGGCGAATCGTTGATTTTTACGAATCAAACGCTCCCAACTATCAGCGCGAACCGGAAAGGGGAGAAGTTGTGTCCCGGGCGGCGGTTATCGGCGACGGTGCGGCGGTGGAAGAGATAATCAGCCGGCTAAGCGAAAAATTGTCTTTTCCGGCGGAGAAGGCGCGTTTGATTCCGCATTTGGCGCAGATGCCGGATTTTGGGGACGGCAGCCGCTGGCTGGTTGTCGCGGGAGCGGCATTTCGCGGTTTGCTTCCCCGTTCCGACGATACTTTAATCAGCTTAATGCCGGTCGGCACCGAAGAAGCCTACGAATATCACCGCGCCGCCGCTTTTTCGGAATTCGTTTCCAATGTCGTCGTCGGGGTGTCGGCGCTCATCGCGGCTGCTTTTATCGGCGTCTGGCTGATGACGACTTCCGTTCAGAGCGGCCTCGCGGAAAGAATCGGCCGTTTGGAGGCGGTTCCCATTCCGCGGGGAGATCTGGAACTGCAGGAACGGACGGAAAAACTCAACGCTTTAACCGGACAGCTGGCCGTTTTGGCGGCGCAGTCGCCGAAATGGTCGGTTTTTCTGAAAGAGTTGAGAAAAATTACATCGCCGGGAATCAGCGTAACCAACATCGTCGTTTCTTCTCCGCTTGAGCCTTTTAGCATCAGCGGCATTGCCGTTAACCGCGAAGAATTGAACGTTTTCAGAAAAGCGCTGGAAAATTCCGGATTTTTCTCCGACATCGCGATGCCACTGACTAATTTGGAGCAAAAAGAAAAAATCAGCTTTTCCGTCTCTTTCCGCCTTAAAGATACAAATTCCCTTTATGGTATTCAGTAGAAAAAAAATCATAATAGTCATCTTGAGAAATTTTTTCAAAGCGCTTATCGCGGCCGGCGCCACTTTTACGGCGGCTTTCTTTCTCGGCGGGCACATCGTCAAGTCGGGAAATTCCGTCATTGAACAGCAGACCCTTCTTTTTATTCTGGAAAAAAGAACCGACGCCATTTCCCAAATGAGGCGGGATTTTGAAACCATCGGGAGCGCCGACGAAATGATAAAACGGGCGGTCCCGCCGGCCGATAATATTCTGGGATTCGTGGCGTCTTTGGAAACTCTCGGGATTTCCCGCGGCGTTTCGCAGTCGTTTCGTTTCGGCGTGCCGGTTCCGCTTGCCGGCGGGCTTCAGGAAATCCCGTACGATTTATCGGTGGCCGCCAACTTGCCCGTTTTGATCGCTTATCTGGAAAATTTTGAAAAACTCCCTTATTTTACGGATATCGCCGGATTTTCCGTTTACGCGGCCGGCGGAGTGGAATCAACGGGAACGACGCAGATTAAAAGCAAGGTCTATGTTAGATGAAATAATCAACAAATTAAAAGAGCCGAAAGTCAAAAAGGCGATTTATCCCGTTTTAAGCGGGGTCATTGCCGTTTTCATCATTTCCGTTTTCGCTTACGCCGCCTGGTTTCTGTCTTTCAACGTCAATCGAATCTTCAAGCCGATTGATAAATTGGCGGAGAGCCGAATAACGAGAGTTGATAAGGAAAACTTCAACGTCGTCGCCAAAAAACTCGGTTTTTCTTTTCTGGAATAGCCGGGGTTTGCATCAAATCAAAAACATCCTTGGCGAGAGGATGTTTTTGAGACGGGCTTAAAATACGGCCTAATCAAATTTCACCTTCAGTTTTTTGGCCATTCGCTTGTCCACTTTCGGCAGGCGGATGGTGAGAACGCCGTTTTTGAAAGTGGCCGTTGATTGGTCGGCGTCTATTTCCTGCGGCAGGATGATGGAGCGGGAAAATCTTCCCCAGTAACACTCCTGATAAAAATAATCCTCTTCTTTCACCTCCTCGGGGCGCTCCCGCTTTCCTTTGACGGTAACCGACTCGTTGGTGATGGCGATGTCCAGATTTTCCGGGCCGACGCCGGCGATCGTTGACTGAATCACGATTTCCGTCGGCGTCTGATAAACGTCGATCGTCAGCTGCCCCTCGGCTTCCTCAAATATTTCCGCTGTCTCGCTTTCCGTTTTCTGTTTTTTGGCCACCTTGGCTGGAGCAGCGGCGTCTTCCTTGACGGCGGCCTCGTTTTTGACCGCGACGGGCGTTTCTCGCGCATCTTCTTTGCCGATCAAATCCTGAAAAAATTTTTTCGCCTTTTCGTCCATATCTTAATTTGCTTGATTTAATTTTTAACTCTTTTTATTATAGCATATTCAACTTCCGGCCCGCAATTCATTCCGAGTCGGGCCTCTTCAGTTTTTCAAAGTCGCTTAAAACGAAGAAGGCGATGAGAATCAGGAAAATCGTCGGGAAGATGAACGCATCCCGTTCAAATTTCAGAATCAGATAATTGAAAACGGCGTGGACGGCGGCGGCGGCGAGGATGCCCCAGGCCAGGAGGCCGAAGGCCGCGCCGCGTCCCTGCGCCATTCCGCGCGCCCAGTAATAGCCGACAATGCCCGAGCTTAGCGTGTGCAGAAGGGTGGCGCCGACAAACCGCAAACTGGCTGTTTCCACGACGCTTTCCAGGTAGGCCTGCTGGCCGGTGACGAAAGCGGTCGCTCCGGAAATGGCGAAAATGTTTTCCACGGCGGCGAATCCCATCGCGGCGGTTATCATATAAATCATCGCGTCCACCGGTTCGTCAAAAAAGCGGCTTTTGCGCACCGTCAGATAGGCGGCGAAAAATTTGGCGACTTCCTCAATGCCGGCCATTACGAAGAGGTAAATCGGGCTGTAAGGAGTGACGCCGGTTCCGGCCGTCGCGCTTTCAAAGGCGACTTGCAGGCCGAAAGCGACGACGGTTATTGACGCGCCCATCAGGAAAGCGAGAGCGAGCAGTCGTTTCGGTTCGGGGTGGCGGTAATCCTCGCGCAGATAGAAAATCAGCCATGTAAAGCTGGGGAGGAGAGAGATGATGATCGTAATCGCTACCATTTTTCAATCATTAACATCGGCTTTTTGTTTCCGGAGGCCGCGACGACCCCGTAAATTTCTTCGGTGATAAAAGGCATAAAAGGATGGAGCATTTTCAGCGATTCGCGAAGGACAAAAGAGAGAACCGCCGCGGCATTTTCCCGCTTGGCGGGGTCTTCCGTTTGTTTTTTCGCTTCTTCAATGTGCCGGTCGCAGAAAGAGTGCCAGAAAAAATCGTGAAGTTCGCGGAGCGCCGGCCCGAACCGGAAATTTTCCAGATTTTTCTCCGTCGCTTTTTTAACTCTTTTCAATTCCGCCAGTATTTTTTTGTCCGCCTCGGTCAAATTCTCGGCTTTTAAGCGCGGTTTTGAATCAGCGTTCTGCATTAAAACAAAACGGGAGGCGTTCCATATTTTATTGGCGAATTTTTTTCCGGCAATAACGGCGGCTTCGTCCCAGCGGATGTCCTGGTTGCCCATCGCCTGCCAGATGAGGCCGAAACGGACGGCGTCGGCGCCGTAAAGGGAAATCAAAGCGAGGGGGTCAACGCCGGTGCCCAAGGATTTGGACATTCTTTTGCCTTCTTTCGTCAGAATCGTGCCGTGGATGAGGACTTTGCCGAACGGTTCCCGGCCGCGGAATTCGCATCCGGAAAAAATCATTCTCGCCGCCCAGAGATTGATGATGTCCCGCGCCGTCACCAGAACATCGCTCGGGTAGAATTTTTTCCTGTCGCTTGGCGTCAGGCCGGCGAAGGGCCAGAGCGCCGAGGAAAACCACGTGTCCAAAACGTCCGCCGACTGTTTCATTTCACAGCGGCCGCAAAAGGGGCATTTTGCCGTTTTTTTCAACGAAACCAAGAATTTTTCCGGCGTATTTTCGCAAAACCAGACGGGAATTTGCTGTCCCCACCAGATTTGACGGGAAACGCACCAGTCCCTGACGTTGTTAAGCCAGTCAAGATACGGCTTTTCAAAATTTTTCGGAATTATTTTCACCTTTTTCGCCTTGACTGATTGAAGAGCCCGCCGCGCGAGCGTCTCCATTTTCAAAAACCATTGCTTGCTTAAAATCGGTTCAATCGGCGAGTTGCAGCGATAGCACAAGCTGACATTGTGAACGTGGTCGTCGGCGCCTTGCAGAAGGTTAAGCTCCTCAAGATTTTTCAAAACGACTTCGCGGCACTCAAGCGGTTTAAGATTGTCGCAGGCGCCGGTACTTTGCATCCGGCCGCGTTCGTCAATAACGCGGTAAAACGGCAGGTTGTGGCGGGAGGCGATTTCCGCGTCAAACAGATCGTGGGCGGGCGTTACCTTGACGGCGCCGGTGCCGAAGTCCGCATCCACGGCCGAATCGGCGATGACGGGTATGGCGCGGCCGGTTATCGGCAGAACGGCCGTTTTGCCGATAAGGCGCTTGTAACGGGTGTCTTGCGGATTGACGGCCACGGCAGCGTCGCCGAGCATCGTTTCCGGGCGCGTCGTGGCCACGACGATTTCGCCGCCGCCTTGGAGGGGATATTTGATGCGCCACAATTTCCCTTTTTCTTCGCGATATTCAATTTCCAGATCGGACAAGCTGGTCCGGCAGCGCGGGCACCAGCTGACAACCCGTTCGCCGCGGTAAATGAGGCCCTTTTTATAATAATGGACAAAGGCCTCCCGGACTTCCCGCGCGTATTTTTCGTCCATCGTGAAGCGGACGCGCGACCAGTCGCAGGAAGCGCCAAGTTTTTTCAGCTGGTTCAGGATGACGCCGCCGTATTTTTCCCGCCACTCCCAAATTTTTTCAACGAATTTTTCCCGTCCCAAATCAAAGCGGCTGACGTTTTGCTTGCGCAATTCTTTTTCCACGACGTTCTGGGCGGCGATGCCGGCGTGATCGGTTCCCGGCAGCCAGGCGGTCTTAAAGCCCTTCATCCGGCGGTAACGGACAAGAATATCTTCAATCGTCGCGTTGAGAGCGTGGCCCATGTGAAGCGAGCCGGTGATGTTGGGGGGAGGCAAGAGGACGGTAAATCCGCCGGCTTTCGCTTTGCGGCTTCGGGGGAGATTGTCCGGATTGAAATAGCCGCTCTTTTCCCAGAGAGCATAGATTTTTTCTTCCGTTGTTTTCGGGTCGTAAGCGCCGCTGATTTTTTCTCTATCCATTGTATTGATTGGCGTTGATTGTATTTTATTACGGAAAGGCGCCTCTTGCCAACTTCCGGCCGACGACTTCTCCGCGGCTTTACAGCCAAGGCGCGAACTTAGATGACAACCTTGAAAACCGGTCCGATTTGGGCTATAAAGAATCCAGTTTTTTTGAGCGAAAGGAGGGGGCGTGATTCATTGGGGGACATTTGTGCAAAACGGCCGCAAGATCAAGGTTTATCACACTCATTATAACGGCGGCCGCAATCGGGCCTTTGGGCGCGAAGAGTGGTACGTTATTTTGTTAAACGAAAAAGGGGAGCCGCTTGAGGAGATTATTTTTCCTTTTCTTTCCGGCTCGATGACGCCGTCGCGGGAAGATACGCGCGATTTGTGGGAGAGGGTTCTGGAGCTTTTCCGGAGAAATGCGGCGGGTCCGCTTTTGCCGGCGGCGGAAACGGGGGAAAACCCGAAGGAGGAACGCCATAAAAACATGGGATGACAGGATGATGAGGGGCTACCGCGTAATGGTTTCTTATCCGACCGACTGCGCTCACGACCAGAGAGCGTGGCGCGTCGTCATTTTCAAGGACGATCGGAAGGTGCGCGACGTTATTATCCCCATTCTGATTCATTACTCCGACTCCGCGGAGCCGGATCACGAAGATATCTGGAATCTGGAAGCGCAGCTGGACGATATTCTGGCGGCGCTTATAGAAAAGTAGAAAAGTAGAAAAGAAATACCCCGCCCCCCAAGGCGGGTTTTTTGCCGCTTTAAAAAGAGGCGGTTGAAGAAGCGATCAGACGGCGCTTTTTGCCGCGGAGAAAATCAAAATAAGCGGCGACCGCGATCATCGCCGCGTTGTCGCCGCAATATTTCGGCGCGGGAACATGGAATCGGCAGGCGGGCAGTTCTTTTTTAACCGCTTTTTTAAGAGTATCGCGGAGGAGCTTATTGGCGGCCACGCCGCCGGAAAGCGTTACGGTTTTGGCGCCGAATTCTTTGGCGGCGCGGATTGTTTTGGCGGTCAGAACGTCAACGGCGGCTTTTTGGAACGATGCGGCGACGTCGGCTTTGGTTTGTTCGCCGATCTGCGCCGCGTTGTCGCGCAGGTGGTAGAGGACGGCGGTTTTCAGTCCGGAAAAGCTGAAATCGTAATTTTTCTGGTCAATCATCGGGCGGGGAAAAGCGACGGCGTCGGGATTTCCCCTTTCGGCGATTTTGGCGATTTCCGGGCCGCCCGGATAGGGGAGGCCGAGCAGGCGCGCGACTTTGTCAAAGGCCTCGCCGACGGCGTCATCGCGCGTTTCCCCGATTTTTTTTGTTTTAGTCAAATTTTTCATCAGCAGAAGCGTCGTGTGGCCGCCGCTGGCCACCAAACTGACGACCGGAAAAGCGGGCGCGAACCGGCCGTCAAGGAAATTGGAGTACAGATGGCCTTCAATATGGCTTGTCCCCGCCAGTTTAATCTCGGCATTTTCCCGCCGCCGTTCCCGAAAAAGCGTTTTGGCGAATTCAATGCCCGTCCAGAGCGCCGGCTCCAGGCCGGGAGAAACGGTGACGGCGATTAAATCAACGGAGTTTGGAGTTTGGAATTTGGAGTTTGGAATTTGTTTGGAAATTGGAAATTGGAAATTGGAAATTTCGAGAATTTGCCCAAGTAATTTCGGTAGATTCTTGGCGTGTTCGCGTTTGGCGAGGTTGGGAACAACGCCGCCGAAAGGACGGTGAACGGCGATCTGGGAAGAAACCAGTTCGGCTAAAATTCGGAAGCGCGGTTTTTTCAGTCCGCCGGCGGCCTTGACCAAGGCGACGGCGGTTTCGTCGCAAGAGGTTTCAATGGCAAGGATGTTCATGAGATATTCGGGCTTGGTGGTCCCACCGGGATTCGAACCCGGGTTTTATCCGTGAAAGGGATACGTCCTGGACCGGACTAGACGATAGGACCTTCTTAATCCGTCATTAATTTAATTAAAACGGGCGTTCTTGGCAAGTACGTTATGTTTGCCAAGGGTATCCTTCGGATTGTATAATGCGGCCATGATCACCCCGTTATTTCTTTTGAGCGATTGGGCGCTTTTGGTTTTGCGCGTCGTTTTCGGACTGGTTTTCATCGTTCACGGCTGGCCGAAAATAAGAGACCTTAAGGCCAACGCCGCCGGCTTTGAAGCGATGGGATTTAAGCCGGGGATGTTTTGGGGAACGATCGTCGCCGTTTTGGAATTTGTCGGCGGACTGCTGATCGTCGCCGGTTTGCTGACGCAGGTTATCGCCCTGCTCTTGGCGGTCCAAATGGCCGTCGCCATCCTGAAAGTGAATTTAAAAAGGGGCTTTGCCGGCGGCTACGAATTTGACTTGTTGCTTCTGGCCGCCGGACTTCTGCTGGTCGCCGTCGGCGGAGGGGATTGCTCGCTTGACGCTTTCATCGGGCTGGTTATTTACTGACGCGAGGATTAAACCCGAAATTTTCGCCAATGCATCAATCGGAGAGTTATTATCTGCGCGTCGGCAGCGCCGGCGAACTGGCGGACGCGAAAGACCGCCGCTTTTATCGTTTTTTGGAAATACTGCCCGGATCTCTCGCCTGGCTGACTATTTTCCTGATGTTTTTTTTGTCATGGCTCATTCCCGCTTTCGTGGCGGTTTTTATCATTTTATTTGACGTTTACTGGCTACTAAAAACCGTTTTCCTGTCTTTTCACCTGCGCGGCACTTTCAGAAAAATGCGGCTGAATCTGAAAACCGACTGGATGGCCAAACTCGGCGAGGTTGAAAAAAACGGCAAGCCGTGGCGCGGCGTTTATCATCTGGTGCTTCTGCCGATGTACAACGAATCATACGATGTCGTGAGGGAGACGCTGGACAGCTTGACGCGCTCCCGTTATCCGCTTGACCGCCTGATTGTCGCGCTGGCAACCGAAGAAAGAGCGATGGAGGCGGATGCCGCCGTCGCGGAAGCGGCGAAAAAAATTGAAGAAGAATTCAAGGACAAGTTTTTCCGGTTTCTGACAACGCGTCACCCGGCGGATATCGCCGGCGAATTGGCCGGCAAGGGGTCCAACGACGCCTGGGCGGTCAAAGAAGCGAAGCGGCTCGTCATAGATCCGCTGGGGCTGGATTACGAGAAAATAATCGTTTCCGTTTTTGACGTTGACACGCAGATTTTTCCGGATTATTTCGGCTGTCTTACCTTTAATTTTCTAACCTGCGAGCATCCGCTTCGTTCCAGCTTCCAGCCGATTCCTTTTTTTACCAACAACATTTACTGGGCGCCAGCTCTCGCCCGCATTATTTCTTTTTCGGCGACTTTCTGGCAGATGATGCAGCAGTCCCGCCCCGAACGGCTGACCACCTTTTCCTCCCACGCGATGGCCTTTGCTCCGCTGGCGGAGATCGGCTTTTGGCAGACCAACGTCGTTTCCGAGGATTCGCGGATTTTCTGGCAGTGCTTCCTTCATTTTGACGGCGACTGGCGGACGGTGCCGCTTTTTTATCCGGTTTCAATGGACGCCAACGTCGCTCCGTCGTTTTGGAAAACGATGGTTAACCAATACAAACAACAGCGGCGCTGGGGTTACGGCGTGGAAAACATCCCGTACATGCTTTTCGGATTTTCCAAAAACAAAAAAATTCCTTTCCGCAAAAAACTTTATTTCGGCTTTAACGGCCTGGAAGGGTTTCACTCCTGGGCGACCAATGCTCTGATAGTTTTTTCTCTCGGCTGGCTGCCGCTTATTTTGGGAGGCGACGCATTCAAAACCACGATGCTTTCTTATAATCTGCCGCAGATCACCCGCTTCATCCTGCTTCTGGCGACGGCGGGAATCGCCAGCTCGGCGGTTTTAAGCGTTCTTTTATTGCCGCCTAAGCCCGAGTGGTTCCGGTGGCGGCATTACGCTCTTTATATTCTGCAGTGGGTCCTGACGCCTTTTTCTCTGATTGCCTTCGGCGCTCTTCCGGGACTGGAAGCGCAGACGCGGATGATGCTCGGAAAATATATGGGCTTTTGGGTGACGCCTAAAAGCCGAAACTGAAAAATTCCGTTGCGGGCAAAAAATCAATCTTACGAGGCTTAGCCTCGTAAGATTATTCGCGGGTTTATAAATCGGGACCCCGATATGTTGTACTTTATACTTTTGTATTACAATTAATTTTAATCCTATGATTATGACTCGCGATTCTTTTCCCAAAAAAGGCTTCACTATCCTTGAGCTTATCATCATCATCGGCATTATCGCCATCCTGACTTCCGTCACCGTCCTTGTGCTCAATCCCGCCGAGCGTCTTCGCCAGGCCCGGGACGCTTCCCGCATCGTTGACCTGCGCGCCGTCAACGACGCCGTCAAGTTCTACGGCGTCTACGGCGGACTTAGCTACGGCTCTTCTTTGGTCCTTTACGTCTCCCTTCCCGACACGGCCCTCACCGGCAACGCCACTTCCACCTGTCCCAATATGGGACTCCCCGCCCTTTCCGGCGGTTGGTCTTATCAATGCGTTTCCGGCGCCAATCTCCGCAAAGTGGACGGCCTCGGCTGGATCCCCGTCAATCTCTCCGGCCTCCCCCCCGGCTCTCCCTTGCCCGCTCTTCCCGTTGACCCCGTCAATACCGCCAGCGGCGGCTCTTATTACACCTACGCCGTCGGCAGCTGGGAGCTGACCGCCGTGATGGAATCGGAAAAATACGGCGGTTCCGGCTCCATCGCCGCCACTGACGGCGGCTCCGCCTCCGGCCTTTTTGAAATCGGCTCCGACCTTGCCCTGACTCCCGCTTCAAACGAGGGGAGGAAAACGTTTGTTTCTAACTCCGGTTCCAAAGTCCACGCTTCCGATGCCGACTTCGGAGGCGGAACGAATTCCGGCACCGCCGTTTCGGGGACGGGCGCCGCGGGGAGCGTGGGGCTGGCGAATGTTTTAAACACCGCGACTGATGTTACCACCGGTCAAGGAGGCACCGCTCAGGCCTCTGGCAGCTATTCCGAAAATCGTGCGCCGGTATACGCATTTAATGATGTTTTATCGGGTGACACTTCGGTTGCCTGGTTGTCAAATACTATGCCGGCGTGGATAAGCGTTGATCTTGGTTCGCAGCAAACTATCGGACGAGTCAAAATTTATCCGCGCGATTTAGAAGGGGCTCGCTATCCCAAAGATATGCAGTTTTACGGAAGTAACGACAACGTCAACTGGACGCTAATTTCTTCTTTTACTTTTGCAAATAATGCCAGCGCCCATTGGGAAACGTTTGATTTTTCCAATGTCGTTGCTTACAGGTACCACAAAGTTAATGTGTCAACCAATTATGGCGCCGCCGAGGTCGGGATAAGCGAAATTGAGATGTATGCCTATGGCTACTCCTCCTCCGGCGTTTTCACATCTTCCGTCATTGATACCGGCCAGTCGTCCACTTTCACGACGTTAAGCTATACGGCGGCGACTCCCTCGG
>CAYHUJ010000018.1:8610-12426 GCA_964360035.1 uncultured Candidatus Saccharibacteria bacterium | reverse complement strand
CAAAAAGAAAAAAACGCAGAAAACCCCGCGGCTTACCGGCGCGGGGTTTAAGTTTATTAAAAAACGCGACGGGCGGATAATGCCGTTTGACGTCAAAATGATCGCCGACGCCGTTTATAAGGCGTCTTCGGCGGTCGGCGCTCCCGACCGGAAGCTGGCGGACGAACTGGCCCGGGAAGTTCTCGCCCGCCTCTGGAAAAAAATCACCGGCAGGGGCGCCATTCCGACGGTGGAAGGCGTTCAGGATATGGTTGAGCAGGTTCTCATTGACGCCGGCCGCGCCAAAATCGCCAAGGCCTACATTCTTTACCGCGAGCGGCGCGCTGAAATCCGCCAGGAAAAAAAGCAGATACTCAACAAGGAAGAAATTGACGAAGTTGACAAGCATTTTGACCTTAACGCTCTGCGGGTTCTGGCGGCGCGCTATTTGCGCAAAGACGATACCGGCAAAATCATTGAGTCGCCGAAAGAGCTTTTCATCCGCGTCGCCGTGCATACGACTCTGCCGTCGCTGTTTTACGACCATCGCGTTTACGACGGTCGCGGCGGCGAAGAGGAGCATCGTCCGGAGGAATTTGAACCGGAAAAATTTGAAGGAAAATTTTCCATCGGCCGCTACAAACTGAACCGCTTCCATCTGGAAGCACTCAAGCGCCTTTTTGACCATTTCAACGAAAAGCGGCGGATGAAAGTTTCCTGGAGCCATTTACTGGAAATGCTCAAGAAACACCAATTCGCCGATTACGAAAAGGAGGCGGAGCGTTATTACAATCTGATGGCGAGCCGCCGGTTTATGCCCAACACTCCCGCTCTCGCCAATTTCGGCAGTTTTCTGGGGATGGGCTCGGCTTGTTTCGTTTTGGGCCTTGAAGATTCCATTGATTCCATAATGGACAAACTGAAAGCGGCGTCAATTATTTTCAAGGCAGGCGGCGGTGTCGGATATAATTTTTCCTCGTTGCGTCCGGAGGGAGATTACATCAAATCCACCGGCGGCGCGGCTTCCGGCCCCATCAGTTTTATGACGATGTTTGACAATATGACTGACGTCATCAAACAGGGGGGTATCCGGCGGGGAGCGAATATGGGCATTTTAAACACCAATCATCCGGACATTGAAAAATTCATCAAAGCCAAAGAGGGCAATCTGGCGCTCAAGAATTTCAACATCTCCGTCCTGGTGATGCCGGATTTTTTTGAGCACTACAGAAAAAATCAGCCGTATCCGCTGGTTAATCCTCGCACGGGAAAAATCGTCCGCCACGTTGATCCGCGAAAACTTTTTGACCTTATCGCTTATCAGGCGTGGGAATCGGCCGAACCGGGAGTCATTTTCCACGACCGCATCAACGAGTACAATCCTTTCAGCGAACACCTCGGGCCGATCGTTACCACCAACCCCTGCGGCGAAGTCCTTCTTTACCCGTACGAAAGCTGCAATCTCGGTTCCATCAACGTTTGGAGTTTTGTCAGGGAGAACGCGAACGGCAAAAAGCGCTTTGCCTGGGATGAACTGGCGGAAACGGTGAAAACGGCGGTTTTTTTGCTTGATAACGTCATTGACGTCAATAAGTATCCTCTGCCGGAAATCAAGGAAATGACGATGTCCACGCGGAAAATCGGACTCGGCGTAATGGGAGTGGGAGATCTGCTCTACGACCTGGAAATATCCTACAACTCCAAAGAAGGGCTGGGTTTTATGGAACAATTGATGGAATTCGTGAATTATCATTCCAAAATCGCTTCAATTGAACTGGCGAGAAAAAGAGGGAAAATGCCTTTTTTTGACAAATCGTTTTATCCGAAAGGGCGCCTGCCCTTCGCCGGCTGCCAAGACAAGAAATCGCGCCGTCTTGATTGGGGCAGGATTTCCCGAGACGTCAAACGTTACGGCATCCGCAACGGCTATACGACCGTTATCGCGCCGACCGGTTCCATCTCCATGATCGCCGGTTGTTCTTCCGGCATTGAGCCGGTTTACAGCCTGGTGTTTGAAAAAAACGTTTCCGTCGGCAGTTTTTTCTACGTTGATCCTGTTTTTGAATGGCGGATGCAGAAAGAAGGGCTGATGGACGAGGCGTTGCTCAAGGACGTCGTGACGCTGGGCGGCAGCGTTCAGAAATTGAACTATATTCCCGCCAAACTGAAAAAAGCGTTCGTGACGGCGCTGGATATCGCGCCGGCCGATCACATCAAGGCGCTGGCCGCTTTCCAAAAATGGGTGGATTCTTCCATTTCCAAAACCAATAATTTCCCCGCTACGGCGACGGTCGGCGATATGATCCACTCGTACATGCTGGCTTACGAACTGGGATGCAAGGGCGTAACTGTTTTTCGCGACACTTCCATCAAGAATCAGGTTTTGGTCGGCGGTCCGAAAAAGAAAGAAAAGGAAAAAGAAGGCGAACCGATGCGGGGAATGATCGCCCTCAAAGACGAAAAGGCGCGCGGCCTGGCCGTTTATCACGAAGCGGGCGTTACGGAAACCAACGGGTTGAATCTTTCGCCGGCTTCGGCGGCGGTCAAAAACGGCGAAAAGAAATGCCCGATGTGCGGTGCGGCGCTGGCGATGAAAGAGGGGTGCAAAAGCTGTCCCGCCTGCGGCTGGGGAGTCTGCGCTTGATCGCGTTTTCCGGCGTGATATAATAAGTTATCTTAATTATGGCCAAGAAGAATTCAAAACAAAAAGAGAAATCAATTACCGGCGAGCGGCAGTTTGGCGTTATTTTGGAAGACATTGATTCCAAGCTTGATTTGGTTGTAGAGGGGCATAAGGCATTGGATGAAAAAATTGACAAGAATCACGGCGAATTTCAGGAATTCAAAAAAGAAGTTGACTATAAATTCGGCGTTGTTTTTGAGCATTTTGAACAAGTCGATCGGCGCTTTGAACAAGTCGATCGGTGCTTTGAACAAGTCGATCAGCGCTTTGAACAAGTCGATCAGCGCTTGGAGGGAATAAATGACGAATTGCGCTTAATCCGCAATGAACTCAAAGAAAAAGTCGGCCGCGACGAATTTGCCGTTTTGGAAAAGAAAGTTTCGGCATTGGAAAAAAGATTGGCTAAAATAAGCGGCTAAATGAACCGGCAATTCAAAAAAGATTGGGAAAAACCGTCGGGGGGGCATCCTAAGCCGTTTTCGGTAAAAGTTTTTGCCGCGATTTTATCTTCCCGCCTTTTTCTTTTCGCTTTGGCTATTTTTCTGGCGATAGCCGTTTCCCAGGTTTTGGCCTGGACGGCGCCTACCCAAAGTCCGCCCTCGGGCGGCGGGGCTTTGAAAGCCGAACAAAACGCTCCCGCGAGTTCCATTTACGTTAAATCCAACGGCGACGTGGGAATCGGCACTAGCACGCCCGGGCAAAAACTGACCGTCGCCGGAATGATTGAATCAACAATCGGCGGTTTTAAGTTCCCCGATGGAAGCACTCAAACAACGAATGCCGCCCCCTTTTTTTCCGTTTCTTCCTCGGTTAATCAGACGATAGCAAATCAGGTTACCACCAAGATAAATTGGGATACGGAAGCGTCTGATACGAATAATAATTTTGCATCAAACGGATTTACTCCGACCGTAGCCGGAAAATATCTTTTAACAGCTGAATTAGAGATGCTAATAACCGGAGGAAATCAGGCATTTTTGTATATTTACAAAAATGGAGGATTAGATCGACAGGTGACGATGGACATAAACAGTAGTGCGGGGCGGGCAGGTATTCATACCGCTGTAATAATAGATGCTAACGGTTCCTCTGATTACTTTGAGGTGTATTTTCACCAAAATACTGGCAATAACATGACCATAGAAGGTGGTGCG
>CAYHUJ010000018.1:3250-8510 GCA_964360035.1 uncultured Candidatus Saccharibacteria bacterium | reverse complement strand
GCGGCTTTCTCGTTGCGCCTCGTTGATATGCGGATACGGGAAAATAGCCAAAAACGCGGCGGGGATGTATTGTTGAGATGAATTCCGCGTTTTGTAAAATTTGACGCGTTTCATTCGTTTTTCTCGTTTGGCGGGGATTTTTTGCGGGCGGCGGCTACATGCTATAATAACGTTAATGGATTATTCGCTTTCGCTTTTGCTGGTCGGACATATGGCGGCGGCCGCGGTCGGAACGGCGGCGGCGTTTTTGGCGGAGATTCTTTCTTTTCAGGCGCTCAAAGACGGCGTCGTGGACGCCGCGGAGTCGGCTTTTTTAAAAACGGTTTTTTCGGTCATCCGCTGGAGTTTGATAGTTTTGATTTTGACCGGCCTGGGGCTTCTGCTTTTCGCGCGCCTTGGCGGCGCGCCGTTTGAGGCGGTTTACGACGGCAAATTTCTCGCCAAGCTGACGATTGTTTCGGCGATAATTTTTGGTCCCGTGCTGATGCAATGGCGGATTGTGCCGACTTCCGTCGGGGGGCCGATCGCCACCGTTTCCTGGCTCGCCGCTTTTCTTTTGGGGGCGTGGCGGTCTTTGGACGCTTCCTATTTTTCCATCATCGCCGTTTACGCCGCCGTAGCTTTGGCGGCGATTATCGTCCTTAACGCGGTTCACCGCCGCCTTTTGCCGAAATGAGCGCCTTCCTGAAATTCAATCTGATAATCCACGTCTTTGCCGGCGTTATCGGCGTCATCTGCTCTTACGCGGTTTTAATGGGCCTGCTCAAGAAAAAGCCCAACTTTGCTTTTTTGAAGGCGGTTTCGCTGGCATCGGTTTTGGGCTACGCGGTTTCGGCGCTGTCCGGAAAGTATTACGAAGAAATTTATTACGAGGCGGTCGTTAAGCCGGTGATTGAAGCGGGAAAATATCCGTGGGCGCACGGCGCGCTGTTTGAGGCGAAGGAAGCGGCTTTTGTTCCCATTCCGATTTTGGCGCTTTTGGTCGCGCTGGCGATTTGGTTTTGGGAAAAGCGTCTTGAGGATAACGAGAAACTGAAAAAAGAAATCGCCCTGTTGTCAATGACGGCGGTTATTCTGGGGACGTTCGTCGCTTTGACGGGGATGTTCGTTTCCGGAGCCGCCAACGGTTAGCGATACTTCTCAATGAACGGCAACGCGAAATTTTCCGAGGGATTTTTTTGGGGCGCGGCGGCTTCGGCGCATCAGGTTGAAGGAGGGAACGCCAATGACTGGTCCGAATGGGAAAAATCGGAAGCCAGAACAAGGGATTTGGAATTTAGAATTAAGGACGAAAATTTCAAAAAGAATTTCCCGCCGCATTTATTTGAAAAACGGCCGGCGCCGTCGGATTTGGAAAATTATATTTCCGGCAAGGCCTGCGATCATTACAATCGTTTTGAAGAAGATTTCAATATCGCCAAGTCGCTCGGACACAACGCTCATCGATTTTCCGTTGAGTGGTCGCGGATTGAGCCGGAAGAGGGGAAATTCAGCGAAAAAGAAATCGCGCATTACCGGATGGTCGTAAAAGCGTTAAAGGAGCGCGGCCTGGAACCGTTTATGACTTTGTGGCACTGGCCGCTTCCTCTGTGGCTGCGCGACAAAGGGGGCTGGCAAAATTCAAAAACCCCCGCTTATTTCCGCCGCTACGCCGAAAAAATCGTTTCCGAATTCAAGGGCGACGTTAAATTTTGGATTACCTTAAACGAGCCGGAAATATACGCGAGCATTTCTTATCTGAAAGGCGTCTGGCCGCCGCAGAAGAAAAATCCGCTCTCTTATTTGGCGGTAATGGGAAATTTAATCAGGGCGCATCGCGGCGCTTACGAAATAATCAAAAAAATCCGGCCGGAAGCGCAAGTTGGAATTGCCAAAAACAACATTTATTTTGAGGCCGCCGAAAACAAGATCATAAATCGCGCATTGAAAAAAATAATCGATTGGTGGTGGAATTTTTATTTTTTAAATAAAATTAAAAATCATTCTGATTTTATAGGATTGAATCATTATTTTCACAATCTAATTAAAAATTGCCGATTTAATCAAAACGAAAACAAAAAAGTTTCCGATATGGGCTGGGAGCTGTATCCGGAGGCGATTTATCATTGCTTGATTGATCTTAAAAAATACCGCAAACCGATTTACGTTACGGAAAGCGGGCTGGCCGACGCCAAGGATGAAAAAAGATCGTGGTTTATCCGCGAAACGCTCAAGAATGTCCGCCGGGCGATGGAAGAAGGCGCCGATGTCAGGGGTTATTTTTACTGGTCGCTTCTGGACAATTTTGAATGGGATAAAGGATTCTGGCCGCGGTTCGGCCTGGCGGAGGTTGATTATGAAACCCTGGAACGGAAAATAAGGCCGAGCGCCCTTGAATACGCTAAAATTATAAAAGACGACGGCGATTCGCAAGAATAATTTTGGAATTTTAATTTTTGAATTTTGATTATGTCCTGGCTTTATTTCGCCCTAATTTCTTATTTTCTGGCGGCGGTTGTCGCGATCTTGGACAAGGTTATCCTGAAGCGCGCCGTTCCCCAGCCGGTCGTTTACGCTTTTTACGTCGGCCTTTTCGGATTATACGGCCTTCTGCTCGTTCCTTTCGGTTTTAGATTGGAAGAAGTGATGGTCGCGCCGGCGGCTGTTTTCGGCGGTCTGGCGAGCGGCTTTGTTTTTATTTCATTCTTAATCGCTCTTTACGAAGCGGTCCGGCGGAGCGAGGTGGCGGCGGTCGCCCCTCTGGTCGGAGTTTTGGCGACGATTTTCATTTTCTTTTTAAGTTTTGTTTTTCTGGGCGAGCGGCTGAGCGCCGTTCAAATTTTATCGTTTGTTTTTCTGATTGCCGGCGGCACACTGGTTTCGCTGAAAAGTTTTAACCCGCGCAAATACCCTTATGATATTCTCGGCTGGTCTCTTTTGGCCGGATTTTTAATGGCCGCCTCCTTCGTTCTTATAAAATTCGCTTATCAGAAAACGGCTTTTATAAACGCTTATGTTATCGGCAGAATGGGGGAATTTCTGGCCGCCGCCGCCATTTTCGCCGTTCCCGCTTTCCGCCGCCGGATTTTTGAGCACGCGAAAAGCGTCAAAATATCATCCGCCGGCCTTTTCCTTTCCAATAAAATTCTGGCGGCTGGCTACTTCCTGCTTCAAAATTACGCCTTTTTTCTCGGCAGCGTCACCTTAACGCAGTCGCTCGCCGGTTTTCAGTATCTGTTCGTTTTAATCATCGCCGTTTTTCTTTCCCGAAAATTTCCGCGCCTTCTGGAGGAGGAGTATTCGTTCTGGTTGGTGGTCAAAAAATCCGTCGCCGTCATTCTTATCTTTGCCGGGCTTTTTATCATTGTTTTCAGCCGCCGGCCGGCCGACCTTGCCCCGGGAGTAAAAAATTTCGGCGTTACTTTTTCCAAGATTTTCGCCGAGCAGATGGGACTTGACCCGCGCGCGGTTTTTCTGAGCGCTCTCAACGAGTTAGGCGTAAAAAAGCTGCGCCTCGTCGCTTACTGGCAGGAAATAGAGAGATCGCCGGGGCATTACGATTTTTCCGATTTGGACTGGCAGATAAAAGAAGCGGAAAGCCGCGGCGCGGAAATTATTTTGGCGATGGGCTTTCGCCTGCCCCGCTGGCCGGAGTGCCATATGCCTTTGTGGGCGAAAGAACTCGGCGAAAAAGAGCGGGAGGAAAAAATTTTGAAATTGTTGGAGAAAGTCGTTGAGCGGTACCGGGCAAACGAAGCGGTTAAATATTGGCAGGTGGAAAACGAGCCGTTTTTACGGACGTTCGGTGTTTGTCCGGCTCTAAGCGAGAAATTTTTGGAAGAAGAAATCGCGTTGGTAAAAAGCTTGGACGGCGAGTTTTCTCCGGAAGGACGGGGGCGGCCGGTAATCGTCAGCGACAGCGGCGAGTTCGGGTTTTGGCTACCGGCGGCTAAAAGAGCGGACGTTTTCGGCACGACGATGTACCGGATTGTCTGGAGCCGGCGCCTGCCGGGAAGCGGCTATTTGAAATACCCCCTATCTCCCGACTTTTTCCATCTTAAAGCCAATTTGATCAAGTATTTTATCGGCTCCAAGCCGATTATCGTCGTGGAGCTTCAGGGCGAACCGTGGGGTCCGGCGGCGATTTATGAAATGTCTTCCGGGGAACAGCGCCGCTCAATGGACCGCGATAAATTTCTGGAAACGATCCGGTACGCCGAGGAGGTCGGTTTTCCGGATGTCTATTTATGGGGACTGGAATGGTGGTATAGTGAAAAAATAAACGGCCGGCCGGAAATCTGGAGCGAGGCAAAAAAACTTTTTAATCGGCAGTGAGCGGAAATTTATGAAGACGCGCGCCAAAAACAAAAAATATTCCGTCGGCATTGACATCGGCGGAACGAAAATCCTGGGCGTTCTTTTTGACGGCCGGAAGGCGGTTCGGCAAAAGACGGTGGCGACGCCGAAAAGCCGGAAAGAATTCGTTTCGGCGCTTTTGGGCGTCGCGGACGAAATGGCCAAAGATATTCCGCGGCGGGCGCTTATCGGCATAGGCGCGGGAGCGGCGGGTATTTCCGACCCCAAAAGACAAAAGATGGTTTTAAGCCCGAACATTCCGGCGATTAACGGCCTGAAAATCGGCGAGCTCCTGAATCGCCGTTTTCATTTGAAGACGCGACTGGATAACGACGCGCGCTGTTTTTTGCGGGCGGAGATGGGTTTGGGCAAAGCGAAAAAGCGCAAAAATACCATCGGCGTGACGCTGGGAACGGGCGTCGGCGGAGCGGTCGCGGTCGGCGGGAAAATAATTTTCGGCGCCGATTTCAGCGCCGGCGAAGCGGGGCATATGGTGTTAAACGCGGCTACGGGAGAAACGTTTGAAGATTTGGCGTCCGAAAAATTTCTCAAACGGCGTTTTCGCGGCGAACCGGCCGATTTGGAAATTCTGGCGGCAAAAGGCGATCGCCGCGCTCGCGCAATTTACGAAGCGCTTGGAAAAAATCTCGGTGTCGGCTTGGGCAATCTGATAAACGCGCTCAATCCGGAAACGATTATCGTCGGCGGAGGATTGGCGAAGAGCCGAAAACTCATTGAGCCGGCGATGAAAAAAGCGGTTCAGGGCGTCGTTAAAAATCCTCTTGCCAAAAAAACGAAGATAATTTTTTCAACCCGGCGCGAAAGCGCGGCTCTCGGCGCCGCTCTGCTTTTTGCGTGAAGCCCGAAACGGAGAAGGAATCCGGCGCTACGCCCGCGCCGCGACGGCGACGATTATTTTTTTCGC
>CAYHUJ010000018.1:0-3150 GCA_964360035.1 uncultured Candidatus Saccharibacteria bacterium | reverse complement strand
CCCCTCTTTTTTTCCCGCCGCGGCGCGAGAGGCAGGGGAACGACGACGGTATTTTCAAAAGATCCCCCCGCCATTTCCAGATGGCGGATGAGGAGATCGGCCAGGGGAAGAGCGGCGGAGGGGCAAAGGCGGTATTTGAGCCGCCAGACCAGTTTTTGAACCGCCTCGTCGTCGTAAGAAGCCGCCGCCGCCAGCAAATAAGCGCTTTTCGGGTGGCACGTTTTTTCGCCGCTTGGAAGGCGTCCGGCGCAAACCGGACAGCAAAAAGCGTCGCGGACCTTGATATTTTCAAAACAAACGCCGCAGACGACGTCAAACCGGTTTCGTTCGTCATCAAGATGCCTCCGGCAATTCAGGCAGACGGAGGGGAACAGGACATTAAGAAACAGCGTCTTCGCTTTCGCTAAAAATCCCTTCATGGTATGATGATTATTATATTCGGAATACGGAATTTCTCCACGCCGTAAATTTTCAATGAACATCCCTTTTTTAAAATCCATTTTCGGACCGGCTAATTATCTGGGCGTGGATATCGGCACGACGTCCATAAAAATCGTTGACATCGCCAAGACCTCGGCCGGTAAAAAACCCCGCCTGAAAAATTACGGCTTTTTGGAAAGTTACGGCCATTTGGAGCGGCTCAACAACGCCATTCAGACGAGCTCGCTGAAAATGATGGATAAAGACACGGCGGAGCTTTTGAAGATGCTCCTCGGTCACTTGAAAAGCAACACCAAGGAAGTGGTCGCTTCTTTACCGACGTTTCTCGCTTTCATCACTCTCTTGGAGGTTCCGATAATGACCGAGGGTGAAACGGGGCAGGCGATGCAGTATCAGGCCCGCCAGTACGTTCCCATTCCCATTTCCGAAGTGAGCATTGACTGGATAAAAGTGGGCGAGCGGGAAGACGAGCAGGGAGTGAAAAAACAGCAGATTCTTCTCGTGTCCGTTCCTAATGATTACATCAGAAAATACCAGAATATTTTCAAAATGGCCGGTTTGAAGCTGGTGGCTCTGGAAATAGAAGGGATGAGCATGACGCGGTCGCTTATCGCCGGCGATCCGACGGCGACTTTGATAGTTGACATCGGCGCGCGCTCCACGAGCATTTCCGTCGCCGATAAGGGGTTTTTGAAAATGAGCAATCAGACCGATTTTTCCGGCGGTTCGCTGACTAACGCGCTGGCCGGCAGTCTGGGAATAAGCACGCGGCGGGCGGAAAATTTAAAGAAACAGCGGGGACTTTCCGGTTCCGGCGGGGAATATGAGTTATCCACAATACTACTTCCCTTTTTGGATGCTATAATAGGAGAGGTTAAAAGGGTCCAGAGCATTTACGAAACGAATTACAGCGGGAAAATAGAAAGAGTCATATTAGCCGGCGGCGGAGCCAATCTGCTCGGCATTGAAAAATACTTTGAAGAGCAATTCGGTTTGCCGACGGTGAAAGCCGATCCTTTCCGGATGGTTTCCTACGCGCCCGAAATAGAGCCGCTGGCAAGGACTCTCGGTTCCTCGTTCAGCGTTGCGATCGGTTTGGGCATCAAGCACTTCGTTTGACGGCCTTTCAATAAATAAATCGCCAAAAATCAGCAATTAAAATAAATATGCCGCAATACGCTCAAGGATTTGAAGAAAAAGTCAGGCGTGAGAATCTGCCGGTCGGCTGGCCGTGGCGTCTTTTGCTGATTACCGGCGGCTTGTTTGCCGCGGCGTTTCTCGGTTATTTCGGGATGGCCTTCGGATATTCGGCGTATCTCACTTCGCGCATCGCGGATCTGGACAAGGAAATCGCCGATTTGGCGAAAGTCATTCCCGAATCGGAGCGGCAAAGCTTTGTCGGTTTTTATTCGCAGATAACGAACATCCAAGACATTCTTAAAACGCGCGCCGTCGCGTCCCGGTTTCTGGAGTTTTTTGAAAGCAATTCCGTCAAAAAAATCCGCTACGCCAGCTTTGTTTTGGCGGCGCCGGAGAGTTACCTGAAATTGGAGGGCAACGCCGAATCTTACGGCGTTCTGGTCCAGCAACTGGAAGCGTTCCGCCGCGTGCCGGTAGTTGAGCGCGTTGTTTTGGACAGCTCCATTCTGGAAGAGGGCGGCACGGTTAAATTCGCCATCGGCGTGTATTTCAAAAAAGGGGCGGTAAAATAAAACGAAAATGAAAGCCAGTTCCAAAAGGATATTGTCAATTCTCGCCAGCGGATTTTTTTTCATAATGGCCGTCGTCATTTACGCGCTTTTCATCCGGCCGGAGTACGACAACGTTCAGCGTTTGCGAAGCGAGGTGGCCAGCCGCGCGCAGGCGGTGGAGCAGCAAAAAGACGTCGTCAAACAAATCCAGCGCTTGCTTCAGGAATATCAGGGAGTGGCGCGCTTGCAGGAGACGCTTTCTCTGGCGCTGCCGCAGGAAAGCGGCGTCGCCGAAGCTCTTAATCAGCTGAACGGCGCCGCGCAGATCGGCGGTCTGGCGATCCAGTCGGCGGGCGTCCAGTCGCTGGCTATTCGTCCTTCTTCGGCGCCGATTAAATCCGCCAAGGGAATAGGCACCTTGCGCTTTAACGCCAAAATTTCCGGCGATTACGACCAGATCAAGCGGTTTTTACAGATGCTGGAAACGAACATCCGCCTGATGGACGTTAAATCGCTTAAAATAGAAAGCGGCGTTGATCCGACGCAAAAATCGGTTCAAAAATATCTTTACAACATAACCGTCGACGCTTATTACCAGGTTAAATAAAAAATATGGCCATTATCATCGCGGAAGAAAAGAAGGGATTAAATTGGATGTTTGTCGCGGCGATTGTTCTTTTCACCGCCATTTTCGCGGGGGCTTTTTATTATCTCTTTTTCCAGGCGCCCCATCTGATTGAAGTGGTGGTGCCCATTGAGCTTAAGGGGGCGAGCGAGCTTTCTCAGATTCAATTCAATCCGACCGCGCTCGTGGAAAGCCCGGAATTTAAAAATCTGCGCCAGTACGTTTCTCCGATTGTCGTCGGCGAGCTGGGTCGGACGAATCCCTTTTTGCCGTTTTAAAATTTACTCCCCATTAAAAATCATGAAACGAAAAAATTTTGTTATCAGTGATTTTTTAGTTCGCGGTTTTTATCAATCGTCAAAAGTCATGAAATTTGTTATTTTTCTATCCGCC
>CAYHUJ010000017.1:0-12744 GCA_964360035.1 uncultured Candidatus Saccharibacteria bacterium | reverse complement strand
TCCGGAAAGCGGCCGGTTGCCGTTCCAGCTCCCGCTCGCCGAACAGGAAGAAGCGTTCGCCGAATTCCAGGAAAGAGCGAACAAAGCGGGAACTTCCAGGGAAACAACGAGAGAATCAACGCCGTTCACTTTCAAATCAACCGCCGGCGCGGCGGGCGCTCCTCCACCCGGTCCCCCGCCCGGTCCTCCCGCGCCGCCATTACACAAATCGGGGCGGCAATCACAGGTAAAATCAACGCAGGTTCCCGAGCCGTACTGACCGCCGGTGCACCAGCGATAGCGGGAGTCGCCGCAGGAAGCGCAGGCGTCACAGGACTCCGCCGGCGCCGCTATTTCGCCGCCGTTCTCCTGACCGTCGCAGAATCCGAACCATCCCAGCCAGCAGTCAACAAAAACGTCTCCGGCAAAAGGAGCCGCCCACAGTTCAGATGCGCCGTCCGTAACGTCGTTCCAAATGTCGGAAAGCCAAGAGGCCTCCGCCGTTTGAGGAAAGAGAATAAAAAGCGAGAATCCGACGGCAAATATCGGGATAAAAATGCCGAAAAGCGCCTTCTTGAACATTGTTTTTATTATAGCATACCGAAGAGCCGCGGTATTGTGGATAAGTTTGCGCGAAAAAATCCCCTTAACGGGGATTTTTGACTTGAAGAGCTTTGCGGGAATAAACGTTTCCCGCGTTCCAGAGAATCCAGCCGGCAATTTCCAAATCTTCCGCCGCCGCAATCTGCGCTCGCACCATAGACGAATCGTACGGAACGTAAACGGAGGTTAAATAATTGCGGGCGCCGAAATCCTGCAGAAAAGGCCGAAGCTTGGCGCGGCAATCGTTGAACCAGAGATACTCCGCCGCTGCCTTAAGTCCGCGATAAACGACGTCATAAGGATGCCGCGCGGGAATTTCCAAATCGAGAAAACCGGGCCGATAGTGGGACGGGTAAACCATCGGGCTGATGTAATCAAAAACATCGGCCATGTCAAAAATATGCTGCCCCACCTCCTTATCGGCTTTTTCGGCGTAACCCAACAGAACCCCTTCGCCGAAAATATCTATGGAGATTTTCGTCTTTGGATTGTAGGAACGGACTTCCCGCGCGAGAAACTGAAACATTTCGCGCATCGCCGCCCGTTTGGAGCTCCCCGGCTTGAAAATCGGATAAACGATATCGCTCATATCGCCGTCGGAAGGAAAACGGATGTAATCGTATTGAACCTCGTCAAAGCCGAAGTCAATCGCTTTCCGGGACATCTCCGCGGCAAACTGCCAGAGTTTTTCCGCCCGCGGGTCAATCCAATGCCGCCGCCATTCTTTTTTCCCGGCATACCAGAGCGAGCCGTCCCGGCGTTTTATCGCGATATCGGGATTTTTAAGGGCTAACCGGTGATTCTGGCAAACGACAATCCGCGCGATAACGTGAAGATTCCGCTTTTTCAATCCGGCGACGAATTTTTCCAGCCGTTCGGAAAAAAGAGGGGTGTCCACAACGACGTCAATAACCAGCGAATTGATTTCCGTTTCTTCCGTCATCCGCAAAATCGTTTCCCGTTTTTGCCGCGCCGCCTCTCCCCGGTCCGCGGCGACAAGATTGGTCACATAAAGTCCCCTAACTTCGTCGGGATCGGCCGTTTTCGCGTTGCCGCCGTTTTCGGCGGCAAAAACAGAGCGCGGATTTACGAAAAAAGAAGCCGCGCCTCCCAACAGCAAAGAAAGCGCCTCTCTTCTGTTCATTTACTCCCCCTTTTCGGCGGCTTTCAATTTTTCCGCGAAGCCGAAAAATTCGGAAAGGCGGACGAATTCATAGCCGCGGCTTCGCAGTTCCGGAACGATAATCGCCAAAGCGGCGGTTGTCGCTTCCAGTTCGTGCATGGCGATAACGTGCCGAAAAACGCCGAGCCGTTCCCTGATTTTTACCTGGCGACGGACGACGGACGCGATCGCCTCGGGATTGAACCTTCCCGACCCTTCCGCGTATTCGTAATCCAGCGAATTGACGTCTCTCTGCCAGATCGGCCGGGCGGTGTTAATGAGCTTCGGCTTTCCGAAAACCGTCGCCGGATCAACGACGACACCGAGATGATTGACGAAATAACCTTCCGCCGCGATCGTTTTCTCCAGCGATTCGGTGATCATCCAGAACGGCGGACGGAAAAATCTCGGCTTTATTGCCGGATTTATTTTCCGCAGAACATTTTCCGTTTTCCGGATTTCGTTTTCAATGACATAATCGTTGCCGCGCGAAACCGCCACCCGGTCAAGGCGCCCGTGGCCAAATCCGTGACTGGCGATTTCGTGCCCCGCCTCCGCGGCTCTCAAAACCCATCGCGGATTTTTTGCCGCCGCCACCCCCAGAAAAAAGAAGGCCGCGGGAGCGGAATTTTCCCAAAGCGCTTTTAAAACGGCCGGCAGTTTCGCCGGTTTCGGCCCGTCGTCAAATGTCAGGGCGATCTGTTTTCTTTCTTTGATCGGGGCGATAAATTCGCCCGCCGGAAGAGGCAGATCGCATATAGCCGTCAAAACCGCTCCGCTTCGCGAAATGAATTCCCTTCTTGTCCAGTTTGCCATTTCCGCCTCCTTATGAAAATTATTCAAAGAACGTTGCCGTTTATTATAGCAAAATGTATGCTGAAAGCGGAACCTTGTTACCCGAAAGGAGAAAGCGATGGCCGGATGGAAGCTCTGGACCGGTATCCCGATTTTCGTTCTTGTTTTTATTGCTACTTCCTCTTGGGGCGCGCCGCCTTCCAAAAACGCCTCGGCGGAAACGAACGTCGTCTTGATTCTTGACCCGGGGCACGGCGGAAAAGATCGGGGCGGTTACGACGGCCGGGGATTCAAATTGGACGGCGCGCGCATCCCCGAAGACGCTTATACCTACGATATCGCCAAACGCGTTGAACGCCTCGCCGTTTTAAGGGGTTGGAAAGTCGTCTTTACGGCGATTGACGGGGAAAACGACGCAGTAATTGATAATGAGAGCGGTGAAATTCTTCCGCCGAAGAAAAAACTCGTTTATAACTCGGGAAAACGGAAAGCCGCCGTTTTCGCCGGAAGAGACGGACTGCTGAAGCGCCTTGAGGCGGCGGAAAAGATCGCGGCCGGAAACAAAGGCGCGGAAAAAAATTTCATTTCCCTTCATTTTGACCACGCCAATAGTTTTCTCCACGGAGCGCAGATATTTACCGCTGAGGGAATGGCCCGGCATCCGTTCGTGAAAATTCTCGCCGAAGAATTCCGGAAAAACGGCTTGGGATTGAAATTCGGCCCGATTCCCCGCCAAATGGTAAATCAGCGCAACGAGCTGGTCGTGTTAGCCGAAGGAACGATAACGCCGCGCGTTCTCGTGGAACTGGGAAATTTTCAAAACGAACGCGACCGCGCCCTGATGTTTTCCAAAGAAGGGCGGGAAAAATACGCCGAGATAATCGCCGGCGGAATTGAAAAATATCTTGAAAGCCGCGCGAAAATCGCGAGTGACAAAAAAACAAAGGACTGATTTTTTTCAGTCCTTTTTTGCGCCTCTTTTTCCTTCTTTTCGCCTTCGGGAGTAAAAACCGGCCAGTTCCGGATTTTTAGTGAAATATTCCCTCGCCTGGACTTCATAACTTTCCAGAGCTTCCCGCGAGTGGACGTAATCTCTCAAGTCCTTAAGAGTCGTAAACGACGGCTCAAGGTCAATCCCCGTTTTAAGAAAGCCGCGATACAATCGCAAGGCGCGGACCCACGCCAGCCGCTCCGCTCGGGAACTGAGTTCCAAAAAGTTTAGCGCGGCTTCTTCGTCAATCGGATGAAATGCTTTATGCTTGGCGTTCAGCCGCGCGAGAATTTCGCCCTCGCCGGCCTTGCGTCTTCCTTCCGCCACCGAATCATCGTAGGCCTCCCGAAGTTCTTCTTCCGCTTTGAGAGCGGCAAGGCGCGCGGCGCTCGTTTCCAGATGGCCGATTTCGTGCAAAAGAGATATCCGGTCGCCGACGCGGTTTATGCCGGGATAATAAATAAAGTTGATTTTCTTTCCGTCCGCCAATTCCACGGTTTCAACGGCGAACAATTCCGGAGAAACGCTCTCGGGAACGTCGGGTTGATACCAGATGTTCAGAAAAATCGCGCGCGGAGCGAGCTTGGTCAAATCAACGCTTCGGCCGCCGGAAGCGGCAAAAACAAGTTTCCGGCTTTCCAGAAATTCTTTTTCTCCGCCCTCAACGGTCTTAATCGTCCGGCATTTGACGATCTCCGTCGTTTGGCCGCCCGCAAATGAGCTTTGAACGCTTACCGCCTCTTTTTTCTTCCAAGCGCGGGCGATTAAACTGGCGAGCTTGGCCGCTTCGCTTTCTTCATTTCTTATTTCCACCGGCGCCTCTCTTTGGGTTATTTTTTCGGGACTGAATTTCATTTTAACAAATTAAACAAAATTTTTCTCTCCGCGGCAAGTTGACGAGCAAAACTAAATGTGGTTATACTAAAATTAGGATATTAACAAAGGAGGTGGTTATGGACGACGAAAAGAAACTTATGGAAGTAATAGGGGGCGACCTGGAAAAGCTGGTCGCTAACATCAATCCCGAGGTGCTGGCAACCATCGGGAACGAAGAAAGCCCCTCGCATCGCTTGGAGGGGCTGAAGTTTAAGATAGACGCCGCGATTGTCAGCCAGCTGATGGGGCTGGCCAACGCGGTGCATTACGGAAAAATGAAAAAGGGGGAGATCTCCTCCTTTATGGAGGCCATCATGAGAGTCGGGACGACTTTTGTGAAGAGCTTCGTCGTCTTTAGGACGATCTTCAATCTCCATGATAAAACCAGCGACATGGAGATTCTGGGAGCGAAAAGCTTCGCCACGGCCGCGCTGGCAAAGCTTTTCGCCGTGACCGCCTGCCAGTGCCGCAATATTCAGGAGCGGGCGGAGCTGGGAGGATTGTTTTCCAACATCGGCCGGGCGGCATTAACATCTTTCTGGCACCGCCACGGCGCTCCGTTCAACGCGAAGTTTGTAGAAAAAAACAGCCCCTTTTTTACTGAAAGGATAATTGAAAAAACGGGGCTGCCGGAGTACCTGAAGGAAATCGCCAATGCCGAGGAGATTTCCTGGAATAACGACGACCGGCCGACGCCAGCCGGTTTTGTGGCGCTGGCCAGAGCCGCGGTGGAAAGAAGCTTCGCGGCGCATAACGCTTTGGTTGTTGAAAGCGCTATGCCCGACGCGGAGGACGTAAATTCTCCGGTTTCCACCGTCGGTAGCCGCCTGGAAGAAGACTTTCGGGCGATCGGGATGGGGAAATACATCAGAATCGTTCCCCCGTCCACGCCAGCCGTCCGTTTTACTACGGATGGCTAAGTTTTACCTCGCGCGTTTTTTATGGAAAAATTTTTATCTATTGTCACAAACATTCCAACATTCTTGAGAATGTTGGAATGTTTTCAAGAACGGGACGGAGTTTTTTTGCGAAGAATCAAAAAAACAACGACTATCGCCAGATAATTTATCGCGAGAAACCAGGGCGCCGCCCAGGAAAATCCGTCAAATTTCCAATCCGACAGCGGCCACAAAAACGGCGTTGGATAAAATTTATAGCTGTGCGTCGGGATATCTATGATGATGTGCAGCAGCCAGCCGCCCGTTTCCCAAACCGGCCTTCGCAAAATAAGGAATAAAAATCCAAAAACGGCGGAAAATACAAACAAGCTGTGACTGGCGTTATAAAGAAGCGATGTCAGGCGAAAAACCCAGAGCGTGTCCGGCCTGGCCGGTTCAATTGTTTCCGGAGGCGGCAAATCGGACAAAAGAAATGTTCCGGAAATCAGGCCGATAAAAAGCCAGGCAAATGGCATTGTAAAAGCCAGCAAATCCGGAAAAAGTCCCCAAAAAACGAACCGGCGCGCGTTTAACGGCTTATCGTTGAATTTTTTGAGCTTCTTGTTCGCCGCCTTGGCCGCGAGAGCCGTCCAAAGGCCGTGGGAAAAAATGTCCATTTATAATTTTTTATAAATCTCCGCCAGTTTTTCAGCCTGTTTCTCTTCGGAAAAATTCTTAACGATTTGAAGAGAGGCGCGGGAAAATTTTTTATGGAGCGCGGAGTCGTCCAATATCTCCAGCGCTTTTTTGACGAAAAATGCCGGCGATGAATTCGGGTCAATTAAAAATCCGTTCTTGTTGTCCGTTACGATTTCTCTGAACGCGTCGTCTTTGAGCGCGATGACCGGCAGTCCGCTCGCCATCGCTTCAAGAATAACGATGCCCTGGGTTTCGGTCAGCGAAGCGAACACGAACAAATCGGCCGCCTGATAATAAACCGGCAGGTTTTTATGGGGAACGGCGCCGGTAAACACCACGTTGTTTAAACCAAGTTTTTTCACCGCCGTTTTGTATTTTTGAAAATACGGACCGGTGCCGACAATGATAAATTTAACGTCGCTTCTTTTGTCGGCAATCTCCGCCGCGGATTTGATGAGAAATTCTATGTTTTTTTCCCGCCCTATCCTGCCGACAAAAACCAGTAGCTTGTCTTTTTCGGACAGTTTCAGTTTCTTTCGCAAAAGCCGGGCGGATTTCCAAGATTTGGCTGTTCTTTTGAACAGCTTTAAATCAATGCCGGTGGGAAGAACGTAAATCGGTTTTTTGACGCCGTAATCCCGCAGCAAATTTTTTATTTTATAAGAAGGAGCGATGACCGCGTCGGAATTTTCGCAAAACCAGGCGCTCCACGCTTTCGCGATTTTGGGAAGAATGAATTTTTCTTTGAAATAGGCCTTGGCGTATTCCGGATAATGGGTGTGATGCGTGTAAATAAAGGGAATTTTTTGATGGGCCGCGATGAATTTTCCCAGAAGCCCCAAGCTGAACGGCGTGTGCGCGTGAACGATGTCCAGTTTGAAATTAACGATGTCTTTCAGCTTGCCTTTATGCGCCAACGGGAAAGCAAGGCGCATTTCCGGCTCCTTGACGACTCTCATTGATTCCAGCCGGAACACCCTCGGATTTTTATCCTTGTAGCCGGGCGAGCGCGGAGCGTAAATGAAAACTTCGTGGCCGAGTTTTTCAAGGTTTGTCCTGAAGGCCTCCATTGAAATCTCCACGCCGTGCACCGCGGGCAGATAACTGTCGGTGAAAAATCCTATTTTCATTATCTTTGTCGTTGATTATCCGTGATTTTTTCCCAAACGGCAATTTTCCCCCATCCTTCTATATCTCCTATTCGCGCGAATTAGAGCAGGTTATCGGATAAAGCCGATCGTCAGATCATCAAAGCGGATAAGGAATCGCGGAAAAAATCGCGAGCGGTAAAATCGCAAACATCAAACTACGGCTATTTTTTTAAAAAAACGGCCGCTTCAAAAAACCGCCTCCGAACATTCGGGAGCGGTTTTGATTTTCTTTTTCTATTTCAGCCACTCCCCTCGTTCTTTCGGCCATCCGAGTAAAAACAGCAAAGCGAGCGGCGCGCCCCAGTTTGCCCAGCGTTCCACGAAATCCCAAACCGGCTCGCCGACAATCGGCCGCAAAAGAGCGGTCCAAAAACCCCAGATCGCCATCCATAAAAGCGCGAGGCGAATTGGCTTTAGGAGAACGAGAATCGCGACGGCGACATCTATCAGTCCGACCAGAAACAAAAGCTGAGCCGCCAGTCCGGCGTCCGAAATGCCGAAATTGGCAAACCAGCCAATCCACGCCTTTTTTCCTTGCAGGGCAAATACGCCGTGACCGATAAACTCTCCGGCAACGGCTATCCGCAAAATCCATTCAACAGCTTTTAAATTCATAATTTTATTGATTAATTTTTTAATGATAATTTTAAGCGAGATCTTTTTTCTTCTCCTCAAATTCTTTTTTGTCTATTTCGCCGCGGGCGTAACGCTCCTTTAAAATCTCCAGCGGCGACGCGCCGCCCGGCGAGACGCGCCCATCGCGCCCGTCATGATAATGCGAACATCCGCGGGATTGGCCCGTAAGCCACCTGACGAGCGCGACAATTCCGGCGATAATCAAAACCCACCAGAGGATCATAAAGATCCATCCGAAACCGCCAAAGAGCGAGCCCGTTATCGCGTCGTTTCCGTACATCATAATTTTAAGCCTTTTTAATTATATTGTTTTTATTATACAACAATCTTCCAGATGACAAAAGCCGGATCACTTTGCCGCCAATTCCAGAAAAACTTTTTCGTATCCGTCCACCATCCGTTCCAAGCTGAAATTTTCTTCAACGCGCTTTCGGCAGGCGGCGCGGCTTATTTTCCCGATTTCTTTCATCGCCGCCGCCATTTCTTCAACTGTTTCCGCGATAAATCCCGTCTGGCCGTGTTCCACCACTTCCGGCGCCGATCCGCGCTTGAAAGCGATCACCGGCGTTCCGCAGGCCATCGCTTCCGTCATCACCAGACCGAACGGCTCTTCCCACTGGATGGGGACCAGCGTCGCCTTGGCTTTTTGATAATATTTATAAAGATCTCCGTAGGGGACGTATCCGGCGTAGCGGATCTTATCGTCCAAAAACGGCTTGATGCTTTTCTCCCAATATTCTCCGCTGTCGGGCGAGCCGACGATAAGTAATTTCTCTCCCGCCAGCCGCGCCGCCTGTATCGCCTCCGCCACTCCCTTGACGGCCAATAGCCGGCCGACGAAAAGAAAATAATCGTCGTGGCTGTCGGAAAACGGGAATAAGTCAAGGTTGATGCCATTATAAACAGTCGCGGCGTAATTCAAATCGGGAGCCGGTTTTCGCTGGGCGTCGCTGATGGAAACATAATGCTGATTCGGACTTTGAAACATCCGAAAAATTTCCGTCCGCCACGGATAAATCGGGTCATGAAGGGTGTAAACGACGGGAATTTTTGGATGCGACAGCGCCAGCGGCAGAGCGCGGTCAACCGGATGGACGTGCAAAATATCGTAATCCCCTCTTTCCGCTTTTTCAAACATCCGCGCGAGAAGATATTGATCCCAAAGATTGAAAATTTTATTAACTTCTCCTCCGCCGACGCTCGGGTCTTTCAAAATTGAATCGTCGCCGTTTTGTTTTAACGGCCGCAAACCGGCGCTGATAACGTTGGTGACGTTGACTTTCGTCCCTTCCGGACCGTAAAAATCAACCCGGTGCCCCTTTTTCGCCAGCCCCTCGCCGACGCCGACGGCGATGTCCATCGGCGCGTAAATAATTCCCTCGGGAGGCGGAGTGGTAAAATGGCCGGTAACCATGGTCGCAACGCGCAGTTTTTTCATTAATCGTTTTTATCGCCGATTAATTCGCGATAGGTCTTTTCGTAATCATCCACCATCCGCTCTTTGCTGAATTTTTCTTCAACCCGCCGCCGCGTCGCGGCTCTGTCCAACTGGTCGGTTTTTCCCATCGCTTCGGCCAGTTTATCAATGTCGCTGTCAATGACGAATCCCGTTTTCCCGTCTTCAATGAGCTCCGGCATTGAGCCGCGCCGGTAAGCGATCACCGGCGTTCCGCAGGCCATCGCTTCGGTTACCACCAGACCGAACGGCTCTTCCCATTCTATCGGATAAAGCAGGGCCTTGGCGGGGCCGTAAAAATCGGACAGCTGTTCTTCCGTCAGTTCGCCGACGTATTTGATTTTGTCGTTCAGATGCGGCTTAACGGCATTATTAAAATAATCCAGTTGGGTCGGATCAATGCGGCCCGCCAGAAGCAGTTTGGCGCCCGTCTTTTCCGCCGCGGCTACGGCATTTTCCACTCCTTTATGCTTGTTCATCCGCGCAATCCAAACGAAGTGGTCGCCGCCCTCGGGATTGAATTTAAAATGGTTCAAATCGCTGCCGTTGTAAATTATCCTCGCCTTATTTTCGGGAAACTTCACCATCGCCTGCTCTTGGGCGGAACGACTGATAAAAACGATGTTCGTTCGGGCCCCCTCTTCCGTAAACAACCGCAGGCGGTCGTCTTTGGTGGCGTCGGCGTTCGTGCGGTATAAAGGATTGTGCATCGTGTGAAGCGTCGGGACTTTCGTCAAGTTGTGGAAAAAAAGCCCCCAGACGTCCAAGTGGCAGTGGACGATGTCAAATTCGCCGCCGTTGGCCATTTCGTACGCTTTGGACAAATTGCGCAAATTCCAGACAGGGTTGGACCAGGGAATGTTCGCTTCCAGCAGCGGTTTTTCAAAAACGGAGATCAGCTTGGCTTTCGTTTTGGAACCCGGCGCGGCGAAAAGCGTCACCTCGTGTCCTTTATCAACGAGTCCGTCGCAAAGCATCGCCACGATTCTTTCTATTCCGCCGTATGCTTGCGGCGGAATGGTGAGCCAAAGCGGGGCGACCTGGGCGATTTTTAATTTTTTCATAAATTTATTTTTTTTAATGATTATTTCAAAGCTGTTTTTCCCGATTTTTTATTTTTCAAACAGCCCCGTTTAAAATCTTCCGGTAAAGATTTTCGTAGCGTTCAATCATCAGCTTAAGAGTGAACTTCTCTTCCACCGCCTTCCGGCACTCCCGCCGGTTAAGAGACGGGATCTCATTGATCGCCATAATCATTTCTTCCTCGGTGTCCACCGCGAATCCCGTTTTGCCGTGCTCCACCACTTCCGGAACGGAGCCGCGACGGTAAGCGATCACCGGCGTGCCGCAGGCCATCGCCTCAATCATTACCAGCCCGAACGGCTCCCGTCTGTCTATCGGAAAAAGAAGCGCCTCGGCGTTTTTCAGAAGATTGACTTTAGTTTTAAAATCCGCCTGACCGACAAAATTGACGCCCTCCTCGTTCAAATGCGGCTGGACTTCCTGCATAAAATAATTCCACTCCTCTCCGCCGATAAGATTGCCGGCAACCACTATTTTTTTACCTGCCATTTTCGCCACCCGCAAAGCGGGAACGATGCCTTTTTCCCAGTTAAGCCGGCCCAGATATAAAAGATAATTTTCCGGCTTGTCGTTGAACGAATAAAGATCCGGATCAATGCCGTTATAAACGACATCCGCCACCGGTATCCCCTTTTCTTCAACGTCGCGTTTGGCATCTTCGGAAATGGCGCAAAAACGCATTTGAGGAAAAAGCTTCATCGCCGCCGCGGAATCATCATCGGCCGGACGATGAATCGTCGTCAGAATCGGCGGCATGTCTCCGTTTAAAGCCAGCGGAAACATAAAAAAACCGAAGTGGTTATGGATGATATCAAAAGAAGCCGCTTCCTTCTTTACCATATGAAGCATATTAACGATTTTCGCGTGGGGGCTGCGCAGTTTTTTTTGAAGCAGTATCGCCTTCTGCGTCGGCGCCACCAACCGCGCTTTCGTGACGGAATCGCCGGAAGCGAAAAGCGTCACGTCGTGGCCGTTTTTGACGAGCTCCTCCGTCAGAAGAGATAGCATCAATTCAATGCCGCCGTAAGTTCGGGGCGGCACGGGTATCCAAAGCGGGGCAAGCTGGGCGATTTTTAATTTTTTCATTTTCATTATTTTGATAAAATATAGCACAGTCGGCGCCGCATTGAAATGGCGCGTTTGCCCGCCGCATTTGGCGCTCTATATTCTTTATACCCGATTTGACTAATTTAGCTTCAAAGAATAGTATAATTTATCAGCTTTACCAGGACCGAAGGGGGGGCTGTATGGAAAATGACGCACCTTGGAAATTTTATTGTCCTCGTTGCGGTAAACCCGCGGCCGTTCATCAAACTCTTGGCGGCAGAGAATATACCGCCGAAGCACTGAGAACGCCCTATTTTCTTTGCGGCGAGTGTCGTCTTATATTTATCAGCAAAAAAATCGTAAGAAAAACAGTGAGTGAGTGGTGGCACAGGAATAAATTGCGACGATTTGCCAAGCTTAAATATTTCTACGACGGAGCGATTGAATATTTGTATGGATGCGTGCTGGATTACCACAAGAAAATAGGATATAAGCCGACTCGTTTCAAAAGCAAATAGCTCCGAATTCGGAGCTTTTTTTACCCCGCTCGCCGATATTCATCCTATCCGGCTCCCGAATTAAGATAGCCTCGTGACGAGGCTATCTTAATTTGATGCTCGCTTGGCGGGAAGAACTACGAACGATTGACTGGTCAAAAATGTTTCCATGTCCGAGTGTATCTTTGCAGTAGATTAACCAACTATTAGATATCGCAAGGAGAAAATAAATACCGACGAGGGTCGGTATTAGTTTGTCTGTTGTTCTCGCTCTACGATAGAGCGAGAATTTCAATCTTGTCCAGTCTTTTAAAAACGTCCATAACAAGCCCGCAAGTAAGTCCTTTATTTCCCGCGTCACTACTGGTAAAGAACGCGTCGTTACTCAAGTCTAGCTGAATTTTGATTGTGTATTCGCTCTTTCTATGTGGCTCACTCTCATCTTTGTCTTGCCCAATCTGACAAGATAACCACGCTCCGAGTATTTCTTCAACGGCTTCTTTCTTCGCATTAGTTCTTATTGTTGTCCTGTCTGGATTCTTGATGTCAAAGTTGACTTCAAGAGTTACGTCTGCGTTGGACATAATAGCCCTCCCTTATTCTTTATTTAGAACTACTCATTAGGTTATCAAATATAATTTAATATATCAAGACTCGGATTCATATCCTGTCCGCAGGTATAATTTCAGCAACAATAAAACCGCTTGGATAAACGGCTCCCGAATTAAAACTTTCGCAAACCCCGAAGGAGAACAGGTTCCCTACGGGGCATGCTTTTGAAATCATTTTACCAAGTCCAATCCACAAATCCAAAAAGCGAAACCTGCACTGACCCGCCGCCAGCCGCGCAACTTCTTTATAAGTTTTAAATTCGCCCTTTTTGATTTTTTT
>CAYHUJ010000016.1:10656-13116 GCA_964360035.1 uncultured Candidatus Saccharibacteria bacterium | reverse complement strand
CGATCGTCGGAAAATGGGATAGTTTGATTGGCGGAATAAAAGCGCGCGGCGGCTTTATTCGCCGTTTTTTTTGTGTTACGATTTAGGCGATGAAAAAGCTGATTACCGGAGAAATACTCGCCAAAACGGCCGAATTGGCGCGTTTTAATTTGAGCGAAAAAGAAGAGGAAGAACTGCTGGCCGATCTGGGGAAAATTCTTGAATATTTTGGAGAATTAAAAGAGCTGAACACAGAGAGCGTTGAACCGATGGCCGGCGGGACGGAAGAAAAGAACGTTTTCCGCGCGGACGAAAGGCGGGAAAGGGATGAAAAAGCAAGAGAGAAAGAAAGGGAGAATATCGTCGCGGCCTTTCCGGAAAAAGAGGAGCGATTCCTGAAAGTTCCGCCGGTTTTTGAATAACGCGCCGCCAATGCATCTGCACGACTTAACCATCAAGAGTTTTCGCGAGGGACTGCTGGGAAAAAAATTTTCCGCTTTTGAAATAACGCGGGCGTTTTTGGATTACATCAAGGAAAAAGACGGAGAAATCGGCGCATACTTGCGGCTGACGGAGGATCTGGCGCTGGAGCAAGCCCATCGGGCCGATCTTTGTCTGGCGGAAGGGAAAAATATCGGGCCGCTTGCCGGCGTTCCTCTGGCCGTAAAAGACAATATCCTGATTGAGGGAGAGATCGCGACGGCCGCTTCCAGGATTCTGGAAAATTATCGCGCCTCTTACGACGCGACGGCCGTGAGAAAACTCAAAACGGCGGGAGCGGTACTGCTCGGCAAGACGAATATGGACGAGTTCGCGATGGGTTCTTCCACGGAAAATTCGGCGTTCCGGCCGACGAAAAATCCGCATGATTTAGAGCGGGTGCCCGGCGGTTCTTCCGGCGGTTCGGCGGCGGCGGTGGCGGCGAATATGGCTCTCGGCGCGCTTGGATCGGATACCGGCGGTTCCATCCGCCAGCCGGCCGGCTTCTGCGGCGTCGTCGGCCTCAAGCCGACTTACGGAGCCGTTTCCCGCTACGGCTTGATGGCGATGGCTTCCAGCTTGGATCAAGTCGGCGTTTTCGCCAAGACCGTTGAGGACGCGGCGATTTTATTCAAGGAAATATCCGGCCGCGATTCTTTTGACGCGACCGGCGTTGAGACGAATTACGGCGACGAGCTTTTGAATCCGGATTTGGAAAAAATAAGATCTTTGCGCGTCGGAATTCCCAAAGAATACTTCGTGGAAGGGATGAGCGAAGAAGTAAAAGAAGCCGTTGAATCCGCGATCGCTTCGCTTAAATCGCTGAAGCTGGAGTTTAAAGAAATCTCTTTGCCGCACACCAGATACGCGCTCTCCTGCTATTACATCATTATGCCGGCGGAAGTGAGCGCCAATCTCGCGCGGTTTGACGGTATTCGCTACGGAGAAGTGAACGGCGTCAATCGTGAGCGCCTCAACCTTCTTGATTTTTACAAAGAAAACAGGGAAAAGGGATTCGGAGCGGAGGCAAAAAGGAGGATTATTCTGGGAACTTTTATCTTGTCGGCCGGCTATTACGACGCTTATTACGCCAAAGCGCAAAAAGTCCGGTCCCTGATCAAAAACGATTTTGACGAGGCCTTTAAGGAAGTGGACGTCATATTGACGCCGGTTTCGCCGACGGCCGCTTTCAAGATCGGCGAGAAAACGGACGATCCCTTGGAAATGTATTTATCGGATATATTCACGATTCCCGTCAACCTCGCCGGTTTGCCGGCTGTTTCCGTGCCGGCAAGGACGGCCGGCGGCGGGCGGCGATTGCCGGTCGGTTTTCAGCTCATCGGCAGGCGTTTCCGGGAAGCGGACATTTTGAGCGTCGGCCGGTTTTACGAAAAATTATTTGAAAGCCGCTGATTTTTATGGAACCGCTTAATTTTGACGTTCAAAACGTATTAGACGCGATTTTTTCTTTCCGACCGGCGGCGGAGGGCTTTTTTTCCGAATATCTGGCGTGGATTCAGTTAGTTTCGCTGATCGTCTCCGCTCTGCTTTTAGGCGGCATTGTTTATACAATCGTCAAAACGCATCTTGTTGAGTCAAACGTTGAGAGGTTTATAGACGTTTTGGGAGTAAGCGACGTCGCGAAAAGGCGGACCGTCAAGGCGTGGCAGCAGATCCAAAAGCGTCTTCGGACGGGAGATGAGGCCAATTTGAAATTGGCGATTATTGAGGCGGATAAAATTCTTGATGAAATAATCAAGCTCAGCGGTTATCGGGGAGAAACGATGAGCGACCGATTGAAACAGCTCACTCCGGCCCAGCTCTCCAATCTTGACGGGATCTGGCAGGCGCATAAAATCCGCAACCGCATCGTTCACGAACCGGAGTATTTTATCAACGCCGCGGAGGCGCAAGCGGCGATTTCCGTTTACGCCGCGGCTTTTCGGGAGTTCGGCCTGATAGAAGAAGCGTAGCGTATCTTTTTGGCGCAGTGGACGGGAT
>CAYHUJ010000016.1:3097-10556 GCA_964360035.1 uncultured Candidatus Saccharibacteria bacterium | reverse complement strand
TTCGGTTTCTGTTGCGGGGGCGGGAATTGAACCCACTGCTTCAAGGTTATGAGCCTCGTGTGCAACCGTTACACTTCCCCGCGATTTATTTCAGCGCTCTTAATTATAGGAACTTATTCCGGTTTGTCAAAATTGGTTTTTATCGTTAAAATGAAATTAATGGAAAAAACATCCGTAATGTCCGTTGAGAGCGTTAAAAAATCGTCTTTGGAGGAGCTTGCCGGAATTAAAGACGTAAAACATTTGGAGCAATTTCGGGTGAAATATCTGGGGCGCAACGGCGTTCTAACGGCGGTTTTGCGTTCTCTTAAGGATCGGTCGCTGGAAGAAAGAAGGGCGACGGGACCGGCGGCCCACGCGCTGAAAAACGAGCTGGAAAAACGCGTCGCGGAAAAGTTCCATGAATTTTCCTCTTCTCCGGCGGGAGATTTTTTTGACGTCAGCCGGCCGGGGAAAAAAGTGAAAATCGGCCATCCTCATCCGCTGGCCGTTATTGAGCGCGAGATGCGGGAGATATTCGGATCGCTCGGTTTCGCGTCCGTGGACGGGCCGGAAATAGAAACGGGCTACTACAACTTTGACGCCCTCAATATCCCATCCGATCATCCCGCCCGTGATATGTGGGATACCTTCTGGTTGAAAAATCAAAATTTATTGCTGCGGACGCACACCAGTCCGATGCAGGTGCGTTTTATGGAGAACCATCAGCCGCCGTTTCAGATAATCGTTCCCGGGCGCGTTTTCCGTTACGAGGCGACGGACGCTTCCCACGAAATAAATTTTTATCAGCTGGAAGGTCTGATGGTCGGCAAGGGCGTTTCCCTCGCCAATTTCAAAGCGGTGATTGAGGAGTTTTTCAAAAGATTTTTCAACAAGCCGGTGGAATTCCGCTACCGTCCGAGCTATTTTCCTTTTGTTGAGCCGGGGCTGGAAGTTGATATTAAAATAATTCAAAATTCAAAACTTAAAACTCAAAATTCCGGTTGGCTGGAAGTAATGGGCGCGGGGATGGTCCATCCGCGGGTTTTTGAAGCGGCCGGTTATAACCCGCGCGAGCTGACCGGTTTTGCTTTCGGAATGGGGGTTGACCGCTTGGCGATGATTAAATACAAAATTCCCGACGTCCGGCTTTTTTACGCCGGAGATTTGAGATTAACGGCGCAATTCAAATGATTAACCCGACGATGAAAAACGCGGAAAGTCCGGCGGAAAAACCGAACGCGCCGGCCGGAGCGAAGGAGCCGGTAACGCCTGAAGAACTCGGGGCTTTGCGGGCGAAAATCGCCAATATGGAAAAATACTTTCGGGAGTCAAGCGCGGACGAAAAAGAAAAAGCGCCGGATTATCTGCCTTATCTTAACGCCGCCACGCTGACCGAAGATGATCTTAAAACGGGGGTTTTGCTGGAAAAATGGCGGGCGGAGAACGGGCGGCTGGCCGGCGAAAAATCGCGGGAATTTCTGGACTTTTTCCGCGCGCGCTGGCGGGGCGTGGAGGAAGACCTGCGTCGCGAGATAAAAGAGTCATTGAAAAAAACGGCGGGCGAAGAGGCCGATGAAGATTTTCTTGAGGCGCAAATGGCGGAAAAATTGGAAGAAGACCCGCGCTACAATTTTTATCTCTACCTGAACAGAAAAATAGAGGAAAAAATTAAAAACGGCGAAAAATGAAATTTTCTTACGATTGGCTGAAAGAATTGGTCGTGAAAATGCCTCCGGCAGAGGCGCTTGTTGCCGGACTCAATAAACGGTCTTTTGAAGCCGCGCCGGCGGGCGGGGGAGCAATAGAAGCGTCGCTTCCGCCAAACCGCTTTTCCGAACTCTCGTCGTATTGGGGAATGGTAAGGGAAATCGCGGCCGTTTTCGGATTGAAGACCGGAATTCCGGCCGTGAAAAAAACCAAGAGCGCCATTTCAACTTCCGCAAAGGCGAAGATTGTCATCAAAGACAGGGGAGCGTGTCCGTATTATCTGGCCAAATACGCGGAAGGAGTCGCGGTCGGGCCGTCGCCTCGCTTGTGGCGGGAAAAATTGGAGCGAAGCGGCCTGCGGCCGATAAACAACGTCGTTGACGCGATGAATATCGCGATGCTGGAAACCGGCCAGCCGCTCCACGCTTTTGATTATGACCGGCTTGTCGGCGGGGGAAAAAAACCGGCCGAAATTTTCGTGAGAAAAGCGCGGAAAGGGGAAAAAATAACGACGCTTGACGGAAAACTAATTCATCTGGACGGCGGCGTTCTGGTCATTGCCGATAAAAAAGAGCCGCTGGCGATTGCCGGAATAAAAGGCGGAAAATCGGCCGAGGTGGGGGTAAAAACAAAAAGGATTCTCATTGAAGCGGCGAATTTTGACGCGGCCGGAATTTACAAAACTTCGCGCCGCTTGTCGCTGATAACGGACGCCTCCGTACGTTTCGCCCATGGCGTTGATCCCGCGGCGGCGGAGACGGCCATTGAAAGAGCGGCCGATCTTCTGAAAGAAATCGGCGCGGCGAAAAAAATCGGCGCGACCGCCGCGGCCGGCGTGTTGAAAAAATCCGTCCGGATGGTCGGAGTCAGATTGGAAAAATTGAACGAATTTTTGGGGGTTTCGCTCAAACAAAAGGAAATCGCGGTCATTTTGAAGCGGCTGGAGTTTCCGTTTCGGGAAAAAAAGGAGGGGACATTGGAGGTGGAAATTCCCGTTTGGCGCGGCGATGTTTCCGATTTTGAAGACGTCGCCGAGGAAATCGCCCGTCTCTACGGCTACGAAAACATTTCTCCCAAATGGCCGGCCGTCGCTTCCGCCGCGAAGGGGGACGATATTTTCAAAGTGAAAGACAAGCTTCGCCTTATTTTAAACGGGCTCGGTTTTTCCGAGGTTTACAATTATTCCTTCGTTTCTTCCGAAGACGCCGCCGGCGAAACGTTTTGGGACGGACGGGCCGTGGAAATTCTCAACCCCGTCAGTTCGCAATTCCGCTATTTTCGTCCGACGCTGGTTTGCGGCTTGCTGAAAAACATCCCCGCCAATTTCCGTTTTTTTGACGAAGTGAAAATTTTTGAATTCGGAAAGGCGGCTTGGAAGGAAAAAGAAATCGTTGAAAAAGAAATGCTCGGTTTGGCGTTGGGGCGCAAAGGAGAAAAGGCGGGCAGCTTGTTTTTTGAAGCGAAAGGAATGATGGAAGCGATCGCTTCCCAAATGGGACTGGCGGATTATTTTTGGACGGATTTAGGGATGAGGATTACCTTGTTCGGGCGGGAAGCGGCGCGGCTTGAGTCCGACCATCGCGTTTTGGGATATGTCGCGGCGGCCAAAAACGGCGGCGGCGTCGTCGCGGAAATTGATTTGGGAAAGCTGGCGGCGCTGGCGGAAGCGGAGCGGGAATTTTCGCCGTTTCGCAAGCATCCTTCCGTTACGCGCGACGTTTCTTTTCTGATCGGCCGCGAAATAAGGATTGAAGAAATTATGGGCGTCATTCACGGAGCCGGCGCCCGGGACGTGGACGATGTGGATTTGCTTGACTGCTATGAATCGGAAAAAATCGGCGACGATTTAAAGAGTTTGACCTTTCGGATTGTTTTTCAGGCGGAAGACCGGACGCTGACCGACAAAGAAGTCGGGAAAGAGACGGAAAAAATAATCGCCGCTTTGCGGGCGAAGTTTGACGCGGAAATGAGATAGCGTCGGTTGACTGTCCTGTGATTTCGGCGTACTTTAAAATCAGGTTTTTAACAAAATCGCGCGATAAGGAGGGGGAAATGAAAAAATCGGTCGTTCTCATTATTGCTTTTTGGACGATTTTGGCCGCGCCGGTTTTTATCGCGGCCGATTATGACGGAGAGAAAGCCATTTATCTTGATATTGTCAGAAATACGCCTGAGATTGAATTACCGCACAAGGTTTTTCTCATGGAGAATTTTATTAAAGAGCATCCCGCCAGCCCGTTTCGCGGCCAGTCCGAATTGCGCATCGCCGAATATCTTCAAATTCATTACACCTACAAAATTATGGAACTGAAATTTGAAGAAGAGGCGCTTGTGGAAAAAGCCGCCGGCGATGAAAAAGAAATTGAAAGAGTGAAGAATTATTACGAACGGAAGCGCCGCGGCGCTCTTGAAGAAAGATATGTTTACGCGCCGATTGTTTATCGCTATCTTACCAAAATCATCGTCCATCGCGGTAAGGAAATGGCGTACCACTCCGTTTCTGACGAGTGGGACGAGAAAACGCATCTCGCAGCCTGGGCGCTTTATTATCGCGGCGTCTGGTTCGGAAGAAGCGAGGATTTGCGGCTTTTGCTGAAAAAGTATCCCCAATGCGGCGAGCCGTGCCAATGGGCGAAAGAATCTTTGAAAGTACAAACGAAGTAAGCTCCGATTATCGGAGCTTTTTTTCACGCTTTGCCCGCGGGGCGGATTTTATTCAAGATGGATTTTTTCTTTGAATTTCAACAATTGCTCTTGAAGAAGCGGATGTTGTTTTAAGGAGGAATCTTTCGCGATGATTTTCTCCGCTTCGCGGCGGGCCTCCTTTATCAGGGCCGCGTTTTTAAGCGAGCGCATCATCAGGTCGGGCAGTCCGCTTTGTTCTTTACCCAAAAGCTCGCCCGGTCCTCTTATTGCCAGGTCTTTTTCGGCGAGTTCAAGGCCGTTTTTGGCGGCGCTGACCGCCTCCAGCCGTTTTTTGGCCGTTTCAAAAGCGGAATCGGTGAAAAGAAGGCAGAAGGACTGATGTTCTCCCCGTCCCACGCGGCCGCGAAACTGATGCAAACCGGCCAGCCCGAAACGGTCAGCGCTTTCAATCATCATGATTGTCGCGTTGGGAATGTCCACGCCCACCTCCACCACCGAAGTGGAGACGAGAATGTCCGTTTTTCCTTCGCCGAATTTTTTCATTATCTCGGCTTTTTCTTTCGCCCTCATCTTTCCGTGAAGCATCGCTATTTTTAAATCGGGAAAAACTTTTTTGGACAGCTTATCGTATTCTTCCTTCACCGATTTTATTTCCAAATTAGCCGTTGACCGGCGGCGGACGGCCGGAGATTTAGCGGCGTTTTCCGCGGTTTGCCGTTGGCCGTTTTCCGCTTGTTCAATGCGCGGGCAGATGACGAAGGCTTGTCGTCCCTTTTTGATTTGTTCGCGGATGAAGCCATAGGCCTTGCCGCGATTTTCGGGGGCGACGACCTTCGTGAGGATTTTTTTCCGGCCTTTGGGTAATTCGTCAATAATGGAAAGGTCAAGATCGCCGAAAACGGCGAGCGCCAGAGTGCGGGGAATCGGCGTGGCGCTCATGGAAAGAAAATGGGGCACTATTTCTTTACCGTTGACGAGCGCCTGCCGCTGGTTGACGCCGAAACGATGCTGTTCGTCAACGACGACGAGCGCCGGTTTCGCCAGTTCCAGCCCGGCGGATTTTTTTCTTTCGGCGATCAGCGAATGAGTCCCGATTATTATTTTTAGATGGCCGTTTTGCGCTTCTTTTCTGACGGCGGCTTTTGTTGATTCGGATTCAAGATCGTGCCCGTAGCAAATGCGCGCCTCGCTTCCCGTCAAAAGGCCGACACCGCCTTCAAAATGGGGAAACATTTTCGTCAGCGTTTTGAAATGCTGGCGCGCCAAAATCTCGGTCGGCGCCATAAAGGCCGTCTGAAATCCGTTGTCGGCGGCGGCCAGCGCCGCGAGAGCGGCCACGACGGTTTTTCCCGAGCCTACGTCTCCCTCCAGTAGGCGGTTCATCGGCCTTTCTTTCGCCAGGTCGTTTAATATTTCCGCAAGCGATTTTTTTTGGGATGCCGTCAATTCAAATGGCAGGGCGTCCAGGCGCGCTTTGAAAGCGGCGGCGGCGATTTCAACCGGATAAGCGCGGCATCGCGACAATTTCAGCTTTTCCGACAAACCGGCAAGCTGCATCATGAATAAATCTTCAAAAGCGAATCGTTTTTTCGCCTCCTCGGCTTCGGCGGGCGTTTTGGGAAAATGAATTTGCCGCAGGGCTTCGTTTATTTCCGGCAGGCCGGCGTTTCGGCGGACGTTTTCGGGGATGGCGTCGGGAAGTTTCTCGGTTCTGCTTAAAAACGCGCTGATAAGATAGCGGATTCCCCGCGAAGTGAGCCCGCGGGTTTCCGGATAAATCGGCACCAGTCCCGCGGTGTGCTTCGCCCGCTCTTTTCCGCCGGCGATTTCGTAAGCGGGGGCGGAAAAGTAGGCGCCGTTTTTGCCCGGGATTAATTTTCCGGACAGATTGATCGGCTGGCCGGGCTTCAGGATTTTGCCGACAAACGGCTGGTTGAACCAGACGGCTCTGACGCCGCCGCTCGCGTCGGCGATGACGGCCTCGGTAATCGTCATTCTTCGTTTCCAGCTGCGCGTTGACCGGACGCGCTTGACGATGCCGGAAACGGTGGCGACTTCGCCGATTTTCAGTTCGGCGGCGGGGACGACGCGGGAAAAATCGTCGTAGCGGAAAGGAAAATGAAAAAGCAGGTCGCGAACCGTTTTGATGTTTAACCTGATCAAATGACGGCCGAATTTTTCTCTTACGCCGCCGATTTCCGATATTAAAGCGTCGGCTTTCATTGTCGTTTCATTTTATCCCGCTTTGGCTTTTCAAACAACGAATTCCACTCCGCGTTTTTCGTGAAGTTCGTTCCCGTCCGCCGCCGGTCCGGCGGCGGACGGCGCCTCGCGCGTTTATGGAGCATTCCTCTATTTGGACGCATATTTGGACACAACATTCCAACATTCTTGAGAATGTTGGAATGTTGTGGTAGATTTAGAGATATGAAAACAGCCGTGCAGATGGAAAGGAATTTTAAGGGCATTGCCAATCATCGAAGAATTGAAATTCTGCTTTTAGTCAGCGAGGTCAGCGGAATTTCCGTTGAGGGTATTTCGGAGGCCCTGAATTGCAATATTAAAACTGTTTCCGAACACACGCGCCGCCTTGTTCAGGCCGGCCTTTTGAATAAAAAATATCAAGGCAGGCAGGTTATTCATTCGCTTTCGCCTTACGGTCAAAAGTTTGTTAAATTTATAGAATCATTTCGGAATTTATAACATTCCAACATTCTTGAGAATGTTGGAATGTTCGGCGGTTTAATAAAAGCAGCGAGATAAAGGCGAAAGAAAAGAATTGACACGGGAAATTCGCCCGCGGGAAAATCATTAAATAATTTTTATGCGCAAACTAAAACGAAAAGATTTTGAAAAAATCGTCGTGGAGGGAATAAGGGCAATTCCGGAGAAATTTTTGCAGAAATTAAGCAATGTGGCGATAGTCATTGAAAGCGAGCCGACGCCGGACCAAAGGAAGAAATTAAACATCTGCCGAAACTGGACCTTGTTCGGTTTATATGAGGGCGTGCCGCAGGCGGAACGGGGAGCGCACTACAGCGCCGTATTGCCGGACAAAATAACCATTTTTCAAAACCCGATGGAAGAAGAGGCGCGAGACGACGAGGACTTGAAAGAAATGGCG
>CAYHUJ010000016.1:0-2997 GCA_964360035.1 uncultured Candidatus Saccharibacteria bacterium | reverse complement strand
TCAAAACCCGATGGAAGAAGAGGCGCGAGACGACGAGGACTTGAAAGAAATGGCGCAAGATACCATTTGGCACGAAATCGCCCATCATTTTGGGATGGACGAAGACCGCGTGCGTCAAGCTGAAAAAAGAAGAAGGCGAAGCAATTCGCGGTGAAAACCCCGGGGTTTTCAATGGAATTCTCCGCGCGGCCGCTTGTTTCTTGTTTGCCATATACTTATATTATCCACTATTATTCACGGTTAACCTTTGTCACCCCAATTCGTCGACTTTGTCACCTCATAAGGTTAACTGTACGCTGCCTTGCTTTGTGGCATCGATATCTCTTATAATTTATTAACGAGGCATTGAAGAAGGCGGACGATGGAAAGGAGGCGCCGGTCATGTTTTCGAAAGATGAAGGAATTTTAAGCTTTTTGAAAAATAAACAAGCGGAAGATTTGAAGAAGCTTTATAATCAGCTTGATTATAAGCAGTTCGCGATGATTGCGAACGCGGAGATTCCGGATATTGCGGCGGATGTCGGAATAATCCGGAACATTTACGAACGCGGAGGAAGCGCGGAATACGTTCCGCCGGGACTGGACATCCGTCACCTTCCGGCGCTGGCCGTTGACAGCCCGGTCAAGGGTTTTGAAAAAGACGGAATAAAATACGAATTTTCTCCGTGGGTGGCCGTGGCCGGCTGGTATGCCGTGATGACAAACAGTCGGATTGCCGCCGGCGATCCGGCGTCTCAAATGAAAGAAATAAGAAAATTAGCGGCGTCGCTGGGAGTTGTTTCCCGAGTTTTAATTCCCGATGTCGCGGCCATCGTTTTTCTGGCGAGAAAAACGGAAAAAATAAACAAGACGGCGATTGATTGTTTTCTTTCCGCCGGCAAGCCGACGCGGACGGGAACGGTCTTGATCAATCTCGCCGACTATTCCAATGATTATGTCGTTTTTTTAAAAACGGCGAATCTCAAAGGCGAGCGGTATGTTTCGCTTGAACCGCGCCATTGGGCGAGCGATAGCGCCGCCGCCCCCATTTTCCGCATTTGCTGACGGACTCCCTCGGGGGTCCGTTTATTGTTTATCTTATTGTTTTTCGCTACCATAAAATCAGCTCAATAATAACCCAAAAAGGAGGATGCGGCGATGCATATCCTGTTCGTCGTTCCGGAAGTTTTCAACAAGGCCGAGGGCTATACCAAGGAAGACATCGCTTTTATCGGCTTTCCAAGTTTGACGGCTGCCGTAATCGCGGCGCTGACTCCGTCCGAAGACGTTTTTTCCGTGGCGGACGAGGCGATCCGGCCGTTTTCCGAACCGATTGATTTCGCGGGGCATCGCGACGCCGATCTAGTCGCCATTTCGCTGAATATGACCTATAAAGCGAAACGGGCGGCGGCGTTGGCGGATCGTTTCAGAGCTTTGGGGAAAAAAGTGGTTTTCGGCGGCGTGCACGTTACCTCGCTTTACGATTTTCATCGCGAAAGGTTTGAAAGGGAAATCACCCCCTTCGCCGACGCCGTGATTCTTGAAGAAGCCGAACTTGTCTGGCCGAAATTGATTGAGGATTTCAAAAGGGGAACGCTCCAAAAAATTTACCGTTCCCGGCGGCCGGAGGCGGCGATGATTCCGGCGGCGAAGCGAAGCGTTCAGGACACCGGCGTTTTTCTGGTAAAAAACAGCGCTCAGGCGACGCGGGGTTGTCCGCTGAATTGCGATTTCTGTTCCGTCACTTCCTTCAACGGTTCCGTTTTTCGGACAAGGCCAATTAACGCCGTCGTTGCCGAATTGAGAGGCGTTTTGGGGGACGTTGAGAGAAAGAAATATCGGGGGATTGAGCGTTATCGGCGGTCGTTTATCGCCTTCGTTGACGACAACGTCGCTTTTAACAAGAATTACTTCGCCGCTCTTTGTTTGGAGTTGGAAAAAATCCGCCGCGATTTTCCGGCCTTCCGGTGGGGCGGCCAGTGCACCCTGAATACGATTGATAAAGACGTTGAAATTGACGGCCGAAAAGTGAAATTGGCGGATTTAATGGAGCGTTCGGGCTGCGCCGCGATGTTCGTCGGCATTGAATCGGTGTCCAAAGAAAGCCTTCAAAGCGTCAAAAAAACCTTCAATCAGGCCGAGAAATTTCCCGAACAGATCAGGAAATTCCACGATGCCGGAATTATGCTCAACGCCGGAATGATCGTTGGTCTTGACGGCGACGGCGAAAGCGTTTTTGACGACATTTACGAATTTCTGGTCAAAAACAAGGTGGAGATTTCTCTCGTCAACATCCAGGTTCCTTTTCCTGGCACGGCTCTTTACCGGCGATACGCGCAAGACGGCCGGTTGATTGACGATGACTGGGAGCATTACGACGGCCGGCATGTAGTTTATCGGCCGAGCGGGATGACGCCGGAGCGGCTTGAGAGGGGATTCTTTGAACTCTGGGAATCCCTTTACTCCAATTCTTCCATCGTTGAGCGGCTTCTGACGCCCGCCCAGATTTTTCGGGCGCTCCAAAGCCCCGCGAAACTGCTTCAAACCTGCGGCCGCGTGCGGATGAACGCGCGGTACGGCGAAATCGCCTCGCGGATAAAAGCGGCCCGGTTTTCCGCCGCCGGCAGATTATAAATGAGCTTTACCCCCGTCAACGCGGGGGTTTTTAAATTGGCGGTCGGAATATTCCAATTCTCATTTAATGAAATACTTTCATCATCTCTAATTCGCGCGAATAGTAGAACAATGTTATCGTTATTTTATATTTTTGCTTTTTTCCCGCGCGGACGCTATTATTGAAGCCGATAATGGAAAGAAATCGCGCGTTCGCGATAATTTTGGCGGGCCTATAGTAAAATGGTATTACGCGGCATTCGCATTGCCGAGGTAGGAGTTCGATTCTCCTTAGGTCCACATTTTAGAAAACCGCAAGCCAGAGGAAGCCGCCTCGCTTCGCTCGGCGACCAATTCGTATTGAATTTTGGGCGAAAAAATCAGTTGGCGATTCTGCATTTTGGG
>CAYHUJ010000015.1:0-13583 GCA_964360035.1 uncultured Candidatus Saccharibacteria bacterium | reverse complement strand
AATAAGCCATTTTCCCCGGTAATCGCCGAGCTTCACTTTTTTTATTTCGTCGTTCTGATAGGCCTCCAATGCCATATCGGGAATCTCGGCTCCCACCAATCGATAACCGCCGCACTCATGAATATCGTATTGCTTGTCCATATTTTTTGATTAATTACTATTTAGTTCCGGTGTTTTTATTATATCAAATTAGATTTTTTTTGCAAAAAAACAATAAAAAATAGAGGAAGCGCGCGTTACTCGTAAGAATGATGCGCCCGTGGTTGTTTTTCGGAACGGGCAAAGTCGCGCGTCGCTGCGGGCTTCAAATCTCTCTGCGCGAGCAAGCTATCGCTTTGGCTTCCTTAGTTCCGTTCAAAAAATGTTCGCGCAAAGTTTGATATTGGTGCTGTATCTTAAAGATAGTCCGAACGCATTTCGCCGCCTGCGGCGGCGAGGAAATCCCCCCGCGAAAACAATCTGAAAATGCGGCGGAGCCGCACCGCTGACAATTTTCTCGCTACGCGAGATCTGGCGTAGCCATGACAAGTTTTTCTTTGGCGGCAAAATTCATAAAAGAAAGTCGCTGGGAATCAGCGACTCAAATAAAAATATAATATAATGAGCGATGTAACAAAAGATAAAAACTCAATCACATTAACCGGGTGTAATCGCAGATATATATTTCTAATCCAATCGGGATCTCCGTGTTCTGCAACAACCTCGGTCAATTCTTTGTGGTCCCACGAAACTAGCAACCGCGAAGAAAACGTTCCATTTTTCTCGGAAAAGAGTTTGTACGCTCTTTTCGAGAATGGCCATAACCATTTTATCCCCCAACCAATTCCGATACTGTCATGTAGAAAATGCGCGAGAAGTCCCAAACTCAAAAACGTTGCCCACATTATGCCGAACAGAGAGAGAACTATTAGGATAACGGGAATGTAAAGGAGTGGAAAATGAATTAACTCTCGATGTTCGCGTATGATTTTACCCCCAACGCTACCATGCTTAATAAATTCAACAAAAAAATCAATATCTGGAAAAAGAGAAAAAATAATTCCGATAAAGATCAATGAAAATGTTAAATCTATCTGAAAAAACCAACTTGTCCAAATCGAGAGTAAGATTCCTACTCCAATATCAAGGAACATATTATTTCTCCTTTCTGTCTGAAAAGTTAATAAAATTCGACCTAATTAAAAAATTTTCTTTTCTTCTTTCAAAATCGCCAATTCGTTTTTGCCCCGAAAATCCAATACAAATTAGTCGCCGAGCGCAACGAGGCTAACCTACAAAACTTGCAATTTCCTTACTGGTGCGCGGCAAGCATTCCTTTTCGTCCACTTCCAAAAATTTGACAAATCCTGTTTGGTGCGCGGGAGAGGATTTGAACCTCCAAGCCCTTGCGGGCGCTACCACCTCAAGGTAGTGCGTCTGCCAGTTTCGCCACCCGCGCGTTTTTTATAACTCGTCAAAATTATGCGCCAGCTATTTTTTCTTTTCAAGCGTTTGTTTAAATCAAAACACCCGCCGAAGCGGATGTTTGAGCCCTATCTTATCTTTCTCCGCAGTTTTTTCTCGGAAATTTCGCGGGTGTAGTAAAGCTTGGCGCGGCGGACGCGTTTGGGCTCCTGAAGAATTTTTATTTTGGCGATGCGGGGGGAGTAAAGCGGAATCGTCTTTTCCACGCCGACGCCGCTGATGACGTTTCTGACGGTGTAAGTCGCGCCCGGCTCGCTGCCGTGTTTCCGGCAGATTATCAGGCCATCAAAATTACTGGCGCGCTCTTTGCCGCCTTCTTTGATGGTTTCAGTGACGCGGACTTTTACGCCCGGCCGCAATTTTTCCAATGTTTCTTTGGCGATCATAATTGGATTATTGTTGTCCAAACGGAGAAAAAAGTCAAACTTTTTTTAATTTCGCCAGAACTTCCGCGAGGTCGTCCGGCAAGTCGGCGGAAATTTTTATCCGGCTGCCGCTTTTAAGACTGAACTCCACCGATTCGGCGTGGAGAAATTGTCCGGGAAGATTTAGGGGGTCGCGCTTTTGGCCGTAGAGTTTGTCGCCCGCGACCGGCGTTCCGAGCGAGGCGAAATGAATCCTGATTTGATGAGTCCGGCCGGTTTTGGGAAACGCCTGGACGAGGGAGTAGGGGGTTTTTTCTTTTTCGGCGGTGTCCGGATCGTCATATTCCAGGCGCGCTTTTACCAGATACTCGGTAACGGCTTCTTTCACCAATTTGGCGCGATCGGTTTTTGTCGTTCTTTTCACCGTTCCCGGCTTGAGGCCGATCGGCTTTTCAATTATTCCGCGCGCTTCCTTGAGTCGGCCGCTTAAAAGAACGAGATATGTTTTTTGAATCTCGCGCTTTTGGAAAAGACCCTTCAGGTAATCAAAGTAGTCCTGATTTCGGGCGACGAGAATGACGCCGGAGGTGTCTTTGTCCAGCCGGTGGACGATACCCGGGCGGTTTTTCGGGTCGTCGCCGACGCTTCTTATTTCCGGATAGCGAGCCGAAAGCCAGTCAACCAGAGTCGGCTCTCCGCTTTCCGCGTGGGCGGCGTGAACGAGGATTCCGGCCGGTTTGTTGACGGCGACGAAATTTTCATCTTCGTATATGACTTTCGGCTCCGAAGCGACTACCCCGTTATTCTTGATGTTCGTCATTTTCGCTGTGGCCGGAAAATTTGAGCTTGTCTTTCCCCAGATCGTAATCCATCGTCATCCATATTTTGGCTCTTGGCGGCTCCGCGTTTTTGGCGTTGGAGACGATTTTAACGCTTTGATTGAATAGTCCTTCCGGTTCTTCGTGATAATTGGGGTCAAAAGTCACCGTCAGCGTCGCTTCTTCGCCGGGAGCGATTTCTTTTTTGTCCGTCGCGCCGCTCGTGCAGTTGCAGGATGATGGCAATTCCTTAATGACGGCTGTTTCACTTCCGATGTTTTTTATTTTGAATTCCGCTTTTTGAAACGGCCCGCTCTGTTTGACGACGCCGAAGTCAAAATCGCCCCGCTCCATTAAAAGATAGGGCCCTTTTATTTCCCTGACGACATTTCCCGAAAATTCCAATTCCACCATCGGCTGGGAGGGGGAGCTTGTTTCAACACGGATGAAGCGGTTTATGGGGCCGAGAGCGTCGGGGCCGTGCGCCATCGGGTCGTAGGTTGCCAGAACGTAAAACGATTGTTTGGGCGCGATTCTAAACGGCCGGAAAGCTGAATTGCCGCCGTGTCCTTTCATTCCCGCAATCGCCGAACTGTCGCTGCCGGCGAAAATCCGCGCTTTGGTGCACATACAGGAGGTATAAAGGTCGTTAATGACGAGCTCGGCATCGCTGTCGTTGACGAGGCGGAAATAACGGCTGACATTGCCGCCGGAGATTTTGATATCGCCGAAGTCGTAGCTTTTTTCCGTGACGGAAATTTTTTGTTCCGCGGAGGGTTCATTGCCGAGTTTTTCTCCGTTGGGCGCCGTTTGGCGATAACCGGCGAAAAACAGCGCGGCGGCGAGAATAACGGCTGATATAATCGTGATAATTTTTGCGTTCATTTTGTTTTTGTCGTTTTATTAATCTTTTTTATTGATTGGTCTTTTATTAATTGCGGCCGTGTTGGGGCCGGCCGATTGAAAATGCCGGCGGGCTTTCCGGCTAATCAAAAAGAAGCGGCTGAACGCTCCGGCGCCGCAGGGCGAGAAAAAGAGGGCTGAAAAAATTACCGGCGGGAAAACGGGGAGGGGATTTGCGGCGCGGAGAGAAAAGAGCGGCAAGGGTTTTGGCGAGAACAAGAATGAAAATCGCGGCGGCCAAAATGAAAAAAAATGTTGCGGCAGAGATGTTGAAAGAGGCGACGGCTTGCGCGACGTCGGCCCAGAGCGGCTTTATCTGCAGGCACCAATTTTGGCACCAGTCCTGATGATGGACGCTCTGTTGATAAATTCCAATAACGATAAAAGCGCCGTTGAGAAAAACAAGCGTGATAAGAAGAAACAGGGGCAAAGTCGGAAAATTTTTCATTTCGTTTGTGGGCGGTAGAGGACTCGAACCTCTGACCTTCACAATGTCAATGTGACGCTCTAACCAGCTGAGCTAACCGCCCCTTTTTCGCGTATTATAATCAATATCCAAAAGAACCGTGGACCCGAGGGGAATCGGACCCCTATTTCCCGGATGCAAACCGGGTGCTCTGCCATTAAGCTACGGGCCCCGCCGCTCAAGCCGCCGGTGGGCATAGATGGGATCGAACCATCGACCTCGTCATTATCAGTGACGCGCTCTACCACTGAGCTATATGCCCGCGCTACGGGGCTAACTTTAACCGCTCAAATCCCTCAATGTCAAATTTATCCACTTTCGGCGCCTCAACGGAATCCACGCGGATTTCGTTGAATTTTTCAACGAGAAATCGCGCGGCGAAAATGAAGCCGCCGATCATCGCGAGCAGCATAAAAACGTTTATGCCGATGAAGAGCAACTCCGTTTTATCCCTTTTTTTCGTCATTGGCGGTAGGTTACCGTTCCTTTAATAATGGCGTTGAACAGTTCGCCGCTGCGGACGGTGTCTGCGCTCTGAACGTTGATTATAAAACGAGACGTTTCCAGCGCTTTAAGAAATTTCGTCAGGGATTGATAAGAGGACTGCGTCGTGGCGGTAAAACCGACGCTGCCGAGTTGGTCGGGGGCCGCCTCCGTTTCGGAAGTGAAAGAAAATCCCAGCTGGACGTTATTTTCTTTCGCCAGCCGGTCCATTTCTCTTGAAAAGCCGATGATGCCGTCTTTGGTCGGCAGGGCGTTATTAATGACGTTTGCCGCCGATTCGGCTTTTTCGCTGTCCTGCCGCAACAAGGCGATTGACTCAACGGAAGCGACGCGCGATTTGATGATCCGACGCAGATTTTGGATATCGGTTATTTGTCGGTCAATGTGAAAAGCGGTAAAAATCGCGGCGGCAAGCAAAAAAACGGCTCCGCCGCCGGCAATCGCCGTTCTTATGACAACCGTTTTTCGGAAATCGGTCATTTCAATAATTTTACCATATGTTATCATTTGGAGAAAATGGAAGCGAAGTTTTACAACGCGGCAAATGTCGCCCGGCGGGGAGAGTACGGCGCTTTGGCGAAACTGAATTCCGGGGATGTTTCGTGGCGGGAAATTTGGGAAAGGGAGTTTTCCGGAGAAAAAATCGCCGATCCCGAAAAAGAATGGCAAAAACTGGAAAAAGAGGGAATTAAACTGCTGTTGCGCGACGACGCCGGTTTTCCGCCGGCGCTCCGCGAAATTCCGTTTCCGCCTTTCGGGATTTACGTCCTCGGAGAAATTCCTCTCTCCGCTCCGTTGGTGGCCGTGGTGGGCACGCGAAAAGCCACTTCCTACGGCTTGGAAGCGGCCCGGAAAATTGCCGGAGAACTTTCCGCCTCCGGCGTTGTCGTCGTCAGCGGCTTGGCGATGGGCATAGACGCGGCCGCTCACGAAGGGGCGCTTGACGGCGGCCGGACGGTTGCCGTTTTGGCCAACGGCCTAGATCGCGTTTATCCGGCGCAAAACGCAAATCTGGCGAAAAAAATTTTAGCCGCCGGCGGGGCTTTGATTTCCGAATACCCGATCGGCTCGGAGACTCTGCCGAGGCGTTTTTTGGAACGCAACCGGATCGTCAGCGGCCTGTCTCTGGCGACGGTCGTCGTGGAGGCGCCCGTCCGGTCCGGCGCCCTGAATACGGCGCGTTTCGCTCTTGAGCAAAACAGGGATGTTTTCGCCGTTCCCGGTTCCGTTCTCCACTCCAACTACGCCGGTTCCCATCAGCTTTTAAAAAGCGGCGCGGCTCTCGCGACGGAAGCGGCCGATATTCTCCTCGCTCTTAATATAGATATGGAAGCGAAAAATCCGGCGCGGGAGAAAAAAATTACGGAAACGGACGGCGAAGAAGGCGCGGTTTTGAGGGAAATTCAAACCGCCGCTTTTGCCGTCGGAATTGACAAAATTTCCGAAAACACTAAACTTCAGCCCCAAGCGGTGAGCCGCGCCGTCACTTTCCTGACGCTGAAGGGTTTAATAAAAGAAAGCGGAGGCGGTTATGTCGTCAAATAATCAAAACAAAAGAAACAAAAAGCCGCAATTTATTATGAAGCTCGTTATCGTTGAATCTCCGACCAAGACAAAAACCATTTCCAAATATCTGAAGGGCGACTATGTCGTTCGCGCGAGCGTCGGTCATATTCGCGATCTGCCGAAGAACAACAAAAAAGCCATAGATATTCCGGCCGGTTTCGCGCCGCATTACGAAGTTATCAAAGGCAAGGAAAAAGTGATTGGAGAAATCAGGGATCTCGCCAAGAAAGCGGAGGAAGTCATTTTGGCAACCGATCCAGATCGTGAAGGGGAGGCGATAGCTTGGCATATCACTCAAGCCCTTGACTTGGCTGACGTCAAAAATCAAGCCCGACGCTCAAAGGAGTCGGGGGAGTCGGGACTCCGACCGCGAGCGTCGAAGATTCCGAAGGTCCGGCGGATCGTTTTTCACGAAATTACCGAAAGCGCCGTAAAAGAAGCGATAAAACACCCGCGCGGCGTTGATATGGATTTGGTCAGGGCGCAGGAAGCGCGCCGCGTTTTGGACCGCCTAGTCGGCTACGACCTCTCCGGCCTTATCTGGAAAAAAGTGCGTTACGGACTTTCGGCCGGACGCGTGCAGTCGCCCGCTTTGCGGATAATAATGGAGCGCGAGCGTGAAATCCGCGCTTTTGTTCCGGAAAATTATTGGGTGATTACGGCGGAATTTGAGACCGAAAGAAAAGATAAAATCGCGCTGGTCTGCGACGAACAGCCGAAAAGCGAAAAAGAAACGGACAGAATCATTGAAACGGCGCGGGAAAATAAATGGCAAATAGTCGGCGTCACTCAAAGCGAGGCCAAGCGTTACCCGAAACCGCCCCTCATCACTTCCACGCTTCAGCAAACCGCCAGTTCGCGATTCGGTTTTTCTCCTTCCCGTACGATGTTTATCGCGCAAAAACTTTACGAGCAGGGATTGATAACTTATATGCGTACCGACGGCGTCAATATCAGCAAAGAGGCCCTGCCGCAAATTTACGCGGCAATAGAAAAACAATACGGAAAAGAATATCTCGCTCCGCGGACGTACGCCGCGAAGAGTAAAAGCGCGCAGGAAGCGCACGAAGCGATTCGTCCGGCGGATTTCAGCCGAAAATCAGCCGGAACGACCGACGAACAGAAAAAACTTTATCAATTGATCTGGCAAAGGACCGCCGCTTCGCAGATGGCCGACGCGAAAATTTTAAGAACAAAGATATCCGCCAATATAGATAAAACATCAAAAGAGATTCCGAATTTTTCCGCGACCGGCAGCGTCGTTATTTTCCCGGGCTGGCTTGCGGCCGACCCCGCGGCGCGCGGCGAAGACACGGAACTGCCGGGCGTTTCCGAAGAAGAAGCGTTGAAATTGCTGAACATTGGCGGCGAGGGCAAACAAACTGAACCGCCGGCCAGATACACCGAAGCGGGATTGATTAAAGAGCTGGAAAAGCGCGAAATCGGCCGTCCCAGTACTTACGCGGCAATTATTAAAACCATCACCGATCGCGGGTATATCGTTAAAGAGGGCAAGACCCTGCATCCCACCGATACCGGTGAAGTGGTGAGCAATTTTTTGGAGCAAAATTTCGCGGTTTATATCAGCGATTCGTTTACCGCGGAAATGGAGCGGGAGCTGGACGAAATCGCCGAGGGTAAGAGACCGTACGAAAAGATGCTGAAAGATTTTTACGGGCCGTTTTTGAAGGAAGTGAAAGCCAAAGAAAAATCCGCGGAAAAGCTCACCAATCTTGGCGAGGCCGGCGCGGAGCACAAATGTCCGGTTTGCGGCGGGCCGATGGTCATAAAACTTTCCCGTGTCGGAAAATTTTTAAGCTGTAAGAAATTTCCGGAGTGTTCCGGCGCGCTCAAAATGGACGGTTCTGTGATGGAAGGGCCGAAAGAAACCGGCGAAATTTGTCCCGACTGCGGAAACAAGCGGGGGGGCAAGCTGATAGAGCGCGAGGGGAGATACGGAAAATTCATTTCCTGCTCAAACTATCCGAAGTGCAAATTCATCAAAAAAACCGCGGAGCAGGAAGCCAAAGAAAGAACCGGCGTCAAATGCCCCGAATGCCGAGAAGGGGAAATCGTGGAACGGCGCGGCCGATTCGGATCGTTTTACAGCTGTTCTAATTATCCCAAGTGCAAATTCGCGATGAAAGCGCGGCCGACCGGAAAAATTTGCGAACTTTGCGGCTCGCTGATGATGGAAGGCACGAAGACGATTCCGGAAAGGTGTTCAAACAAAGCGTGCGTGAACCACAATCCGCAGAAAAAGGAAGAAAAAGGCGAAAAGAAAAGAGCGTAGCGGGTATTATACATCAATCCTTGCCTTCTCTCCTGTTCGGTAATACCCTGAAAGCGGAATGTCGCTTATTCAGGACAAAATAAAAAAAGAGCCGGTCGGCCTGGTCGCGCGGGCGCACGATTTCGCCAAGCGCGCCCATCAGGGGCAGAAAAGGAAAACGGGCGAGCCGTATTTTAATCATTGCCTTAAAGCGGCCGAGTACGTGGCCGAATGGAAGCTGGACGATACGAGCGTCGCCGCCGCCCTGCTTCACGATGTCGTGGAGGATACGGACGCGACGCCAAACGACGTAAAAGATAATTTTGGCGAAGAGGTCGCTTTTCTGGTTGACGGCGTCACCAAACTCGGCCGGATAAAATACCGCGGCGTGGAAGCGCAAGTGGAAAATTTGCGCAAGATGTTTCTGGCTTTGAGCCGCGATATCCGCGTCGTTATCGTGAAACTGGCCGACCGTCTCCATAATATGACGACGCTCAAAGCCCTGCCTCCGCAAAAGCAAAGGCGTATTGCCGTGGAAACGTCGGAATTATACGCGCCGCTCGCGTATCGCCTCGGCATGCAGAAAGTCAGCGGCGAACTGGAAGACCTTGCTTTCCCGTTCATTTATTCGCAGGAGCACGATTGGCTGGAGAAAAACGTCAAAGAAAAATACGGCGAAAGGGAAAAATATCTGGAACGCGTCAAGCCGGTTATTCTGGAGGCGCTGAAAAAGCAGGGGATTGTTCCGTTCTTCGTTGATTCGCGGGCCAAGCGCTACTCCAGTTTGTATAAAAAACTTTTGCGTTACAATATGGACGTCAACAACATTTACGATTTGATGGCGTTGCGCATCGCCGTTAAAAACGTTGAAGAATGTTATGCCACTCTGGGCGTCGTCCATAATCTCTGGCCGCCGCTGCCCGGGCGCATCAAGGATTATATCGCCCTGCCGAAACCGAACGGCTACCGCAGTTTGCACACGACGGTTTTTTGTCTGGACAATAAAATCACGGAAATTCAGATTCGCACGCCGGAAATGCACAATGAAGCGGAAAACGGCATCGCCGCCCACTGGGCTTATACGCAGACGCGCGGTTCAAAGCAGTATCTTAACAAGCGGCCGGTTTTCGCCGATAAGAAAGAGCTTGTTTGGATCGGCCAGCTTCGGGCGTGGCAAAGGGATTTTTCCGACCCCGACGAATTTATGGACTCGCTGAAAATTGATTTTTTCAAAGACCGGATTTTCGCGATAACGCCGAAAGGGGAAGTGATTGATTTGCCGCTCGGCGCGACGCCGGTGGATTTTGCCTATCACGTTCACAGCGAAATCGGGGATTGCTGTTCGGGGGCGCGCGTCAACGGAAAAATTATGCCGCTTGACCATGTCTTGAGTTCCGGCGACATAGTGGATATCATCGTCCAAAAAAACAAAAAGCCGTCCGAGTCCTGGCTGACTTTCGCCAAAACCGGAATGGCAAAGCACAAAATCAGAGCGGCGCTCAAGAACCGGACCTCCGCCGTTGCCAAGGAGAACGAACAGCTGGAATTGCGGATAGTGGCCGAAGACCGCATTGGCCTTTTGAAAGACATCGCGGCGATTATTTCCCGTTCGCACATCAACATTGTCGGCCTCAACACCAAGGTGGATAAAAGCCGCGGGGGGCGTTTTACCGTCGTTAAAATAAACTGCGAAGCGAAAAATCGCGGCAAAGCGAAGGAGCTGCTGGTGAAATTAAAACGGCTTAAAGAAATAAAAGAAATAGACCACCGGTTTTTGACGAGGATCTAAAATTCGGAATCTATAATAAAGAAGCGAAGAAGGAGATGAGGGATGTGGAAATGGGCATTCAATCCGCCAAGCTGGAGACCAATTCCCGATTCTAGTCCGCTTGGCCGGTTATTTTTTGAATAATGCCGTCAAGCTCTTCCGGTGAAAAGAAAGTGATGGATATTTTTCCCTGATCGCCGCTTTTCCGGATATCCACCTTTGTTCCCAGCGCTTCTTCCAGTCGTTCCCGCAAATGAGAAATTTCGGGGTCGGTGGCCGGCGTCCGGCCGGAACCCCCCCCGTCTTTTTCCGCGGAAGGCGATTCGGATTTTTTGACGCGGCTGCGCAATTCGCGGACGCTGAGATTTCCGCTGAGAAGTTCGTTAAACAGCGCCTGCTGGCGGGCGATGTCCTCTATCATCAAAAGAACGCGCGCCTGGCTTTCGTTTATCTGCCCCCGGCCCAGCGCTTCCTGGATGTTCGTCGGCAAACTCAAAAGCCGGACGGCGTTGGCGACGGCCTCGCGGCTTTTTCCGAGCCGGACGGCGATTTCCCGCTGAGTCATCCGAAATTCGTCCTGCAGTTTGGCGAAGGCGCGGGCGGTTTCAATCGGATTGAGGTCGGCGCGCTGGATGTTTTCAATAATCGCCAGTTCCAGCCGTTCTTTTTGGGCGTTAACTTTTCGGATAATGACCGGAACGCGTTCCAGGCCGGCGATTTTGGAAGCCATCAGCCGCCTTTCGCCGGCGATCAGCTCGTACTCAACGGCGGTTCCGTTTTCCGTTTCCGTTTCTATTTTGGAAACGACGAGCGGCTGAAGAACGCCGAATTCCCGGATGGAAGCGGCCAGCTCTTTCAGTAATTCTTCATTGAATTCTTTTCGCGGCTGGTGGGGATTGGGCCGGATTTTGTCAATTTCAATGCGGAAGACGGCCCCATCGCTCGGGCGCGGTTTGGGCGGAACGAAAACGGGTTGGGCGCGCTGGTCGGAGTCGTGAAGAGGCGTCGCGGTCGGCGAGCTTGCCGGAGTTTTTTCTTCGGAAGCCGGCTGAATCGCCGCGCCGGTTATCGCCGCCGGCGCGTTCGCCGGCGCATCCGTCTGGTTAGCGGACGCGTTGACGGGTTTTTCCGGCTGGCCGGCGGAGAAATCGTCCGGCCGGGGATTGTTTTGCGCTTGATCGCCGCCGTCGTTTGACGGCGGTATAAGGGAAGCGAGTCCTCGTCCTAAAGTCATTGTTTTGAAATTTCGGTTTTAAAATTCGGCTGTTCGCGTTAATTCCGCAAATTCCCCGGCTAATCTTTCGTAAGCCCGCGCGCCGCTTGAATTGGGGCTGTAAAGAATAATCGGTTTGCCGAAACCGGGCGCTTCGGCGAGAGCGACGGAGCGAGGTATTTCCGTTTCAAAAACGCGGTGAGGGAAATGCCTTCTCATTTCTTTCGCCACTTCGCGGGAAAGCCGTTCCCGCTTATCGTACATCGTCAGAACCGCGCCGGCAACTTTCAGCTCATGGCTTAAATTGCGGCCGATGAGATTGATCGTCCGGAGCAGCTGCCCCAGGCCCTCCAGGCTGTAGTATTCGCTTTGAACGGGAATGAGCACCTCGTCGGAAGCAATGAGGCCGTTGAGCGTCAGCAGACTCAAGCTGGGCGGCAGGTCAATGAAAATATAGTCGTAACCGTGCCGGATTCTCGTCAGGAAACGGCGAAGAAAATATTCCCGCTGCGGCAAGGGGACCAATTCCACGAGAAGTCCCGCCAGGTCGGCGGAAGCGGGAATGACGTGATAATCGTTTACGGCGGTGCGTTTTATGAGATTTTCCGGCGCAGTTTGGCCAGCGACGCCGTGATAGACGGATTTATCAAGCGCCGGCACGTTGATTCCCATGCCGGAGCTGGCGTTTGCCTGCGGGTCAAAATCAACGAGAAGAACCCGTTTTCCCGAAGCGGCAAGACACGCGCCGAGATTGACGGCGGTTGTGGTTTTTCCGACTCCTCCTTTTTGGTTGCAGACGGCGATAACTTTGGCCATTGCGGAGATTTTAAGTCATTTCCTTGATTTTTACAAAAAAAAATTCTAATTTAAGTAAATCCAAAGTAAATAACGCGCCCGGGTGGCGGAACGGTAGACGCGCACGACTCAAAATCGTGTGCCGAAAGGCATGGGAGTTCGATTCTCCCCCCGGGCACCAAGACAAAACTTTTCGGCTTTTTTGGAAGCCGGAGCGTAAATTTGAAAATTCACTTCAAAATTTGTTTATGTGTTTTAAAATAAACGAAACGCGATTTTCCACGTTCATCGCCGGAACGTTGACGCAGGGAATGCCGCGCCGGCTGTATTCTTCAAATATCAGATTTTTGACGGCCAGCGCTTCTTCAATACCGCTCTCAACGCGCAGTCCGTCGTTTTCAAAAGAAGCAAGCGAATTCAGAAAAAACGCCGCGTCATAAGCCGGCTCGGTTTTTAGAATTTTCGGAATTTCGGAGAATCCGTAATGTTTGCAAAATGCCCGATTGTCGTATATTCCGCGGTCCAAGAAGGCGATATTCGCGCCGCTTGCGCGGACGGCTTGTTCCCGCGCCAGATGCCGCTTTGCCAGTTCTTCCTGGAATTGAACTGTGCGCGGGCGTATTTTTCCTTCCCGAATCAATTCGCGAGCGGCTTCGTGCATAACGGCAAATCCCATTTTCGCCAGACGATCGATAATGGTGGTTTTTCCGCAGGAAGACGCCCCCGTGACGACGTAGATTTTCATAAAAACGATTTCGTTTATAATAATAACCAAGATGTTCAAAATTCCCAAAAACGACAGCCGCTTCGTCTGGACGAACCACGCCGTCGGCAAGATGCTCCATTACGGCCTTTCGGCGCAGAAAGTAAGGTCAATTTTGAGCGGCTACAAAAGGAAAGAAGAGGGGATCGCGCCGAACACCGTCGCCGTGATGAAGCCGGCCGGCTCCGCAAAAAATCCGGCGGAGATTTGGGTGATGTACCAGACGGAAAATCAAAAATCTTCACAGCGGAATAAATTCGGCGCGGGGCAGGTAATGGTCGGGGGGCAAAAAATTATAGTTATCAGCGCGTGGAGGTATCCCGGGGTAAGCCCCGTCGGAAAACCGATCGCAATTCCCGAAGATGTTCTGGCGGAATTAGAGAATTTCAACGGTGGCGGAACGGCGACCGAAATTTAAGGCCTCTTCTTTGGAAGAAAACCAGATATCCACCTTGTCGCTATTGCGGATATGCATCCGGTCTTCAACGGTGAATATGCGATCGCCGAAAAGGGCGGGGATGCGGATTTTGGTTCCGAAGGGCAGGAAGTTGGCGGCGACCACTCCCGGCCGCGTCGGGGTGCCGGAGGCGGTGGTGAAAGGCGTGTCGTCCGTTTCTTCCGGCGTGCTGGAATAGCCGGTAATCGTCGTTTTATAAACTTTAACGGCCGGCGGCCGGTTGGGCGAA
>CAYHUJ010000014.1:6281-14352 GCA_964360035.1 uncultured Candidatus Saccharibacteria bacterium | reverse complement strand
CCGCGATCTTCCACCTCTTACGTGCTGACGTGCGGCAGTATTGACGATGCCTGGCGGACTTTTACAACCAACGTCAGCGTATTTATTACGGGATTAAGAGAGGTGATTCCGAGATAGGGGAAACGGCCGTAACCGATTATTCCGCAAAGCTTTTTTTACTTACCGCAATAAAGGTCTAATAAAAAAACAATAAATTTAAATTCATTATGGAAGATAAATTCAAACTGTTTAAAAAATGGTTCTGGATAGGGATTTTGACGGCCGTCGTTAATTTCACCGCGGGATTGCTTTACGGCGTCGCCTTGGTCGTTGAAGAGGAACACCGCAAGGAAGGGACGATAATCATTATTTGGTCAATTATCTCCGCCGTCGTGACGATGGCCTATCTTTTGCCTTATTTGAGATCGCTATAATCAAATCCCCGTAAAAAACGGGGATTTGATTGTTTTGGTGCGCCCACCAGGATTTGAACCTGGGACCCTCTCCTTAAAAGGGAGCTGCTCTACCAGCTGAGCTATGGGCGCGATGTTTCGCATTTTAATTTCTTCTTTTCGGTTTGACAAGGGGTTGCGCCCGGGGGGGGATTGCTTTTCCATTTGTTTTATGTTAGAGTTACCGCGTTAGTCAGTGGTTCTTGACGAAGTCCGCTATAAAGTTTCTCCGAGTTTCTCTTGAGGTTTTTTCTTGAAGTTTCTCGTGAAGGAAATTTTATTTAGCAGGGCGTAGCGAGAATGGTCTTTCCTGCTAAATAAAATTAACAAAAAATTGGTTCTCATGGCAAAGAAATTATACATAGGCAATTTGTCCTACAAAACGACCGATGAACAGCTGAAAGAGCTGTTTTCCGCGGCCGGCGCCGTTGATACCGCTACGGTTATCATTGATAAGATGACCGGCCGTTCAAGAGGTTTCGGATTCGTGGAAATGCCGAATGACGACGAAGCCGACAAAGCGATTGAGACGTTCAACGGTAAAGACGTTGACGGACGCGCCATCGTGGTAAACGAAGCGCGCCCGATGGGCGACAGGCCTCCTCGCACCGGCGGTTTCGGCGGAGGACGCGGAGGAAGGAGAGATTTTAATCGCGACTTCTAACGCCCGTTCGTTTCAAAAATCCCCGAAAGGGGATTTTTGATTTTGTGTGCTAAAATTGACAGCAAGGAACAAATATGAAAAACCGGAAATTTGAGGAACTTTATAACCGCCTCAATCCGAGGCAGAAGGCGGCCGTGGACGCGATTGACGGGCCGGTAATGGTCGTCGCGGGGCCGGGAACCGGCAAAACCGAAATTCTGACGCTTCGCATCGCCAATATTCTTCTTAAAACCGACATAGGGCCAGCCGGTATTTTAGCGCTTACTTTCACCGAATCGGGCGCGATGGCGATGCGCCGGCGGCTCGTGGAAATCATCGGCGCGCCCGCATACTACGTCAACGTCTCCACTTTTCACGGTTTTTGCAACGGAATTATCCACGACAATCCCGATGAGTTTCCGCGAATCGTCGGCGCGAAACATTTGAACGAAGTGAGTCAAATAAAGATTGTTGAAAAAATAATCGCGGACGGCAATTTCCGGACGCTCAAACCGTTCGGCGATCCGTTTTATTACGTCCGCCCCGCTTTGGCGGCTATCCAGAAATTGAAGCGCGAAGGCGTAACGCCGGAAAAATTCGCGGAAATCATCGCAAAAGAAAAGGAGGGGTTTGAGCGGATAGGGGATTTGCGCCACGAAAAAGGCGCTTTCGCGGGGAAAATAAAAGGCAAATATCAGGAGCTTTGGAAATACATAGAGCGCAACGGGGAACTGGCGACGGTTTACGCCGCTTACCGCGAAGCGCTGCGAAAAGAGCATCGCTATGATTACAGCGACATGATTTTGGAAGTTATCGCCGCTTTTGAAAAAAACCGCGATTTTCTGCTCCGCCTGCAGGAAAAACACCAGTATATTCTCGTTGACGAGCATCAGGACACCAACAGCTCCCAAAACCGGATTTTGGAGCTGTTGTGCGGATTTTATCCCAACCCGAACCTTTTCGTCGTCGGCGACGAAAAGCAGGCGATTTTCCGTTTTCAGGGCGCTTCGCTGGAAAACTTCCTTTATTTTCAGAAAATTTATCCGGATGCGGTCATGATAACGCTCAACGAAAATTACCGCTCCACCCAGACGATTTTGGATTCGGCGGGCGGCCTGATTGCCAAAAATCGCGCGCCGGATTTGATAAAATCATCCCGCGAAAATCTCAAAGCCAGAGCCGACCGCGCCGAAGAGAACATCGCCGTCCGCGCTTTTACCCTGTTTGACGCCGAGCGCCACTTTTTAGCCGCCGACATTAAAAAGAGAATCGGCGAAGGCGTCGGACCGGCGGAAATCGCCGTTCTTTACCGCGATAATAAAGACGTTTTTCCGGTCGTGGACGCGCTGGAAAAAGCGGGTATTTCTTTTACGATTGAATCGGACCGGAACGTTTTGCGCGACGGAGACGTCAAAAAACTTCTGGCGCTTTTTGATTGCGTCGGCGATTTCGGAAGCGACGAAAAACTTATTGAGGCGATGCACGCGGATTTCCTCGGCATCGCGCCGCTGGACGTCTATAAAGCCGTTTCGCGCGCTTCGTCCGCCCGTCGGCCGCTTTTTGAACTGATTTCCGACCGAGCCGCTCTTCAGCCGCTGAATCTGGAAAATCCGGAAAAAATTTACGATTTTTATCGCCGGCTTTCCCGCTGGAAGACGATGGAAAAAAACGAATCGCTTCCGGAATTTTTCGGAAACGTTTTGCGGGAATCCGGCCTTTTGGCGAAACTGCTTCAAAAACCGGATTGTTTTGACAAGCTGGAAAAAATCAACGCGCTTTTTAGTGAATTGAGCTCGCTTCTTGAAGAGCATAACGACTGCCGCTTGAGCGATTTCCTCGCTTATCTCAATGCTCTGAAAGAATACGGGGTGGTCGTAAAAAAAGAAGCGAAAAGCGGATCCGCCGGCGCCGTGCGGCTGATGACGGCCCATGGATCAAAGGGACTGGAATTTGATTGCGTTTACGTCATTAACGCTTACGACGGCCATTGGGGAAACAAGCGGCGAGCGGATCATTTCAAACTGCCGGCCGGTCCTTTCGGCCTCAACGAAATATTGTCTTTTGACGCCAATGAAGACGAGCGGCGGCTTTTTTACGTGGCCTTGACGCGGGCGAGGAAAAACCTGACCGTTACCTACTCCGAAAAGGGGATTGACGGCCGCGAACAGCTGCCGTCGCAATTTATTGAAGAAATTGACGACCGCTTCAAATCGGCGGGCAAAGAGCTTGATTTTGAAGAAGGATTTTTGAAAAACAGGGAAATAATTTTTTCCGAAAAGCGTCCCGCCGGCGCCGGCTTGAAAGACAAGGAATTTTTCGGGCAAATTTTCGCGGAACGCGGCCTTTCGGCGACTTCTCTGAACAACTACTTGAATTGCCCGTGGAGATTTTTCTATCTCAATTTATTGATGATTCCCCGCGGAAAAGATAAACAGCAAAGCTACGGCACCGCCGTCCATGAGGCGCTGAACCGTTTTTTCAAAACGCGCGATTTCAAGAAAGAAACCCTGCTCGGTTTTTTTGAAGCCGCGCTGAAAAAAGAACCTCTGGCAAAAAACATTTTTGACGAATTGCTGGCAAAAGGGCGCGCGTCTCTTTCCGGTTATTACGACTATTATCGCCTTTCCCGAGGCGGTGACGTCTTGACCGAAATCGCCGTTAAAGGGATTATCCTCGCGCCGGGAATAATTTTGAACGGCAAAATAGACAGAATGGAGCCGGCTTCGGACGGTGCGGCAATCGTAACCGACTACAAAACAAGCAAGCCGAAAAGCCGCAATTATATTGAAGGGAAAACAAAAGAGGGAGGCGGCGACATAAAACGCCAGCTGGTTTTTTACAAAATTCTTCTTGACCGCTACGAAAACGGAAAAACGCGGATGGAGAAGGGAAGAGTTGATTTCGTTGAACCGGACGACAGTGGCCGTTATCGCGCGGAAGAGTTTATTATCGCCGACGGCGAAGCGAAAGAACTTGAGGAGTTGATTAAAAAAACAGCCGAAGAAATCCGGGAGCTGAAGTTCTGGGACCGCCGTTGCGGCGACAAGGACTGCGAATTTTGCGCGTTAAGAGATATGATATGAATTTGTAATAATCCCAATTCCCGGCCGTCTTTATACGGTAAGAGGTCGAAAAGTTATCCACATTAGCGGTTTTTGACAGAATGTCCACTGTGCTATAATGAATAAAATTAATAAATCCCATAAAATTATGATTAAAAATATCATTTCGGTTGCCGTATCGCTGAGCGTCGCCGCGCCGGTTCTGACAATGGCGCAGGTTCCGCTTCCGGGCGTCGGAGAGCGTCTTCGCAACGCCGCCCAAGAAGTCAATCAAGAACTGCGCGACGCGAGGCAGAACGTTCAGCAAGAAATCCGCGGCGCGAGACAGGGTGTCCGCGCGGAAGTTCAAGAGCGGCGGGCGGGAGTAGCGGAACAAATAAAAGCGAAGCGCGAAGAGGCCAAGGCATTAATTGAAAAAAAGAGAGGGGATTTCAAAGCGGCCGTTGAGGCCAAGCGCGCCGAGTTAAAAGTCCGCGTTCAGGCGAAAAGAGAGGAACTGAAAGAAAGATTGGCGAAAATCAAAGACGAGCGGAAAAAACAAATCGTTGAGAGAGTTGACCAGCGTTTAGACGCCCTGAACGAAAACCGGATGACGCATTTCTCAAACGTTTTGGAAAGACTGGAAAAAATTCTTGACAATATTGACAGCCGCGCCGCGAAAGCGGAAGCGAACGGCCGCGACGTTGCGGCGGTAAGAGCCGCGCATGACGCCGCTAAAAACGCCATTAACAACGTTCGAGCGATGATTGAGGCGCAGTCAGGCAAAACGTACGTCATTGCCGTTTCCAACGAAACGGGATTACGACAGGACGTCGGCAAGGCCCGCCAGGCGCTACACGCCGATTTAACCAAGGTTCAACAAGCGGTCCAGGCGGCGCGCGACGCCGTTCATAAGGCCGCCGTGGCCCTGGCGCAGATTCCCAGAGTTGACGAGCTGGAAGTGGAAGAAACCGCGGCGCCGGAAACGGCTACCACCACCCAAAGCCAATAATCCCAAGCTAATACAAGGTCAAATAATTAAACAAAAAGACGCGAAACAACATTAATATGGAAAATACGGAAAACAACGTCGCCCCATCCGCCGGTCCCGGACCGATAAAAAAGAGTTATTTGCTGGCGGCTCTCGCCGGCGCGGTAGTCGTTTTAATCGTCGCCTTTCTTTGGCTGCGGCAAACGCAGGCGCCGCCGTCCGCTCCATCGCTGCCTTCGCAGACGCCTCCGATCTCCCCGCCGCCGACGGCCAAGGAAGATTCCACTTCCGCCATCAACAGCGAACTCCAAGCTGTTGACATTAATGACTTGGACAAGGAATTTCAGACGGTGGACGCCGACATAAACAGTTTGTAATCGGCGCAAGCGAGGAAGAAAAAACGAAACGCCCCGTATTGCGGGGTGTTTCGTTTTAATTTATAATTTTAAAAATAATGAACGGGATTATTCAATCGCAATCGGGAAACGGATTTAAACCGTTAAATTTTCTTTTTGTTTCCTTGGAAAGTTTAAGCGGGGACGCGGCCTGGCATTTGAAATTGGAAGGCCATTCGGTGAAGGCCTACATCAAGTCCAAAAGCGACATTGACGTTTACGACGGATTTTTGGAAAAAGTTGACAACTGGGAAGCGCATCGGGATTGGGCCGACGTAATAGTGTTTGACGACGTGGAATTCGGGGAAGCAGCCGAAAAACTGCGCCGCGCCGGAAAGCCGGTTATCGGCGGCAGCGTCTATACCGACAAGCTGGAAATGGATCGCGGGTTCGGCCAGATGGAGCTTAAGAAGCGCGGCATTAACATTCTTCCCCAATGGCAGTTTTCCAATTACGACGAAGCGATTGATTTTCTTAAAAAAAATCCGGAACGCTACGTTTTCAAACCGAGCGGAAACGTTCCCTCGGGAGGAAAATCGCTTTCTTTTCTCGGCGAAGAAGAAGACGGCAAAGATTTACTGGAATTACTGGAACAGAATAAAAACGTCTGGCAGAAAAAAGCCCCCCTTTTCCAGCTTCAAAAATACGTTTCCGGAGTAGAAGTGGCGGTCGGGGCGTTTTTCAACGGCCGCGATTTTATTCTTCCGATAAACGTCAATTTTGAACACAAGCGCATTTTCCCGGGCAATATCGGCCCGTTTTCCGGCGAAATGGGCACCTTGATGTTCTGGAGCAAGCCGAACAATCTTTTTAAAATGACGCTGGAGAAAATGAAGCCGGATTTGGCGGAGGCCGGCTATGTCGGTTACGTTGACATTAACTGCATAGTCAACGGCAAGGGAGTGTATCCGCTGGAATTTACGACGCGGTTCGGCTATCCGACAATCCAAATCCAGCAGGAGGGGATATTGTCGCCGATGGGAGAATGGTTTTATAAAATGGCCGCCGGCGAATCGTTTGAGATTAAAACCAAGCGCGGGTTTCAAATCGGCGTGCGCGTTCTGGTTCCGACTTATTTCGCGAAAAAAGACAAGGAAATAATTGAAATGTACCGCGACCTGCCGATTCTTTTCAAAAAAAACAATTTGGACGGCATCCACATTGAAGACGTCAAAAATGACAACGGCGTCTGGCGCATCGCCGGCGAATCCGGCTGCCTGCTGGTCGTTACCGGCTCCGGCGTTACGGTCGGCGAAGCCCGAAATCAGGCCTATTCCAGAATAAAAAACGTAATGATCCAAAATATGTTTTATCGCACCGACATCGGCGCCGAGTGGGAAAACAACAGCGATAAACTGCACACCTGGGGTTATTTACATTAAAAAAGATAAATTAATGGTTTTATTGAAATGACTACGCGAATGATTCACCGCGCGCCGATGAGCGCGGCAGCGATAATATTTTTAGCGGCGGCGATAATAATTTTTCCGAATCGGTCATCGGCCGTGACGGCGGATGAACTGCAAACCAAAATCGGCGCTCTTCTGCGGCAAGTGGAGGAACTAAGAAGCCGCCTTGGCGCCGCAAAGCCGCTTCCGCGGACAGAATTTGAAAGTAATCTTTATTTCGGCCTGCGCGACAGCGCCGAGGTGAAAAGATTGCAGGAATTTTTGGAAAAGAAAAATTTTTTGCTTCCCGGTTTTACCACCGGCAATTTTTATTCTCTGACTCTGAAAGCCCTCAAGGCCTATCAGGCGGCCAGCGGCTTGCCGGCGACCGGTTATTTCGGCCCTTTAACGAGAACGAAAATCAACGCCGAATTGGCGGTTCCGGCCGCGCCGGAAAGCGCGGTCGCGGAAACGGTTTCCGCAACCGCTTCGGAGAACGGAAGCGCGCCGGGCAATTCTTTGCCGGTTTACGAAATAAAGCCGCGGCCGGTTTACAGTCTGAAGGAAATGGCCGCTAAAATTCACGATTTGATCAATCAGGAGAGAGCGGCGGCCGGATTTTCGCCTCTCGGATGGGACGATGCTTTAAGCGAAGTCGCGGCGCGCCACAGCCGCGACCAGGCGACGGACAACATAGAACTGACCGATCCCGAAAAGCTCTGTAATTATCCGATAATCCGCCATGAAGGTTTTGTCTCCGGCTTTACCTTGAAAGAGCGGTTTGAAAACGCTAACGTTGATTATCGCGCCGGCGGAGAGAATATCGCGATGGTGCCGCTGGCCGCGAAGCTCGTTTATCAATACCGTTCGGGAGAAGCGCCGGCGGATTGTCCGCCGGTAGGCAAGTTTTTACCCGGGGAAGGCACGCGCGAAGAAAGGGAGGCCTTGTATCGCGCCACGCTGTCCCAGTCGCTCGCGGCGGCGCGAAACGCCGGCCGGGTTGAATGGGTGAATAAAGAATGGCGGACGATAACGGAAGTCGGCGGGCGGGCGGTTGCCGGCTGGATGAATTCTCCCGGCCACCGCAAGAATATCCTGAACGCCGAATTTTCGGTTGGCGGCATCGGCATCGCGGTCGTCAACGATTACGTTATAATCACGCAAAACTTCAAGGGAAATTGA
>CAYHUJ010000014.1:0-6181 GCA_964360035.1 uncultured Candidatus Saccharibacteria bacterium | reverse complement strand
GGAAAAAGAACGAGGAATATATTTGATCCGTCTTCGTCCGAGCCGTTTAAATTGAGCCGCAGCAAACTGGAGCTTTTCGTCAACTGCCCGCGTTGTTTTTATCTTGACCGGCGTCTGGGCGTCGGTCAGCCGCCCGGCTTTCCGTTTAATCTGAATTCGGCGGTGGATCATCTGCTGAAAAAAGAATTTGACGTCCATCGGGCGAAGGGCTCGGCTCATCCGCTGATGACCGCTTACGGAATTGACGCCGTGCCTTTTGATCATCCGGAGATGGACAAATGGCGGGAGAATTTTGTCGGAGTCCAATTCCTCCACCGGCCGACCAATTTTCTCGTTACCGGCGCCGTTGACGACGTTTGGAAAAGCAATAACGGAAAATTAATCGTCGTTGATTACAAATCCACCAGCAAAGACGGCGAAGTGGGCATTGAGGCCGAGTGGCAAGGCGGCTACAAGCGCCAGATGGAAATTTATCAGTGGCTTTTGCGGAAGAACGGCTTCGACATGTCCGATACCGGCTATTTCGTTTACGCCAACGGCCGTCGCGACCGCCGGGCTTTTGACGGAAAACTGGAGTTTAACGTGACGGTCATTCCCTACGCCGGCAACGACTCCTGGGTGGAGCAAGCGCTGACGGACGCGCGCCGCTGTCTGGAAGAAAAATTACCGAAAGCGGCGCCGGATTGCGAATACTGCGCTTATCGGAAGGCGGCGGGCGAATATGAAGCGTAAAGAACGAAGGACGTTTTCTTATTCAATAGTCGCGACGAAAGCGCCGGGAGGAATTTTATCTTTGTCTTGCGGAAAAACGTAAAAAATATTTTTCTCTTTTTGTTTTTCCGGAGTGAAAGTGTCGGTGACGAACATCACCGTTTGGGAAGGCATCGGCACGCCCCGAACCTCAACGCCTCCGGCGGCGACAACGACGTATTTCGGGCGTTCTTTCGGAAGGGCGTTCAGCTCCCTTCCGATTTCAACGTAATTTTTCGCGAAAGCGCCGGCGGTGTTCGGGTTTTTTCCCCATGACCAAAAATAAGCGACGTAAACCTCGGCGACCAGAAGAAAGGCGATCAGCCAGGCGCCCGCGACAATCGCTTTTTGCGTTGCCGGGGAAAACACCCTGGGAACGTTTTCGGCTTCTCTTTGGTACAGCCAGCCGGTAGCCATACCGGCGAGGATAAAAGCCGGCGGCGCCATCAAAATCGCCCGCAGGGCGTGCGGCAGGCCTTCGTTGGATACGACAACCGGCAAGGCGGCCGTGCCGAGCCAGGCGAGCGCGGTCAAAGAAGCGGAAGAAACGTTTGTTTTGCTCTCAAAAAATTTCAGCGGATAACGCGCGAAATTAGAACCGCCCCATCCGAACGTTGTTTTTATTTCGTGAATAACCGCCTTGACGGCCAGAAAAACGCCGATTAAAAACATCGCGCCAACGGGCCAGAAAAGAGCGGAACGGCCGGCGTAATTGTGCCGCCAGTTGAAATCGCCGACGAAATTAAACATTGCGGCCGTTTTAACGGCGTTTAAAGCGAGATCTTTTAGCGGAGTCGGAGAGGCAAAAACGGACACCTGGCCGGTGCGGCCGAAAAAGTCGGCGGGATGTTCAAAAAAATAAACCAGAAGGGGAAGAGCGGCCAAAACGGCAAACAGGGAAAAAACGGCGAAGACGGCGGCGGTTTCCCGGCGCGCCGTCCGGTTTTTAATCCAGTGGATCGCGGCAACGGCGAGAATCAAGGCCGGCGTCGCCCGATAGGCGATATACGAATGAAAACCAAGCCCGTAAAATATTCCGGCGAAAGCGGCGCCAAAAACGGGCCATCGCCCCTCTTTTGCCCGCCGAAACGCGGCAAGAAGAAAATAAAGCCCCCAAACCAGCCAGAACGGCGCCGTAATGGCGCGGAAACCGATGCGGGAAAAGTTGATATGCCAAAAACTGGTCGCCAGAAAGAAAGCGGAAAGAAGGGCGATTATTTCCCCTTGGGAGTTTTCGCGGAAAAGCTCCCGCGTCAGAAAATAAATTCCGAGAACCGTCAGAATTCCGAAAAGAGCGCCGGGCAGGCGCAATACCCATGGTTCGTTGCCGAAAAAATTGACGAAAAGCGCCTGAATGTTGATGAACAGCCCTTCGCGACCGTTGTTTTCCGGATAAAACACCTTGAATCCGCCGGCTGGCGGAGCCGTCGTCAGCGCCTCAAGGGCGTTGTTGCCGTTCATCGCCTCGTCCGGATAGAGACCGGGCGGCAGGTTTTCCAGATTGTGTAAACGTAAAAAAGCGGCTATAATTACGATTAAGACGAGTAATAATTTTTTTTTATCGCGCATAACGAAAATAATCCTACCATGCCAGAAGGCGCATTTCAAAACAATCTTGAGGCCGAGATCGCCCAGCTTTCCGCGGAAATAGAACAAAAAAAGGCGGCGTTGGAAAAAGAAAGGGGATTTGTTTCCGAAAGGGAGGTTTTGAAAGAAACTCTCCGTGAAAAAATCTTTCCCGCTTCGGCCTCGCAAATGATTTCGACCGTGCCGCCGACGGGAGCCGCGGCTCCCGTCGTTCAAGGAAACGACGGGCATAAAGTCAATCAATTGGTGAATCAAGCCCTTTCCGACGGGCTGACCGCCGCCATTAAGGAGGCGCGGGAAAGCTCCCCGTATATTTTAGACGCCTTTCACGACGCTCTGGTTGACAAACTTCACGAAGAGCTTGTTAAGCGAAACATCATCAAAAAAGAATGAACGGATTAATTTTCGCCGCCGCCGTCGTGATTTTCACCGGAGCGCTGGCGCTCGCGGTTTACGCGATTTATCTGCGCAAAAGGCGCTCGTTTCAATCGCTTAATCTGCGCCTTCTTTTGATCCGCCTGCCCAAAATCAGCGAGGAGGAGGGGAAGGAAACAAAAGACCCGAAAAACGAAATTAATTTTTCGGAACAGCTTTTTTCCGCTTTAATCTCTCTTAATCAGCCGTTTATTTTTGAAGCGGCCGTTCACAACGTGGGAGAGCTTATTCATTTTTATCTGGCGGTACCGGAAAAATCTCTGAATTTCGCGGCCGGGCAAATTCAAGGATTGTGGCCGAACGCCCAAGTAAGCCGCGTTGACGATTTTAATATTTTTAACGCCGGCGGTTCGTCCGTCGGCGCTTATCTGACGCTGAAACAAAGTTTTGTTTTGCCGATAAGAACTTATCAGGAGGCGAACATTGACACCTTCGCTCCGGTCATCAGCCATCTTTCGCAGTTAAAAGAAGTCGGCGAAGGGGCGGCGCTGCAGGTGGTCGTCGCGCCGGCGCCGCCGGCGGCGAAGAAAAACGTTTTAGACGCCATTATCCGTCTGAAAAAGGGAGAAAAACTCGGCGATATTTTGAGTCCGAAGTTTATAACACTCAAAGACATCAAGTCGGTTCTTTCTTCCGAAGAAAAACCGGAAGAAAAGCGGGAAAAAATAATTGACGAAGAAGCGATTAAAACGCTTGGACAAAAAGTAGCCAAGCCGCTTTTTTCCGTCAACATCCGCATAGTCGCTTCCGCCGCGGCTCAATTTGAGGCGGAATCAATTCTTGAATCGCTGGCCGGCTCGTTTTCCCAGTTTTCCGCTCCTCTGCGCAACGAGATTAAAATCGTCAAACCGCGGAATCTGAAAAAATTCTTTTTCAATTACTCCTTTCGCGAGCCGGACGCCGGCGCGATGATTTTAAACAGCGAAGAATTGGCCAGCTTGTTTCACCTGCCGCTTCTGAGCACCGCCATTCCCCGCATCAAATGGCTGAGAGTGAAAGAAGCGCCGCCGCCGCAAGAGCTGTCGGCGGAAGGCAGTATCCTCGGCGAAAGCGATTTTCGCGGAGAAAACAAGACAATCCGCCTGAGCGACGACGACCGCCGCCGCCATCTTTACGTTATCGGCCAGACGGGCGTCGGAAAATCCGTTATGATAGAAAATTTGGCCGTTGAAGACATAAAGCGGGGCAAGGGCGTCTGCTTCATTGATCCTCACGGCGACGCCGTTGAGAAAATCCTGAGCTTGATTCCGAAGGGACGGGTTGACGACGTGATCGTTTTTGACCCGGGCGATATCTGGCGGCCGATCGGATTCAACATTCTGGAATACGACTTTGACAAACCGGAGCAGAAAACTTTCATTATTAACGAAATGGTCGGCATACTTGACCGGTTGTACGATTTGAAAACGACCGGCGGCCCGATGTTTGAGCAGTATCTTCGCAACGCGCTCCTGCTTTTAATGGAAGACGCCCCTAATGAGCCGGCGACGCTGGTTGAGGTGCCGCGGATTTTCTCCGACGCGGCCTTCCGGGACCGGAAACTCGCGCGGATAACGAATCCCGTCGTCGTTGATTTCTGGGAAAAAGAAGCGACGAAAGCGGGAGGAGAAGCGGCTCTGGCGAATATGACTCCCTACATCACTTCCAAGTTCAACAATTTTATCGCCAACGATTACGTCCGGCCGATAATCGGACAGGTTAAATCGGCTTTCAATTTCCGGCAGGCGATAGACGAAGGAAAAATACTTTTGGTCAATCTCTCCAAGGGGCGCATCGGGGACATCAACGCCAATTTATTGGGAATGATCATCGTCGGAAAAATCCTGATGGCCGCCCTTTCACGCGTGGATATTGAACAGGAAAAACGCCGCGATTTTTCTCTTTTTATGGACGAGTTTCAGAACATCTCCACCGATTCCATCGCCACCATCTTGTCCGAAGCGCGCAAATACCGCCTCAATCTCGTCATCGCCCACCAGTTCATCGCCCAGCTTAACGAAAAAATCCGCGACGCCGTTTTCGGCAACGTCGGTTCAATGGCCGCGTTTCGTGTCGGAGCGGAAGACGCGGAGTTTCTGATAAAATATTTCGCGCCGGTGTTCACAAAAAGCGATTTTGTCAATATCGGCAATTTCAACGCCTACGCCAAAATTATCGTCAACAACCAGCCGACGACCCCCTTCAATATGCGCACCTTTCCGCCCCAGGCGGGAAGCGCCGAGCTGCGCGATAAACTGAAAGAATTGTCCCGCCTGACGTACGGCAGGGACAGGCAGGACGTTGAAGACGAGATTCTTATAAGATTGAGGACGTAGATTCGCAAGGATGAACCCGATGAAAAGCGAAAAAGCCGTTTTTAAAACGGAAGACGGCGTGGAGGTGAGCGGGGATTACTACCCCGCTGACGGCGCCGGGGCCGTTATTCTGCTCCATATGATGCCAAAGGCAAAGGAATCATGGCGCGATTTCGCTCTTAAACTTAACGAAAATGGATTTTCGGCGCTGGCTATTGATCTGCGCGGCCACGGCGAATCAACGAAAGGGAAGGGCGGCCGCGTTCTTGATTACGAAAAGTTTTCCGACCGGGAACATCAGGAAAGCATCAAGGACATTGAGGCGGCGGCTGATTTTTTGGCGGAAAGGGGAATTAAGACGAATAATATCGCTTTAGTCGGCGCTTCCATCGGCGCCAATCTGGCTTTGCGGTATCAAACGGAACATCCGGACGTTGCTTTCTCCGCCCTTTTGTCTCCGGGGCTTGATTATCGCGGCGTTAAAACCGAGCCGCTCGCGGAAAAAATCGGTTCTGGGCAGTTCGTTTTTTTGGCCGCCGGCGGAGAAGGGGACGAGTATTCAACCGAATCGGCGAAAAAGCTCCACGGCCTTCTTGATTGCGCGAAAGAAATAAAAATTATGGACGGCGCCGGCCACGGAACGAATATGTTTTTGAAAAATCCGGAGCTGGCGGACAGGGTTGTTGAATTACTGGCGGATGTGTTAAAATCAAAATAATGAACTTGGGGGTTGTTGGCCAGTTAATAAAGTTCGGTTTTGTCGGGGTTTTAAATACCGCCGTTGATTTCGGCGTTTTAAATCTGCTGACATATTTATCCGGAATTTACAGCGGCGGCGGAATATTTTTCCTGAATCTCGTTTCTTTTTCCGTCGCGGTAACGAACAGTTATTTCTGGAATAAATACTGGACTTTCAAAGCCGGCAAAGAAGGGAAGCCCGCGATCCAATTTGTTGAATTTCTCGTCGTTTCCGTTATCGGCGCGCTGATAAACAGCGGAATTCTTTTCGTTCTTACGACCTACGTCGGCTCTCCGGCGGGGCTTTCTCCCGCTCTGTGGCTGAACGTTGCCAAATTGTCGGCAACCGCCGTTTCCATGGCGTGGAATTTCGTCGG
>CAYHUJ010000013.1:4061-14629 GCA_964360035.1 uncultured Candidatus Saccharibacteria bacterium | reverse complement strand
CGGAACGGCGGCCGAAAGACGAAGAGCCGCTCGCCGCGCTGGCTTTCAAAATCGCCTCCGATCCTTTCGTGGGGTCGCTGACCTTTTTCCGCGTTTATTCCGGCGTTTTGAAACGCGGCAGCTATGTTTTGAATTCAACGAAAAACAACCAGGAGCGCATCGGTCGGATAGTCAGAATGCACGCCAATCAGAGAGAGGAAGTGGAGGAGGTTTACGCCGGAGAATTGGGCGCCATCGTCGGTTTGAAAAATACGACCACGGGCGACACTCTTTGCGATACCGAACGTCCGGTCGTTTTGGAAAAAATCATTTTTCCGGAGCCGGTTATCGCGGTTAAAATTGAGCCGAAAACGAAAGCCGACCAGGAGAAGATGGGCATTGCTCTTCGCCGCCTGGCGGAGGAAGATCCCACTTTCCGCATCAGCTCGGATCAGGAAACGGGTGACACGCTTATCGCGGGAATGGGCGAGTTGCATCTGGAAATTATCGTTGACCGGATGAAGCGGGAATTCACGGTTGAGGCCAACGTCGGCCGCCCGCAGGTCGCTTATAAAGAAACCGTCAAAGGAGAGGCGGAGGCCGAAGGGAAATACATCCGCCAATCCGGCGGCCGCGGCCAGTACGGTCACGTCTGGCTGAAGGTCGGGCCGCTTGAGCGCGGCAAGGGGTCGGAGTTCGTCAACGCCATCAAGGGCGGCCTTATTCCGCAGGAGTTCATTCCCGCCGTTGAAAAAGGCGTGAAAGAAGCGTTGACGAAGGGCGTTGTCGGCGGATATCCGATGGTTGACGTTGAAACGACGCTTTACGACGGATCTTTTCACGACGTTGACTCTTCCGAAGCGGCTTTCAAAATCGCCGCCTCCATGGCTTTGCAGGAAGCCGCCCGCCGCGCCAAGGCGGTGCTTCTTGAGCCGATAATGAAAATTCAGACGATCGCGCCGGCGGAATTTCTGGGAGACGTCACCGGCGATCTGAATTCCAAGAGAGGAAAAATAGAAGCGATGAATGACCGCCTCGGAGTGAAGGTGATTGACGCGCTGGTGCCCCTTTCCGAAATGTTCGGATACGCCACGAAATTGAGGTCGATGACGCAGGGGCGCGGCAGTTTTACAATGGAGTTCAGCAATTACGAAGAAGTGCCGAAGAACATTGAAACGCAGATCGTGGAAGGGAAGAGGCAGTAGAAGGAGAATTTAGAATTTAGCGAGCAGCAAATCGGATGGACGCTTTTTCCAAAATAAAACTCGTCTTGAAGGAGGGATGCGGCAAGTGCGTTATTTTGGACGGCGACGAGCCGCGCTACGTCGTGATGACGTGGGCGGAGTACGAAAATCTCGTCAATCTGGTGAAAGAGCTTAAAGCGGGCAAAGATATTGACATTAAGGATATCCCGCTGTAAGATTCACAAAATCAGGTCGCGGATTTATTTTTCAAGATAAATTAAAAAAATAATTAAATAAAAAAATATTATGGCGGAAAAAGAAAAATTTGAACGGACTAAACCGCACGTCAACGTCGGCACGATCGGCCATGTTGACCACGGCAAAACGACCCTGACGGCGGCGATTACGCACGTCCTTTTTATGAAGGGATTAATCAAGAAAGAAGAAAAGGTTGACCAGATTGACAATGCCCCGGAAGAAAAAGCCCGCGGAATCACCATCGCGCTTCATCACTCCGAATACGAATCGGAAAAGCGCCACTACGCGCACATTGACGCGCCCGGTCACGCCGATTACATCAAAAACATGATTACCGGCGCGGCGCAGATGGACGGCGCGGTTCTCGTGGTTTCGGCCACCGACGGCCCGATGCCCCAGACGAGAGAGCACATTCTTTTGGCGCGTCAGGTGGGCGTTCCGGCGATTGTTGTCTTTCTTAATAAGGTGGATATGGTGGACGACCCGGGTCTGATTGACCTCGTTGAAGAGGAAATCCGCGAACTTCTGAAAAAATACGAATTTCCGGGAAACGAAACCCCGATTATCCGCGGTTCGGCCCTGAAAGCGCTGGAATCAAAGAGCGCCGACGACGAAGCCGCCAAACCGATTTTGGATCTCGTCGCCGCTTTGGACAATTTTATTCCGGAGCCGGTGCGGGAAACCGACAAGCCGTTTCTTATGCCCGTGGAAGACATCTTCTCCATTGAAGGGCGCGGAACGGTCGTAACCGGCCGCGTTGAAAGAGGCCTCGTCAAGGTTAACGAGGAAATTGAAATTATCGGCATTCGCCCGACGGTCAAGACGGTTGTTACCGGAATTGAAATGTTCAACAAGCTTTTGGACGAAGGGCGGGCCGGAGACAACGTCGGCATCTTGCTGCGCGGCCTTAAAAAAGAAGACGTTGAACGCGGACAGGTTCTCGCCAAGGCTGGAAGCGTTACCCCCCACACCGAATTTGAGACGGAGGTCTACATTTTGAGCAAGGAAGAGGGAGGAAGGCACACGCCGTTTTTCGCCGGCTACAAGCCGCAGTTCTACATTCGCACCACTGACGTTACCGGAGAAGTGACTTTGCCGCAGGGGATGGAAATGGTAATGCCCGGCGACACCGTCAAATTGTCGGTGAAGCTTATCGCTCCGGTGGCGCTGGAAGAAAAACAGCGGTTTGCCATCCGCGAAGGCGGAAAGACCGTCGGCGCCGGAGTGGTTCTTAAGATAAATAAATAAGATCAACAAATAAAATCGGCGCAAAAGCCGGCCAAGCGGCCGGAATCAAGCGGGAAACCAATCATTTTTTTTCGCAATTTTCGCATTATGGCACCTCTACAAAAAAACGAAAAAGACAAATTGCGCTTGCGCATCAAGGCGTACGATCACAAGCTGATTGACAGCTCGTGCCGCCAGATTATGGAAATAGCCAAGCGCAACGCCGCCGAAACTCTCGGGCCTATTCCTTTGCCGACGGAGATGAAGCGCTATACGGTCAATAAATCAACTTTCGTTCATAAGGATTCGCGCGAGCAGTTTGAATTAAGGGTCCACAAGCGTCTGATTGACATTCTCAATCCTTCGTCCAAGGTCATTGAATCGTTGACCGATCTGAATCTGCCGGCGGGGGTGGACATTGAGATAAAAATGATGTAAGCTTGGTTCTTGCGTTGGTCATTTAAAACGGCCGGGCTCATCTCGGTCGTTTTAAATAGGGAAGCGGAATTATTTGCGGATTTCACAGCCATGGATTTTATTCTGGGAACAAAAATAAAAAACAGCCAGATTTTCAAAAACGACAACGTTATTCCGGTGACGGTCATTAAGGCCGGCCCCGTCGTCGTTACGCGGGTGAAAACAAAAGAAAAGGACGGCTACGAAGCGGTTCAAATCGGGTTCGGGGAAAAGAAAAAAATCAACAAACCCCTTCGCGGCCAACTGAAAGAGCTTGGAAATTTCCGCCATCTGAAGGAATTCAGGAGCTCCGGCCGCTCCGTCGGAGATAAAATAGACGCTTCCGTTTTTAAAGAGGGGGACGTGGTGAACGTTATCGGAACGGTAAAGGGCCGCGGTTTTCAGGGCGTCGTCAAAAGGCACGGCTTTGGCGGCGGGCCGAAGACTCACGGGCAGAAAAATCGTTATCGCGCGCCCGGTTCCATCGGCAGCACGGCCTTGCAGCGGGTCGTGAAAGGTAGAAGGATGGCGGGGCGGATGGGCGGCAATCGCGTGACCGTAAAAAACCTGAAAGTCGTTTCCGTTGACGGCGCCAATAATCTTTTAATGGTGAAAGGAGCCGTTCCCGGCCATCGCGGCGGATTGCTTCGGATTGTCAAGGTCGCCGAAAAATAACGCGCAAAATCATGAAAACCGATTTGTATAATTTAAAAAACGAAAAGATCGGACAGGTTGACCTTTCCGACCGGATTTTTGCGCGTGAATGGAACGCCGACTTGGTCCATCAGGCGTTGCTCGCCCAGCTTGGCAACAGTCGTCAGACGATTGCTCACGCCAAAGACCGGGGCGAGGTGAGAGGCGGCGGGAAAAAGCCCTGGCGTCAGAAAGGAACCGGCCGGGCGCGGCACGGCTCAATCCGCTCTCCCTTGTGGGTCGGCGGCGGCGTCACTTTCGGCCCGACGAAAGAGAGGAATTTTTCCAAAAAAATCAATAAAAAAATGAAACGCGCTTCGTTCGCCTGCGTTTTATCCAAAAAATTGAAAGAAAACAATCTGAAAATCGTTGATTCTTTGAATATTGAAAATCCGAAAACGAAAATCGTTTTTTCAACGATTAACGGCCTGTTCGGCGGGAAAAAGACGAGCGTTCTGCTGGTTCCGTCGGCGGAAAACCGCGGCGTCCGCTTGGCGGCGCGCAACATTGAAGGCGTGAAAGCGATTAGCCCGAACGCGCTGAACGTCGTTGATTTACTGAAGCATAAAAACGTCGTCCTGGATAAAAACGCCGTCGGCCAGGTGGAAAAAGCCGTAAAAATATAAAAAGTAATAACCATGAGCTTTTTTACCGAAAAGAAAAAAGAGAAAACGTCGCCGACGGCGCCGGCGGCCGTTGCCGGACGCAAGGAGATTGGTGGCGGAGCCAATCCGCTTTTGCTTAAGAAGCCGCTTATTACCGAGAAAATGACGGCGTTGAGTCGGCTGAATAAATACGCGTTCGTCGTTGACAAAAAAACGTCGGCGCGGGAAATTAAAAAGAGCGTTGAGGCGCTTTACGGCGTGAACGTCGTTTCGGTTAACGTGATAAACGTCCGGCCGAAGCAAAAACGGCTTGGCCGGACGGCGGGAAAAGTTCCCGGTTACAAAAAAGCCGTTCTGACGTTGAAATCGGGTCAGACAATTGATATACTGCCTCATTAAAGTTTTTATTTTTTTATGAAAACGTTCAAACCGACAACCGCATCGCGCAGGCATATGACCGTCGTTAATTATCGCGGCGTTTTAAGCGCGGTCAAACCGCTCAAATCCCTGCTTAAAAACGTTTCGAAATCGGCCGGCCGCAACAATCAGGGAAGAATAACCGTCCGCCATCAAGGCGGGGGAAACAAAAAACTTTACCGCCTCGTTGATTTCAAGCAGGCGAAACTGGATGTCCCCGCGCGCGTGGAGGCCGTGGAATACGACCCCTACCGCTCCGCTTTTATCGCGCGAATTCTTTACAAGGACGGAGCGAGGGCGTATATTTTGGCGGTTAAAGATATGAAAGCCGGGGACGGCGTCGTCGTTTCGGAAAACGCTCCGCTCAAGCCCGGAAACCGGCTGAAGCTGAAAAACATTCCGGTCGGTTATTTCGTGCATAATGTGGAAATTCAAAAAATGAAAGGCGGTCAGCTGGCGCGTTCGGCCGGCAGTTACGCCGAGATTTTGGCAAACGCCGACGGGTTTACCGAATTGCGGATGGCGTCCGGAGAAATCAGACGCCTTCACTGGGATAATTTCGCTTCTCTCGGGCAGGTTTCCAACCCCGACCACGGACTTGTAACCATCGGGAAGGCCGGCCGTTCGCGGTGGCTGGGCATCCGCCCGACCGTTCGGGGCTCCGCCATGAACCCGGTTGACCATCCTTACGGCGGCGGTGAAGGAAGGGCGGTTCGGGGCACGCGCCGTCCAAAGACCAAATGGGGCAAAATAACCGGCGGCCGCAAAACGCGCAAGAGAAACCGGTCTTCAAATAAAATGATTATAAAAAGAAGGAAATAATTTAACGGCAAACATATGAGCAGAAGTTCAAAAAAAGGTCCGTACGTGGATTTAAAGCTGCTGAAAAAAGTAGCCGCGTTAAAACCGGGCGATCGGACCGTCATAAAGACGTGGTCGCGCGCCTCCGAAATTTCTCCGGAAATGGTCGGGTTTGTTTTTGGCGTCCATAACGGGAAGGATTTTATTTCGGTTGCCGTTACCGAGGAAATGGTCGGCCACCGCCTGGGAGAATTTTCGCCGACGCGCAAATTTACCCGCCACGGCGGAAAAATGCAGAAGGAGCTGGAGCAGAAAGCGGCCGCCGCTCCCGTCGCCAAACCCGCCAAATAACGGTCAGTCGGATATTCGCTGAATTTTATGAAAAAAACGGAATTACAAATCAAAAAGGAAACGGCGCGGCTGAATTATTTGAGAATCGCGCCGAGAAAAGCGCGGCTTGTCGCCGACTTGATAAAAGGTCTCTCCGTCAATGAAGCCGAGGCTCAGCTTTTGTTTAAGAATCGCCGCGCCGCGAAACCCCTTCTGAAACTTTTGCGTTCGGCGGCGAACAACGCGAAAAACAACCGGAAGATGAATCCCGAAAATTTGATCGTGGAAAGCGTGACGGTTGACAAAGGTCCGATGCTTAAGAGATACTTGCCTCGCGCGCGCGGTTCCGCTTCGCCGCTTCAGAAAAAAATGAGCCACGTTACTCTGACGCTGGTTGAATCCGCGAAAGCGGCCGCCCCCCGGTTCAAAATCGCCGCCGCTCCCAAGCTGGGCGGAAAGTCCGGCAAAAAAACCGGAAAAGAAAAAATCCACGTCGAGGAAAAAAAGCGGGAAACGGCGAAAGAACAGCCGATTTTGGGCGTGAAAAAAGAATTGCGCGAAAAGCAGGGCGTCCAGCCGTCGGCCCCTCCGGGAATGTTCAAGAAATTCTTCCGGAGAAAATCCGTATAAAATATTTTCAAATATTTTCAAATATTTTCATGGGAAACAAAATAAAACCAAGTTCATTCAGATTGGGAGTCATCAACGACTGGAACAGCCGCTGGTTTGTCAATAAAAAAAACGCGCGGCAATACCTTGAAGAAGACATAGCGCTGCGCCGCGTCATTGGCGAGAAAATCGGCCTTGCCGGAATTTCCGCGGTGCATATTGAACGGACCGCCAATGCCTGCCGGATCTTTATCCGGGTGGCGCGTCCGGGTCTGGTTATCGGCCGCGGCGGAAAGGGCATTGAGGACCTGAAAAAGATGCTGGAATCGGTTGTAAAAAAACTGCGGGTAGCTAATAAGTTCAAAGAACCTCTGACGCTCAATTTGAATGTTGAAGAATTGAAAAGATCGGATGTTTCGGCCGCCGTTACGGCGCAAAATATCGCCTGGGATTTGGAAAAGCGTTTTCCGTTCCGAAGAACGGTTAAAAAACATCTTGAGGAGATTTTACAGCATCGCGAGGTGCTGGGCGCGAAAATAAAAGTCGCCGGCCGGCTGGACGGCGGTGAAATCGCCCGCACTGAATGGCTGGGCAAGGGAAAACTGCCGCTCCACACCTTAAGAGCCGACATTGACTACGGCGAAGCGACCGCTTACACGACTTACGGGACGGTGGGAATAAAAGTCTGGATAAACAAGGGGGAAGTTTTCTCCGATTCCCGCGGCCAGAATTCAAAAATAAAAAGCCGGGAACTAAAAACGTTTCCGGGCAGAATTTCTTAACAAAACGCTCCCATGTTAATGCCGAAAAAAGTAAAACACAGAAAGTGGCACAAAGGGCGGTCGCTGAAGCGAATGACCGAAACGCGCGGCCTTTTTTTGGCTTTCGGGAAAATCGGCCTGCAGGCGGCGGAAGGCGCCTGGCTCAATTCCCGCCAGATTGAAGCCGCTCGCCGGGCGATCAGCCACCACACGAAAAGAGAGGGGCGGGTTTGGATCAGGATTTTTCCCGACAAAGCGATTACCAAAAAACCGCCGGAAGTGACGATGGGTTCGGGCAAGGGCGCCGTTGACCATTACGTCTGTCCCGTCAAACCCGGCCGGATTCTTTTTGAAATGGACGGCCTTTCCGAAAAAACGGCCCGCGAAGCGCTACGGCTTGCCGGCCACAAACTGCCGATTAAAACGAAAATCATCATCCGGAAATAATTTTTTATGAAAAAAAACGCCTTTCAAGAGTTAAAAAGCAAGTCCACCGAAGAACTGTGGAAAGACCTGGCGGCCGGCCGCGAGCGGCTGCGCGGCTTGAAATTTGATTTGGCGGCGGGAAAAGTAAAAAACGTCCGGGAAATTCGGGGGACGAAAAAAACCATTGCCAAAATTCTTACTTTAGTCAATAATAAGTAGCTTCAAAATAATCAATGAAAAACGCGGCTCAAAAAAGAAAAATCGTCGGCGAGGTTGTTTCCGATAAAATGGACAAGACGGTCGTCGTGGCCGTTACCCGCCTGAAGGTGCACCCGCTTTATCAAAAGCGTTTTTACGTCCGGACCAAATTCAAGGCGCACGATGAGAAAAACGAGTATAAAGTCGGCGATAAGGTCGTTATTGAAGAAACCCGGCCGCTGAGCAAAGAAAAAAGATGGCGGGTCGCGCAAAAATTGGAAAAATAACGGAGCGTCAAAAATATGATTCAAGAACGAACACTGTTAAAAGTGGCGGACAACAGCGGAGCGAAAATCGTCCGGTGTTTTCGCATTCCCGGAGCGACCCGCCGCCGCTACGCCGCCGTCGGCGACATTATCATCGCTTCGGTGCAAGTCGCCGAGCCGCGCAAAGCGGTGAAGAAGAAAGACATCGTCAAGGCCGTTGTCGTCAGGCAACGCAATCCCTTGCGCCGCTCGGACGGCTCTTATGTCCGCTTTGACGACAACGCCGTCGTTTTGGTGGAGAAAAAAGAGCCGCGGGCGACCCGCGTTTTCGGTCCGATCCCCCGCGAACTAAAAGAAAAGGGGTTTGATAAGATAATCTCCATGGCGGAAGAAATCATCTAATTTCATCATTATGAACATCAAAAAAGGAGATACGGTCAAAATATTAGCCGGCAAAGATCGCGGCAAAAGCGGAAAAGTTTCCAAGGTTTTTCCGGCCGCGGCCAAGGCGATCGTGGACGGATTGAATCTTTATAAAAAACACGTCAAGCCGAAACAGCAGGGGAAAAAAGGAGAGGTTATTTCCGTTCCGAGGCCGATGAGCGTTTCCAATCTTATGGTTGTCTGCGGAAAATGCGCTTCGGCCGCCCGGATAGGCGTTCGCCTTGAAGAAAAAACCAGATTAAGATACTGCAAAAAATGCCAAGCGTTAATATAGAAAAAGCCTATAAGGAGACAATGGTTAAAAAAATGCGGGAGACCCTTAACCTCCCCAATGTTTTTATGGCGCCTAAAATAGAGAAGGTGGTAATAAACATCGGCGTCGGGAAGATGAGGCAGCAGCCGCAATTTGACGAAAAAATCCTGCCGGAGATCACCAAGTCGCTTTCTTTAATAAGCGGCCAAAAACCGGCTTTGACGCGGGCGAAAAAATCCATTGCCGGATTTAAAGTTCGCGAAGGCGACGTCGTCGGCTTAAAGACGACGATTCGCGGCAAACGGATGTACGATTTTTTGGATCGGCTCGTAAACGCCGCTCTGCCGCGGGTGAGGGACTTTCGCGGCATCAGCCAAAACAGCGTTGACGCCAAAGGAAATTTGACAATCGGCGTGAAAGAACATACCGTATTTCCGGAGATTGACACCGATGTTTCGCATTTCAGCTTCGGTTTGGAAATATCGGTGGTGGTTCGGGCGAGAAAAAGAGAAGACGCGATTGAGCTGTATAAATTAATGAGAATCCCCTTAAAGATCTAAAAAAAATGGCGAAAGAATCCGTAATCGCGAGAGCGAAAAAAAAGCCGAAATATGCGACGCGCGCCGTCAGGCGCTGTTTTCGCTGCGGCCGGAAAAGAGCTTTTATCAGGGATTACGGAATCTGCCGCATTTGTTTCAGGGAACTGGCCGCCAAAGGGGAGATTCCCGGAGTCAGAAAAGCAAGTTGGTAAACATAAAACGCCATGCATACGGATATGATTATAAAACTTAAAAACGCCCAGGCGGTTAAAAAAGAATCCGTCAAAATTCCTTCGTCAAATTTAAGCGAGGCGATTTTGGCGGCTTTGGCGAAAAACGGCTTCGTGGAAAGTTTTGAAAAAAAAGGAAAGGGAGTCAAAAAATACCTTGACGTCAAATTGAAATACGGCGAAGACGGACTGGGAAAAATCGGCAGCGTCAAGCTCGTCAGCAAGCCGTCGCGCCGGATTTACGCCGGTTACCGCGAATTGCGCCCCGTGAAAAGCGGTATCGGCCTTTTGGTCGTTTCCACTCCTCGCGGCATTATGTCCGGCAAAGAGGCGCGAAAAATGAAGCTCGGCGGAGAGGTTTTATTTGAAATTTGGTAATCGTTTATTATGAGCAAAATAGGAAAACAACCGATAAAAATACCGGAAGGAGTGGAAGTCGCCGTCAGGGACGGCCATTTGGAGTTTAAGCATAAAAACAACGCCGCGGCTTTGAAAATTCTGGAGCACGTTACCGCCGCCGTCAACGACGGAGAGCTTTCTTTTAGCGTTGATAAAGACGTCAAGCAGGCGCGGGCCAACTGGGGGACGACGCGGGCTTTGTCTCAAAATATCATCTCCGGTTTTTTGAGCGAATTTTCCAAATCGTTGGAAATCAACGGCGTCGGATTCAAGGTCGTCCTTGACGGCGATAATCTTGTTTTAAATGTCGGATTTTCCCACCCGGTGAAATTTTCCGTTCCGAAAGGAATTAAAATCGCCGTGGAAAAAAACGTTATAAAAATTTCCGGCGTTGACAAACAGCTGGTCGGAGAGACCGCCGCTAAAATTCGCGCCATTAAAAAACCGGAGCCCTATAAGGGAAAGGGGATTAAATACGTCGGCGAGGCCATCA
>CAYHUJ010000013.1:0-3961 GCA_964360035.1 uncultured Candidatus Saccharibacteria bacterium | reverse complement strand
GGAAAGGGGATTAAATACGTCGGCGAGGCCATCAGAAGAAAAGTCGGCAAGAAAGTCGCCTAACGCATTGTTTTCAAAAATATGAACAAAATAAAATCATTGAACCAAAAAAGAATCCGGAGAAAAAATCGCGCGCGGGCGAAAATTTTCGGCGTCGTCGCGAAGCCCCGCCTGTCCGTTTTTCGCAGCAATAAATACGATTACGTTCAGCTGATAGACGACCTGAACGGAAAAACGCTCGCCGCCGCCGCCGTTTCCGAAATTAAAGACGGAAAGAAAACCAAAACCGACAAAGCGTCGGCCTTGGGAAAGCTGATAGCGGAGAAAGCGCTCGCGAAAGGCATCCGGGAGGCGGTCAGCGACCGCGGAGAGTACCGTTTTCACGGCCGCGTCAAAGCCGTCATTGAAGGAGCCCGAAGCGGCGGGTTAAAATTATAAATCATTTATAATAAATAATGGAAAACAGGAAATTTTTCAGAAAAAAGGAAGAATTCAAAGACCGCGTTCTGGATATGCGGAGGGTTACCCGTGTCGTCGCCGGCGGCAAACGGTTTAAATTCCGCGCGACCGTGGTGATTGGCGACCAAAAAGGCAGAGTAAGCGTCGGAATCGGAAAGGGAGTGGACGTCGCCGGCGCGGTTGAAAAAGCGAAGGCCGACGCGAAAAAGAAAATCGTGACGGCGAAAATCGTAAAAGGCACCGTTCCCCACGAAGTGGAAGCGAAATACGGCGCCGCTAAAGTTTTGCTTAAGCCGGCCAAAGAAGGCCACGGGCTTATCGCCGGGGGCGCCGTTCGCGTTGTTTTGTCCCTGGCCGGCGTAAAAGACATTTCCGCGAAATGTCTGGGAAGAACAACCAATAAATTAACCAATGCTCTCGCGACCATTGAGGCCCTGAAAAAACTGAAATTTAATCCGAAATCCTAAAATAATTTTATGCAGCTTCACGAATTAAAACCGCTTCATAAAGCGAAGAAAAAGAAAAGAATCGGCCGTGGCGGAAAACGCGGCTCTTTCTCCGGTCACGGCATTAAAGGGCAGAAATCGCGCGCCGGCGCCAAAATCAGGCCGGCCGAGCGCGACCTTATCATCCGTTTGCCGAAACTGCGGGGATTTAAAAATCGCCCGTTGGTTGAAAAAACGCGCGTCGTCAACGTCGGCGACCTGAAAAAAACGAACGGCGGATTGATTACCGAAGATACTCTTGTTAAGGCCGGCTTGATTAAAAAAGGCGGCGGTTGTGTTAAAATTCTGGGAAACGGCGAAATAGACCGGCCGCTGAAGCTGAAAATCAAAGGAGTGAAAGTTTCCAAATCGGCCGAGCTGAAAATTAAAGCCGCCAAAGGAGAAATCCTATCCTAAATGTTCGCCAAAGTTCTGCAGATTTTCAAAATTAAGGACTTACGCCGGAAAATCCTGATCATTCTCGGCCTGCTTGCCGTTTTCCGGGTTTTGGCGGCCATTCCCGTTTCCGGCGTGGATTACGCCCAATTGAGAAATCTTTTCAATTCCAGCCAACTGCTCGGATTTCTGAACATTTTTTCCGGCGGCGCCCTGGAAAATCTGTCCATCGCCATGCTGGGTGTCGGACCGTACATCACCGCCACCATCATTATGCAGCTTCTGACGATGATTTTTCCGAAACTGAAAGCGATGTATTACGAAGAGGGATCGGCCGGCCGGGCGAAATTCAACCGCATTTCGCGTTTTTTGACCGTTCCGCTGGCGATGCTACAGGGATACGGATTTCTGAATCTTTTGAAATCGCAGAACATTCTCGGCCATCTCGGCTTTTTGGATACCGCTCTCAACGTTCTTCTCATTACCGCCGGTTCAATGATGCTTTTGTGGATTGGCGAGCTCATCAGCGAGCAGAAAATAGGCAACGGCGTTTCTCTTATTATTTTCGCGGGCATCGTTTCCGGCTTGCCGAACGCCGTTAAAACGTCAATCGTTTCCTACGATCCGGCCGTTTTGCCGTCCTATCTCGCTTTCGCCGTCATCAGCGTCATCGTCATCGCCGGAGTGGTTTTCATCAGCGAAGGCGAACGAAAAATTCCCGTTTCTTACGCAAAGCGAATTCGCGGAATGAAAATGTACGGCGGCGCTTCCAGTTATTTGCCGCTTAAAGTCAATCAGGCGGGCGTCATCCCCATTATTTTCGCCATTTCCATTCTGCTTTTTCCGCAATTTATCGCCCAGGCCGCTTCCATCGTTTCTCCGGATTTGTCCGTCAAGCTCAACGATGTCGTTACGCGTCTTTTCAACAATATTTTCATTTACAGCGCGTTTTATTTTCTGCTGGTGGTCGTTTTCACTTATTTTTACACGGCCGTGACTTTTGACCCGAAAGAAATCGCTAAAAATCTCCAGCGGAGCGGCGGGTTTATCGTCGGCGTCAGACCCGGGCAATCAACCGGCGAATTTATCGCCAAAATCGTCAGCCGCATCACTCTTTTCGGGGCGCTTTTCCTCGGGACGGTGGCGATACTTCCGAACGTCACGCAAATGATAACCGGAGTTCAAACGCTGGCCATCGGCGGCACGGCCCTTCTTATCGTCGTTTCCGTGGCGCTGGAATTTTTAAGGGAGGTTGATTCCCAACTCACCATTCGCGAATATGAAGGCGTCCGTTGATAAAATCGCCGCTGTTTTTTACGGCTATCCCGGTTCCGGCAAGGGGACGCAGGCGGATCTTTTAGCGAAGAAAATCGGCTTGCTTCATTTTGACACCGGAAGATATATTGAGCGGCTCGTCCATAATCCCGCCTTGCGCCGCGATCCGGTTATTTCCAGAGAGCGCCGCTTTTTTGACAGCGGCGTTTTAAACACGCCCGCGTGGGTGCTTTCCATGGTTAAGCGCAAAGTAGCCGAAATCGCCGCTTCCGGATCCGGCGTCGTTTTCAGCGGATCTCCGCGGACGCTTTACGAGGCCTTCGGCGACGGAAAAACCGGCGGCCTGATTTCCTTGCTGGAAAAAAAATACGGCCGGAAAAATCTTTTTATTTTCTCCATCAACGCTTCCGAAAAATCGGCGATGAGCAGAAACAGCGGCCGTTTAATCTGCTCCGTTTGCGGCCTTCAGCTTTTATCCGTCAAATCGCTCGCGTGCTGCATAAATAAAACTCATTGCCCCTTTTGCGGCGGGCCGCTGATAAAGCGCGTTTTTGACAATCCGGAAAAAATGAAAGTCCGGATTGAACAATACCTCCGAAGAACGCGGCCCATTGAAAAACGCCTTAAAGAACTCGGCTTTAAAATCATTAAAATAAACGGCGAACCGTCTCCTTACCGCGTCGCCGCCGCGACTCTTAAAAAAATTCAGCCGGCCAATGCCGCGTCTCGTTAAAACGCCTTCGGAAATAGCGAAAATCGCCGCGGCGGGAAAAATTTTGGCGGCGGTGATGCGCGAAGTCGCCGGTCTGGTCCGGCCGGGTGTTTCTTTATCTTCGTTGGACGACGCGGCTTATCGTTTGATTACCGAGGCGGGCGCCAAGCCGGCGTTTTTGGGATACCGCCCGTCCGGCAGCGCGCGGGCTTATCCCGCTTCCATCTGCGCTTCGTTAAACGACGTTGTCGTCCACGGCGTTCCCTCCGGCCGTATTCTGCGGGAAGGAGACGTCTTGAAGCTTGACTTCGGACTGAAGCGGGGCGGTTTTTTCACGGACGCGGCGCTGACCGTCGGCGTTGGAAAAATATCCGTCGAAGCCGCGCGCTTGATTAAAGTCACGAAAGAAGCGCTGGAATTGGCGATAAAAGAGTGCCGTCCCGGAAAAACGCTCGGCGACATCGGGTTCGTCATTGACGCGCACGCCAAAAAAAACGGCTTTAAAACCGTCAGGGAATTGACCGGCCATGGCGTCGGCTTGGAGCTTCACGAAGATCCGGTCGTGCCCAATCGCGGAAAGCGGGGAGAGGGATTGCGGCTTGAAGAAGGAATGGTTTTGGCGATTGAACCGATG
>CAYHUJ010000012.1:14444-15911 GCA_964360035.1 uncultured Candidatus Saccharibacteria bacterium | reverse complement strand
TCGGCGATTTTTTCCTGAATGTTCCGCAGATGAAGACCGACGCGCTCCCGCGATTTCATAAAACCGACGGAAAGTTTAAGCGCGCCGGTATATTTCGCTTGAAAGTGCGTCTTCAGGCACGGCAGAAGAATCAATTTATCGGCGCGGTCAAGCAGTTCCGGAACACTGGCGCTTTTCAGATATTTGCCATCGGAAATCTCTTTTCGGACGAAACGCCCTTCGTCAAAGTTGTAAATCCGCGCCGGCTTGTCGCCTTTTTGTAAATCAAAAATTCCGAGTTTCTCCATTACCTTTCGCGTGTTGAGGGTATACGTTGACGACTCGCCTATCATTACCAGCTTTGCGCCGCAATCGTAAACCAGTTCCACGATGGCCTTAAGAAATTCCGGATCGGTGGAGGCCGGAAAGGGATCGGCGGTGTTGAAATTCGGTTTAAGCAAAACCACGTCTCCGGCTTTGACGAATTTTTTAAATCCCCCGACGGCCTCCGCCGCTTCCGAAACGGCTTCTTTCAAATTGCCGCCGGTTTGCCGGTCAACGCTCGCCCGACCGACCGCTGATTTTTCTTCGCTGTTCATCCGTGATTTTTTAATTAAAAACCAAGAAGGCGCGCCATAAAATAACCGATAATCGCGAAAGCGGCGAGCGGCGGAAGAGCGGCCATCGGGCGCGAAACGCCGCGCCGGATGAAAATCAAATGCATCGCGGCAAGGCCGAACAGCGAAAAAACGAGAACCGTCCAAGCCGCCGTGCCGCTTGACGACAGGGCGGAAACCGCCAGCATTGCCGGAAAAACAAAGTCCCCGCTTCCCAACATCGCGAAGTCGCCGGCGGACGCGGCTTTTTCGGCGCGTTCGCTTTGCCGGCGCATTTCCCGACCGAAAAGCCCGCCGTAATTCCGCCAATCCCGCGGAAAAATCATCGCAAAAACGGCGCCGGCGGACAACATCTCCCGCAGCATCGTTACCATGTGGCGGGTGAAATGGACGGCGATAATATCATAAACGGACAACGCAACCAGAACGGCAATGGCCGCCGGCGGAGCCAGCGCGGCGCCGATGGAAGCGGCAACACCCGCCAAAGCAAACGCCAAAACGACGTTATGAAGCAAAATAAACGGCCTGATAACATAAGCGGCGATTAAAACCGCCGCCAGTGGCGCCGCGACATCGCCAAAAAACGCGCCCAGAGAAATCAAGGACCCGAAAAATAAAGCCGTCAAAAAAAGAACGCGCAGCGGCCACGGACGGCGAAGAAATTTTCCGAAAAAAAGAAAGACGGTCGTGGCGACGGAGAAAAAAAGCAGAAATTCCCACCACGCTATTCCCGCGGCGGAATCGGAAATAATAGCGGACGTCGGAACGGCAGATGCCGATTTCGCGGTTAAAACAGCAAGCGCGCCAGTCGCGGCGAAAAAGAAAATCTCCTGAAACAAAATAGTTGGATTAAAATTTTTTGCCATTTTTT
>CAYHUJ010000012.1:0-14344 GCA_964360035.1 uncultured Candidatus Saccharibacteria bacterium | reverse complement strand
AAAAAGAAAATCTCCTGAAACAAAATAGTTGGATTAAAATTTTTTGCCATTTTTTCACGAATTTTAATTAAAGCGCGGGAAACCGAAAAAATAAGCTGGGGGGGGCGCTTTTCGAACTGGAAAAGAACTTGTCAATTTTCCCCCGAACGGCGCCGCCGATAATCAAAGCGACCACCGCGATAATCGCGATATTTGATAATCCGGAAGAAGTTGAATTCATTTGGTTTATTTTACTACGAATCAATAATTGCGGCGATTCTTCAATTCAATCCGCTTTTCGGGCGCGGATAAAAAGGAAGAGCGGGATTTCTTTCCGCGCGCGGTCTTCCGCCGCCGCGCGCGGACCGGGTTCGCTTTTCCTGTTGGAAATCCATTCCTCAAGGCCGCCGACGCAGAAACCGGCGGCGCGAAGCGCCTTGAAATAAAACTGCAGCGGCCGATGGAATGAGAGGGAGTATTCTTCCGGACGATCCCCCGGACTCATCTGAATTTTCGCCTTGGCCTCGGAAAGGTAGCGGCTGATCCGCCGGTATTGGATTTTGTTTTTTTCGTCAAATCCCCACTCGCTTTCTTTCGGAATCCGGAAAGACGGATGATTCATCACTAAAAACAATTCGCCGGCCGATTTCAAAATTCGCCCGCATTCGGCGAAAACACCGTTCGGATTTTCAATGTTTTGAATCGCCAGAATAACGGTTATTTTATCAGCGCTTCCGTTTTTTAAAAATTTCAGATCGTCGGCGGGAGCGATTTCATACTTAATCTCCCGCGGCGAATTTTTTCTGGCGATTCCCACAAGCTCGGCGGAAATATCGGCGCCGACGACTCGCGCGCCTTTTTTGAAAAACTCGCGGGCGAAAAATCCCTGCCCGCAAGCCAAATCCAAAACCGCCTCGCCTTTCCTGATATTCAATGCCCGCAGCAGATTCGGCAAAATCACCTCTTTCTGGTAGCCGCCCCTTTCTTCAATCATACGATGGTACCAGCCGGCGAATTTTCCCCACGACGTTTTTCTTTTTTTCGCGTCCATTTGAATTTATCCCGTTAGAAGCAGATCGCGATTCTAAAAGTCGCAATCCGTATTTTGTTTATATTAACACGATTGCGACTTCTAACGGGATTTATCCCTTAATGACGGCAAGCGGCCGCAGGCGGGCGACTTTTTCGGCAATGCCGGCGGCGCCGACAACTTCAACGACTTCATTGACGTCCTTATACGCTTCCGGCGCCTCCTCGGCAAGGCCGGAAAGCGAGCCGGAACTTACGGCGATGCCCATTTTTTTAAGTTCGTCCTTCAGCTCCGAGCCGAGAATCTGTTTTTTCGCCTGCGTCCGCGACATCCGCCGTCCCGCTCCGTGACAGCAGGAACCGAAACTTTCTTCCATCGCTTTTTCGCGGCCGACCAAAACGTAAGACGCCGTTCCCATGCTGCCGGGAATCAAAACCGGCTGGCCGGGAAAAGAGCGGGTCGCGCCCTTCCGATGAATCACCAGCTCCGTCATCCGGCCGCCGATTAAATAACTTTCCGTTTTCGCGATGTTGTGAGCGACATCGTAAACGATTTCCAGATCTCCGCCGTCCCCCAAAACGCTTTTCCACGCCTGACGGACTTCCCAGGTAATAAGCTGGCGGTTGGCCCAGGCGAAATTGGCGCCCGCCGCCATTGCTTTAAAATAATTTTGCCCCTCTTCGGACGCGAAAGGAGCGCAGGCCAGCTCGCGGTCGGGAATAGTTATGCCGTATTCGGGCATAACGCGCATCATAACGCGGATATAATCAGTGGCAATTTGATGCCCCAGGCCGCGGGAACCGGTGTGGATTAAAACAACCGCCTGCCCCCTGAAAAGACCGAATTTTTCGGCTTCTTTTTCGTTGAAAATTTCCTCCACCGCGTCCACCTCCACGAAATGATTCCCCGCTCCCATCGTTCCCAGCTGGTCATAGCCGCGCTTTTTGGCCGTCACCGAAACCAGATCGGGATCGGCGTTTAAAAGCGCTCCTTCCGATTCCAGCCGCCGAAGATCGCTTTCTTCTCCGTAGCCCATTTCCGCCATCCGTCGCGCCCCCTTCCGCAGCACTTCGTCAAACTCTTTGTTCTTCAGCGATAAACGCCCCCCTTTTCCCACTCCCGAGGGAACCTCGCGATAAACGGCGCGGCTTAAATCCTCAAGCCGTCCCGCGATTTCCCGCGCCAAAACGCCGGAGCGCAGCATCCGAACGCCGCAGTTAATATCGTAACCGATGCCGCCCGGAGAGATAATGCCCTTTTCCGCGTCAAAAGCGGCGACGCCGCCGACCGGAAAGCCGTAGCCCTCGTGGATGTCGGGCATCGCCAGCGCGCACTTGCGGATTTCCGGAAGCGTCGCCACGTTGACAAGCTGTTCCAGCGAGCGGTCGCGGAAAATCTCCTCCAGCATTTTTTCGGAAGCGTAAACGCGCGCCGGCACTTTCATATCACCGCGGAATTCTTTGGGAATTTCCCAAAGCCAGTCGCTTATTTTTTTCAGGTCTTTTTTCTGAATGGGCATGGAATAGAAGTTTTAAAGTTTTACCTCCGCCAAAATTTCGTAATCGGCGCCCGCCGGCGAAAGGCGCGACTCCATAAGCAGAACCGATTCCGCCTTTTCTTTCCAGTCCGCCCGTTCGTCCAGTTTTTTGACGGCAAAAGAAGAAAAATCTTCCGGCCGGAAGCGGGCGACGGTCAAGTGCAGGCGAAACGGACGTTTTTCGCCCTTTGCCCCGAAGGCGTCTTCAACCGCTTTTTTCAGGCGGATTATTTGCGGCGATGCCGGCCCTTCCGCCCAAATAAGACGGGGCGAACGCGCTGTCGGACCGTAAACAATTCTTTGAAATTCCATGAAAAACGGGCCCGTTCCTTTCAATTTTCCAAGCGCTTCAGCCGCTTTAGGGACGTCGTCTTCCCGCCACGGCGGCACCAACGTGATATGGAGATTTTTCCCCGCCAGCCACCTGACCGGCGCGCCGGAAAACGCCGCCCGCCGTTTTTCCCGCCATTTTAAAATTTCTTTCCGTAGATTTTCCGAAACGCCGACGGCGACAAAAATTCTTTTTTTCATATGCTTTTCGTAATTCAAAGTCATATATCAAAAACCAGCCCCGTTTCCCACTCGCCTTTCTCGTTCCGCCTCACATCCGCTTCGTGATAGGTGACGGCCTTGATATCCTCATCAAAAGAACCGACCGCCGCGCCTTCAAGTTCCGCTTCTAGTTCGGTTTCCGAAAATCGCCGGAAAACGGCGCGGTCGTAAACTTCGCGGTTTATCTGCGCCGCCGCCAGCGCCTCGTTGAGAAAATCCACCAGAAGCGAGGTCCGGTCTCCGGATTGGACGGCGATCTTTCTTTTCCGTTTTTCGCCTCTTTCGCTTCCCTCTTTTAAAACGCCCATCATTCCCCGCAGCGCTTCCGCGAAAAGCTCTTCCGGCGTTTTTCCTTCTACTTTCATCCGCAAATCAGCCGTGTGCTTGGCGATTTCGTAAGACATTAACCCATTATAGGAAATATCAATCCGCCGCGCCATCATCCGCCGTCAATAAAACCAGGTTTTGGTCAGATGATAAGGAAGCGTCATTTTAATTTCTTGACTCTTGTCCCATAATATCCAATCAACCTGAAAAGGATTGATTTTTCTGCCGCGTCTCCGCAATTCCCCCGCCAGCAACTCCACTGCCCTAACGGTGGCGGCGCGGATTTCCGTTTCCTCTTCCGAACCGGCCGGAATGATTTTTCTTTTTTCAATCTTCCTTGTCAGCTTCTCCGAATATTCCAGAACGCCACAAAAATAAAGAATCTGCGGCAGTTTATAATCGGCAAAAGCGGTCAGATATTCCGGATCTCCAAAGCGGCCGATTCCTTTTCCGCCGAAAGCTCCCCAAATGTCGGCCGCCAGAATCTGCGCCCGCTTCCAGAAATAAATTTTTTCGCCGCGATAACGGACGGCGTCGTTAAAAGAAGGCAGGACATCGGCGATTTTCGGAACCAGAACCGATAACTTGCCGCCGGCGGAAAGAATAAATTTTTCGGCGCCGCCGAGCTTCAGCAGAGCGCGGCTCACCGCGCGAACGATTTCCCGGCGCTTCCGCAAAAAAAGAAGATTTTTGCCGCCGCCTAAAATCGCCTTAAATTCTCCGAACGAAATTTCGGCGAAATAATCCAGATTCCCCTTTTCGGGATTTTCTTCAAAAAATTTTTTCAGCGCCAAAGAAAGGGCGAAATACCCGTTATATTCTTTTCTGCCGTAAACGAAGCGCCATCTTTCTTTTTTTGACCAGAAGCAAAAATTAAGCGAGTCCAAAATCACCAGATAATCCAGAAGCGCTCCCCGGTTGCTTGTTTCAAGATGCATTTTTTTCGGCCATAAAGGAACGCGCGAATCAGCCGCGGCAAATTTCGCGGCCAGCGCTTTCAGTTTTGCGCCGTTAATTTTGACGTTTTTCGCTTTCGCGGCGACCCTTGCCGTCGCCAAGCGGACCGGATTTCCCATACGCGTCCAATTTTAGCAAATTTGCGCGCGATAAAAAATCCGTCCGCCAATTGGCGGACGGCGGGCGGATTTTAGGCGCAACGCTACTGCGTTGGCGTACCGGTTGAAGAAGATTCGGAAGACACTCCGAGTTTCTTTTGAATTTCCAGAATCATTCTTTGCAAATCTTCTATTCTCTTCAAAATTCCCTCTTTTTCTCCCGGTTTTGTTTCCATCTTTTCAATCTTCTTTTCCAGCTTTTCCTCCGCTTTCTTTTCCAATTTCTCAAACTTCTCCGGTTTTTCCATCTTCTCCAGTTTCTTCTTCAGCTGTTCCGCTCCCTCTTTGAAGAACAGCCGCGGAGAAAGTTCGCCACCGATGACGATTGACTGGGCGCGAATAGTGGAGAGCGTTTTGTCCCACAAGCCGCGGACCACGACCTCGTCACCCGCGTTAAGGTCGGAGAAAGAACCAACCATGACCGACGCTACCGCCGGACAAGGAGCTTTAACGCAAACGATTTTTTCGCCTTCCAGAATAATCTTCGTGTCGGCGGAAACAGAAACGGTCTGGCTCCCCCTTTCTTCAGTTTTCATCACAAAAGAGCTCGTGGAAGAAGCGACACTTTCAACCACGCCCTTAAAGACGTTGTGGACTTTCTGAATGGAGACGTTCCGGACTGTTTTGGCGTGCACCAGATAGTTGTCGGCGCCGTCCAAATAGCCGTGGACATTGACGATGTCGCCGGCGGAAAATTCGTCAAGATTGGACGCTCCCCAATAATGGCGGACGATATTCGCGGACGCCATGTCAATTTTATAGGAGTAGCCGAAAATGGAAATCTTCAGATAATCGGCTCCCGTTTCGGACACTTTCGCGGCCTTCATCAAAACTTCAGTGGCTCCAACCGACGACGGCGGACAGACGCCGAGAGCCAGACAGACAACGCGCCCCTTGCCGACGTTTTCCTTTATGGACAATTCCTGCCTCAAATCCTTTTCTTCAACGTTGACGATGTTCGGCTTTATCTCCATCATCGCTCCCGATGTTTCCGCCGCGGAGTTTCCTTCCGCGCGAACCGGCGCGGCCGATAAAATCAGAACGGCTGACAATGCCGCTCCCGTAAAAATAAAAGAGACCAAACTTATTTTTCTCATTTTTGTATTTGTTTTAATTGTTTTAATTATTTCGCTGAATCCGACCAAAAGCAAATTTGGCGACCTTTGTCCCGTAAATTAAGACGATTGTACCGCAAAATTATTACGGCTTCAATTTGCCGCTTTTTCGGTGGCCGGCGCGAATGGCGAACCGATGCGCTTCGTCGCGCGTTTCCTGAAACAGCGCCCGCGAAGTCCGCAGAAGTTCCCGCGCCGATTTTTTGGCGTTGGCGATTATCAATTTATCGCCGGCGGCTTTCGCGGCGCTGCGGCCCGCGCTTTTCGCCAGGCCGACCGCCGGAATGGACAGGCGATTTTTGGCAAGGACTTTTTTGGCGATTTTTACCTGATTCAAACCGCCGTCAACGAAAATAACGTCGGGCAAAGGCCATTCCGGATGATTCAGCCGCCTCTCCAGCGTTTCCTCCAGCATCGCCAGATCGTCAAAATTTCTCCCTTCCCCGGCGCGAATGTTAAACAGACGATATTGCGACGGGTCTTTTTCCCCGTCGGTAAAAACGACCATCGCGCCGACCGGATTTTTTCCGAAAAAATGGGAAATGTCGTAGCCCTCAACGCGGAATAATTTCCGCCCGCCGGAAAACGGCCGCCGGCCTTCGGAAGCGCCGAGAAGAGAGACGTCCTGAACGTGTATCAGCGCCTTGATTTTTTCCGGATTTTCTTTCTTCAGTTTTTGAAGCAATCTCCGTTTCTCGCCCCGAAAAAAGAGGATCAGATTCCGGATGTTTTTTTTATATTCCCGCTCGTCAGCTTTCCCCGCGCATACCCCCGGACAAAGGCCGATTTGATAATAAAAACAGGGGCGCTTCTCCCGTCCCGCCGCAGCCGGAGCGGATCCGGAGCAGTCGCTGAACGGAAATATCCTGCGCGCCAAAGAAATGGCGGTTTTAAGAAGCCGGTAGCTTTGGAAGGGTCCGATAATTTCCGCCTTAAAGGGGCGGAATTTTTCCGCTTCGCGCCCGCGGGCAATCAGCGGCCGGGGAAATTTTTCCGATCGCGGAATCACCAGATAAACGAACGAGCGATCGTCTTTTTCCCGCACGTTGAATTTCGGCCAGTATTTTTTTATCAAATTCGCTTCCAAAACGACCGCGTCAAGAAGAGTCGCCGTTTTCCGGAAAGACAAACCGGTTGCTTCCGCGACAAGTTCTTTGGTCCGCGCGTCCGCCCGCGCCGAAAAATAGCTCGCAATCCGCTTCTTCAGCGAAGAAGCGCGGCCGACGTAAATTACCCGTCCGTTTCCGTCTTTGAAAAGATAAACGCCCGGGGATTCGGGAAATTTTTTCGCCTTTTCTTTAATGCCGGTTTTCATTTTTCCTCGCGGAGGGAAAGAGCTTTTTTAAGATAGCGGCCGGTATGGGAACGTTTATCCGCCGCCACTTCTTCGGGCGTTCCTTTGGCGATTATCCGCCCGCCGCCGACTCCGCCTTCCGGACCCATATCAATAATATAATCAACCGTTTTGATGACGTGCAAGTTATGCTCAATAAGGATTACCGAATTGCCGCGGTTAACCAAACTTTGAAGAACGGCTAGCAGCATCCGGACGTCCTCAAAATGCAGTCCCGTCGTCGGCTCGTCCAGAAGAAAAAGAGTTTTCCGGGCCATCGGACGGGCTAGTTCTTTCGCTAGTTTTATCCGCTGGGCTTCGCCGCCGGAAAGAGTGGTGGCGCTTTGCCCGAGACGGACGTAACTGAGTCCCACTTCCTCAAGCACTTTGAGTTTGTCGGCGATCGCGTATATATCCTTAAAAATTTCCGCGGCTTCACTGACGGTCATTTCCAGAATATCGGCGATGTTTCTTCCTTTGTGCCTGACTTCAAGCGTTTCGCTGTTAAATCTTTTTCCGCGGCAAACGTCGCATTTGACCAGCACGGCCGGCAAAAAATGCATTTCCACCAGCTTGTGCCCCGCTCCTTCGCAGGCCTCGCAGCGGCCGCCGGGAACGTTGAAGGAAAAGCGCCCGCTTTTGTATCCCCTTTCCCTGGCGTCCGGCAAAAGAGCGAATAGATCCCTGATGGGAGCGAAAACTCCGGTATAAGTCGCCGGATTGGAACGCGGCGTCCGGCCGATCGGCGACTGGTCTATTTCCACGATTCGCTTCAAATACTCCGTTCCGGAAACGGAGGCGACGTTTTCCAGACGGCTAAACCCCCCCAGTTTCCGCCGGACGTTTTTACAAACTATATTTTCAAGCAAGGTGGACTTGCCGCTGCCGGAAACGCCGGTGATGCAAACGAGCTTTCCCAGCGGAATTTCAACGTTGAGATTTTTGATGTTGTTGACGGAAGCGCCGGTTACTTTAATAACACCCTTGTCGCCCTTGCGGCGGGAACGGGGAATTTCTATTTTTTCTTCTCCCTGAAGATATTTCACCGTCAGCGATTTTCCGTCCTTGGACTTTAAAACGTCGGCGGTCGCGCCCGCCTTGACGATTTCGCCGCCCCGCTTTCCCGGCCCGGGGCCGAGATCCACGAAATAATCCGATTCCCGTATGGCCAGCTCATCATGCTCAACGACGATAATGGTGTTTCCCAGATCCCTCAAGTTTTTCAGTATGCCGATGAGTTTTTCGTTGTCGCGTTCGTGCAGGCCGATGGTCGGTTCGTCCAAAACGTAAAGCGTTCCGGAAAGCTTTGAGCCGATCTGGCCGGCCAGCCGGATGCGCTGGGCTTCGCCGCCGGAAAGAGTCCACGATTCGCGATTTAACGAAATGTAATCAAGGCCGACTTCAAGCAAAAATTCCAGACGGGAAACGATTTCCTTGAGAATGTTTTTGGCGATTAATTTTTCATTATCCGACAATTTTTTTTCCAGTCCGGCGAAAAATTCAAACGCGTCGGCGATCGTCAGCGAAACAATGTCGTGAATATCCTTCCCCGCCACTTTCACGGCCAAGGCCTCTTTTTTAAGCCGTTTTCCGTCGCAAGCCGCGCACAAGTCGTTGATGTCCAAAAAATCATGGCCGATGCCGTGACATTCTTCGCAGGCGCCGTAGGGACTGTTGAACGAAAAAAGGCGCGGTTCTATTTCCGGAAAAGCAAAATCGTCCCGGGGACAGCTCCAGCGGGAAGAGAGCAGCAACTCTCCGCCCTGTCCGCCAGTCGGCGGAACAAAAACCGCGATGACGATCCCCTTGCCTTTTTGGAGCGCCAGCTCCACCGCTTCAAATAATCGCTGCCTGTCGGAAACAAGCGACCTGTCCACGACCGCTTCAATGGTATGCATTTTATAGCGCGTCAAATCTATTCTTTCGTGAAGAGAATGGAACCGCCCGTCTATCCGCGCTTCCGCGAATCCGTCTTCAAATAAATCCTGGATCAGCTGGAAGTACTCCCCTTTCCGGCCGCGCACAACCGGCGCGAGAACGGCGACATAAGATGATTTTTCTTTTTCCGCCCTCTCGGCGACCGCTTCAACGATTTCATCGGCGCTCATTTTCCTGATTTCCTTTCCGCATTCGGGACAGAACGGCTTTCCGACGCGCGCGAAAAGAACCCGCAGATAATCGTAAATCTCCGTGAGAGTGGCGACGGTTGAGCGCGGATTATGGGAATGCGCCTTTTGGTCAATAGCGATTGCCGGCGAAAGGCCCTCTATTTCGTCAACGTCCGGCTTTTCCATCTGCCCTAAAAATTGGCGGGCGTACGGGGAAAGCGATTCAATGTACCGCCTCTGCCCTTCGGCGAAAATCGTGTCAAAAGCCAAACTGGACTTGCCGCTGCCGGAAACACCCGAAAAAACGATTAGTTTGTTTTTGGGAAGCTCCAGGGAAACGTCTTTGAGATTGTGAACCCGCGCCCCCGTTATTTTTATTTTGTCTTTCATTTTTTACTTTTGATTTTTTCTTTTTCAAAAATCGCCGCCACTTCTTTTTCAATGCCTTTCGGCGTAATACCGCGCTCTTTGTTGTAGGCGAACTGGACTTTCCGCCGCCGGTCGCATTCTTCCATCGCTCGCTTGAGCGATCCGGTCAGGACGTCGGCGTAAAGAACGATCCTTCCCCGCGCGTTTCTCGCCGCCCGCCCCATTATCTGAATAAGAGACGTCTCCGACCGCAGAAATCCCTCGCGGTCGGCGTCAAAAATGGCGACCAGCGAAACCTCGGGGAGATCAAGCCCTTCCCGCAGCAGATTGATGCCAACCAGAACGTCAAATTCCCCCCTCCGGAAATCGCTTAAAATCTCCGCGCGTTCAAGCGTCTTCGTGTCGCTGTGCAGATATTTCGCCCGAAAGCCCTTCGCCGCCAGAAACTCCGCCAGCTCTTCGGCCATTTTCTTGGTCATCGTCATCATCAGGACGCGCTCGCCGCGGGCAATGGTCTTGGCGGCCTCTTCCGCCGCGTCGTCTATCTGGCTCCGGTTTTTTAGCGCGTCAAAAACCGGCCGGATTTCAATCGGCGGATCAACCAGTCCCGTCGGCCGGATGATCTGCTCGGCGACGCGCGACGAGTTTTTCCGCTCAAATTCGCCGGGCGTTGCCGAAGTGAAAACAACCTGCCCGATCCGTTCTTCAAATTCTTTGAAATTAAGCGGACGGTTATCAAGCGCCGACGGCAGGCGCCAGCCGTGCTCAACCAAAATTTCCTTCCGCGAACGATCGCCGGCGTACATTCCCCCGATCTGGGGAACGGCGATATGCGATTCGTCAATAATCGTCAAAAATCCCTTCGGAAAATACTCCAGAAGGCAGTGCGGCGGCTCGCCGGAAAGCTTTCCCGTCAGATGGCGGGAATAATTTTCAATGCCGTGGCAATAACCAAGGGTTTTCATCATTTCAACGTCGTATTTCGTCCTTCTTTCAAGGCGCTCCGCTTCCAAAAACATTTCCCGTTTTTTGAAATAGTTAAGCCGCTCCCTTAATTCGCCCCTTATTTCCCCGATCGCCCGCTCCCGTTCGGGCGCCGTCGTAACGAAATGCTTCGGCGGAAAAATAACGACGTCTTTTAATTCTTCTTTCGTTTTGCGGGTCAAAGCGTCGGCAACGGCCAAAGAAGAAATTTTCTGATCCGCCAAAACGGCGCGGTAAATTATTTCTTCGGCCGCCGGCATTATTTCAAAAATATCTCCGCGAACGCGGAAAGCGCCCCGCTTGAGCGCGCCGTTCGTCCGTTCAAAGCCGATTTTGACAAGTTGTTTTATCAAGTCGCCCCGCGTGATCGCCTGGCCGATTTCCAGATTGATGCTGGAAGCGAAATAATTTTCCGGGACGCCAAGGTTGTAAATGCAGGAAACGGAAGCGACGACGATTACGTCCCGGCGCGTCAACAGAGCGGAAGTCGCCAGATGACGCAGGCGGTCTATTTCTTCGTTAATCATCGCCTCTTTTTCAATGTAGGTGTCGGAAACCGGCAAGTATGCTTCCGGCTGATAATAGTCATAATAAGAAACGAAGTAACAAACCTTATTTTCGGGAAAAAATCCGCGGTATTCCTGGTAAAGCTGGGCGGCCAGCGTTTTGTTGGGCGCAATGACCAGCGTCGGAGCGCCCGTTTTTTCAATGACGTTCGCCATAGTAAACGTTTTGCCGCTGCCCGTTACGCCCAGAAGCGTCTGATAACGGAGCTTCTTTTGAAGGCCGTCTAGAAGCGCAGTGATCGCCTTCGGCTGATCACCCGCCGGTTTGAATTTTGATTTCAGCTTGAATTTCATCGCTTCAAATGGTTTCAAATGATTTTTAAAGCCGCAAAACCCCCGGCCGCTGAAGGCGTAGGGGCAAAGCCGCTTATTTTTTACCCGAAGATTACCCCCCTCTTAAATGAAAGTCAATCAATTCCCCGCGAAAACGCAAAATTGCCGCGGCGCGCTCAAATCTCCATCTCCATATACGCGGCGGTCGTTCCGAGCCAGTCGCGTACCACCTCCTTCAATTCAAACCCGGCGCGGACAAGCAGGCGGTTCAACCGTTCATTGACGCCGTGCATCGCTATTTTCGCGTATCCCGCTTCCTTCGCTTTTTCCTTCAACACACGAAGGGTCTGAAACGGGTCAATGTTGCCGGCGACGGACTCAACGTAGAGCGTGGCATCGCTCGCGTCAAAGGCCTCGTTGCGGACGGGAATTTCAGCCTCCGAAGCGGGCAGGGAGGAAAGATAGCCCCTCAGATTCCCGCCGTCTTTGATAAGCAGCTGTATTCCCTTTGTGTTGGAAAGCGTGCGCAATATTTCTTCCGTCGGCTGGCGGGTGGCTCCGCGAAAACGCTCCCGTTCAATCCTTTCAATATCGTTTATGTTGTCGGGGGAGAAAAGATCGCTTTCCCCGCTTTGGATGCGGGCAAGCGTCTCTGCCGTAAACGGCGTCGCGGACGCGGAACCGACGCCGAGCGGCATCACGACGATCGCGCCGTTTCTTCCCCGCGGAGTTCTTTCCGCGCGTTTTTCTCCGGACTTTCGCGGCGCGAACGCTTCCGGCCGGATGGCGCCCAAGGTGGTGTGGTTATAGGCCTCCAGATAGTATCTTCCCGACCGCACTTTTTGAGAAGTGTAGTCGCTTAAATATCCACTAATGGCATCAACGGCGGGTACGGCTATCTTTTTCAAGTCATTATGGGGAATGTCATTGGTGCCGACCAGCCCCAGCCCCGCTCCGGCCAAATTGCACGCCTTGGCATAATCGGCGAGAAAATCAAAAAGGTTCTCCCGTATCTGGGAAACGATATGCGGGTTGCCGGTATAATCTTTGTGCATCTCCACATTGTCTGCTATCAAGATCGGCTCGCCGAGGCCGTTTTTGGAAACAAAGAGCCATGTGTTGCCGATGGGGCGTTTCCGTTCGCTGTCATATATCTCAACGACATTGATGCCCGTGTCGGCCAAAAACTGCATAACCGTGGACGGGTCGTGAGTGGTGAGGCCGCCTTCCGGCGGAACATCCTTGACGCCGACGGCGATACAGCACTGGGTATAGTTGCCTTCAAAAATGTCGGTTCTGGGGTCGCGTTTCCAGAGTTGAGCCCGAAAACCGCGCTCGCGGGGTTCCGTTTCTTTTTGGTCGGGGCGATTCGCAAGCTCCACCGCTTCGCGCAAGTGTCCCATATGCTCGTACACGCCGCCCCAAGACGGCTCCGCGGGATATTTTTCTTTGAGTGTCCGTATTCGTTCTTCCAGATTTTCCAGTTTTTGACGCAATTCATCTCCTTGGATGCCGGCAATCTCTTTCTTGCTGTCTGTGCCGGCAAGCAAATGGAGGAGCGGCTGGTATTCCCGTTCGGTGAGCGTGGTTTCAAGCGGCTCTATGGCGGCGAGAACGCTCTCCGCGCGGGTCTTGAGCAGTTCGCGGCGTTCTTTCGTTTTGTCAACTTCAATCTCGATGGAGACGAGAAAATCCCTCGTCTCCCCATAATGAAGCCACGCCTCATAGTTAACGCCGCTTTTTTCAAAGATGCCGCGGACTTCTTCATTGTGGCGCGCGACATCTCGCCCAACTTCGTCATTTTGGTTTTTGCTTAAGAGAAAATCAGAGAAGGAATTCCGGAAAGCGGCGCGCATAATGGCGCGATAGAGTTCGCGGGCGTTTGCCGCGCCTTCGTCTCCCCCTTCGGCCCGGAGACGCAACATTTCATCGTTGGAGGCGAGGTTGGGGAGATATTCCGTCGCCCAGTATGAGAGATCGGTTTCCCGTATCTCTTTCGGGTCTATTCCCAAACCTTCGGCCGTTATGCCAAGGAGCGCTTGAGACGCGCGTTCGTTGAGCGGGACGGGGCTTTCTTCTCCCGCGATTTCCGCGAGCATATCCGTTTTCCCCGCGGAGACAAACGCGCTCGCGATCTCCAGAAAAGCGCCGAGCTGGTGCGGTGTCGTCAGCTGTTTCCGCGACAAAGCCGACAAGACGGCGGCGGCGGCCTTCTCATCCGAAAGCGCTTTGTCATATATCGCGATGAGCCCGTTTAGGGCGGGAATGCCGTCGGCAATTCCTTCCTTAATGAGACCGGTGGAGAGAGGTGTCCCAAGCGACAGCATTCTCCCAAAAAACTCGCCGTTGTCGCGCAACCACGCTTCCGGGTCGCGTATTCTTTTTGTCTCTTCTTCTATTTGGCCATTTACCGCAATAATCGCCTCCCGCAAAGATCGGAATATCCCGTACGGGCCGTCTTTCTTGTGGAAGCGCGATAAGTCACCATCTTGCGCGAGAGTGGATGCAATAAATGATACAGCAAAAGATTGGTCATCATCGGGGAGGGCGTTAATATGTCCCCGTATCACTCCGTACTGGCTGTTTGAAAAATCAATTTTCCCCATCTCCGCCATTGCCTTGAGAAGGGAGGCGTACGCGCCCCACCACCCATTCTTGGCGCACTGCGACAGGCCGGAGGATAGTTGCGCGTCAACGGATGGAGGAATTTCTTTCCCCATCTCCACCATTGCCTTGAGAAGGGAGACGTAATTGTCCCACCACCCATTCTCGGCGCACTGCGACAGGCCGGAGGATAGTTGTGTGTCAACGGATGGAGGAATTTCTTTCCCCATCTCCGTCATTGTCTTGAGAAGGGAGGCGTACTTGTCCCACTCCCACCACCCATTCTCCGCGTACTGCGACAGGCCGGAGGATAGTTGCGCGTCTGTCGCTTTCCCCATCTCCGCCATTACCTTGAGAAGGAAGGCGTAACTACCCCACCACCCATTCTTGGCGCACTGCGACAGGCCGGAGGATAGTTGCGCGTCAACGGATGGAGGAATTTCTTTCCCCAT
>CAYHUJ010000011.1:0-16943 GCA_964360035.1 uncultured Candidatus Saccharibacteria bacterium | reverse complement strand
TTTCTCGGGATTGGCAAAGAGGATTTTACAATCGACGAGGTGGTTGATTTTCTGGAGCGTCATCCGGAGATCGCCGCGATTAACCGGCGCTTCATTGATCGGGAAAAGTATCCTTATCACCTCGGCGATGCAGCGGTCAAGAAAGCGCTTTAATAAGTCGAAAAAAACCGCCACACATTTGTGTGGCGGTTTTTTTCGGCTGTTTCTAGAGCACTATCTTTCTTCGAGAGGCTAGCCCCTTAGCGACGAACTTGTCGATGTAGGCCAGAAGCTCATCGAAATCTATATCCAATTCTTCAGCGATCTCAAAGACACTCTTGTCTCCCTCGAGATTCAGCATGATCTTCTCAAGCGCGTGGCTTAGTTTGCGATTTACTCGCCAGTCCACCCATAGCCCGTATCTGGACAGGAAGATTGGACCCTTGAACTTTCTCTTGGGGGCGTAATCGCGTTCCAGAATGTTGAGCATCTTAAGGACGATGTTCTTCGACTCCTCCAGACGTTCCATAGAGATAATACTCGGATCGTCATCGCTCGTGTGGTACTCTGGATAGTGCGGGAAACCGGGCTTGGCGCGACTTACCGAGATCGTCGGTATGTTCACCCCCGGGCCGTTCCAGACCATCTCGTCGTTCTTCACGATCTCGCGGAATCCGCCGAGGCGAAATTTTTGGCCCGCGCCCTTCATAACGTGACGCGCGGCGCGATCGATCGCAGTGTCGCCCTGACGGCTGAGCTGCAGGGCATGGATGTCGTCGTTGCCGAGCATCTCGAGGAAAATCCCATACTTTAGGCTTGGGATTAGCTTCTCGTTGCGGCTCAAGTAAGCTACGGAACCGACAGTCTCCGGCACCAGGACGAACTTGTAAGTGAAATGGTTCTTACGCTTAGCGAGTTCCTTGGCGAGCTCCACGAGCACGGTCACGCCGGAGAGATCATCGTTCACCATCGCCGGATGGCAGAGGTGCGCGATGATCGCGATCGTCTCTCTCGATCTTCCCTTAATGGTGTGTTCGCCGACCTTCAGATGACCATGCTCGAACTTGGAATCGATGAATACCTGATAACGCTCTTCGCTGAAGCGTCCCAGCCAGTCGTGCGGCAGGCACAGCCCCCAGTCGCGTTCGTAGTACTTGAATTCGAAAGGGATGGCGCCGGGACGGTCGGGACGCGTGTGCAGGTGCCGCAAGAGCTCCTCTCTCGTCACAACCTTATCGATCGGTAGAGAGTAGGACATGATGTGTAGTGGATGATTTTTGAGGTCGAGCAGTCGATGGCCGTGCAGGTCCTCGATGTAGGCCTCGTTCACGCTCCACTTCTCGGGCACTCTCCAGGTCCAGCACTTGCTGCCGCTCGCCACCTTGTGGATTTTAAGCGGAATGATCTGCGAGATGTACTCCAATGATCTGTCGAACCCATCGGAGACGATATCGCGCCTCATAAACCACAGGTCATCGATGAATTGCCGCATTGTTTCAAGCGTCATGATCAGTTTTCCTTGTTAAGTCCCGACGCTATTGTAATGGAGATTGATGAAAAAGCCAATTTTACGAAGTATACCGCCGATTGACAATTTCAGAAAATCGGATAACATTCCCGTAAGCAGATCTTTCAATTTCAGGGGAGATATTTTATGAAGATGAACAAGCAGTTGCGCGTGGTCGTCGCCATGACCGATGAAGGTATCGTCGGTCGCGAGGTGCTGGAGCAGTTTGGTGCGCGCGGCATTACAGTCGTCGCCGTCATTGTAGAAAAGAGCGAACGCGCCGAGCGCGAGAAGTCGTATCTGAAAAACGATTTTTACGCTCCGCCTTCATTCACCGAGCTTATGGCGCGATTTCCGACCGAAGTGGTTCTTGTCTCGAACCTCAACAGCGAAGAGTCGGGGAACGCTATCACGCGACTTGCTCCCGATCTCGTGTTGCTCGACGGCTCGGTGATCGTCAAAGAGAGGATCTTTTCTTTGGCAAAGTTGGGGGCGCTTAATGCGCATCCCGGATTGCTGCCGGAGTACCGCGGCGTCGATTCCGTACGCTGGTCCATTTACCACGGCGATCCCGTTGGCGCTACCTGTCACTTCGTCGATTCCGGAATAGACACCGGACCGATCGTGTTGCGCGAGGTAGTGCTCTATGCGCTCGGCGAATCGTTGCTCACGATCCGGGTACGCGTTATGCGGATCTGCGCCAGACTACTGGTCGATGCGGTTGTAGGACTATCGGATGGTACGCTCCGAGGCGTTTCTCAGCCCCAGGAAGGCAAGTACTTCAGCTGGGCGCCTAAGGAAGTGCAGGAAGCGGTTGAGAAAAAATTACAAAAATCCTCGTGAAGAGGGTTTTTTTATTATATTATTTAAGTTATGGTCACTCGCTCGAAAATAAAAAAGATCATCTTTGCCGCTCATGATGCCGGCGGTTTTGACGCGCTGTTCCCGGTCATTCAGAAGCTCCGCGGCCGCCGAGCGTTCAAGATATTGAATCTGCTCGGCGGTCCCGCCGCCTTGATCGCCAAGCGTAACAAGATAGCTTACACCGATGCGCATGGCAGTAGTGATGAGGAGATCTTGGAGATCGTTAGATCGTTCAGTCCAGATATTGTTGTGACCGGTACCAGTAGCGGCGTATATATAGACAAAAGAACTTTTCGGGCGGCACGACGGCTAGGCATTCCTACAGCGGCAATCTTGGACTCCTGGGTCAACTACAGCCCGCAGTTCATCCTCAACAATAAACAGAAGGTGGCGCTCTCCGATCTGCCGGACAAGATCCTGGTGATGGATGATATCTCTCGTCGGGAGATGATTCAAGAGGGCTTTCCGGCAAAGAAGATCGTGATCACCGGTAATCCGCACTTTGCCAGTTTCAAACGTTTCAAAAAAGTTCCCGCCGGAGGGCCGGAGCGCGCGGTCTTCATTGATCAGCATTTGTCGGAGCTTATGAAGAGCGGCATTCATGAAGATCTTGGCTATGCGGAGATCGAGGTTTTTCGCGATCTGGTGAACGCGCTCGAGGACCTCAATTGGCGCGGCGAGCTTGTCATCAAGTTCCATCCCGGCTCAAAAGATCTGACCCGTTTTGATAGGACTATCGCTGGCTCTGGTCTGAAGATCGTGAAGGCCAAAGAGAATGCGGAACTGCGTGACATTCTGGATCGAAGCCGTTTTGTATTTGGCATGGCCTCGATGGCGCTCTTTGAGTCGGCGCTCGGCGGTAAGACAGTACTTAGCTACCAGCCGAAGCTCAGAAGAAAGACCGACCATCTGATCAGCAACAGAATAGGTCTATCGTACGCCGTTTATGAGCGCAGTGAGTTGAAACCGATGCTTAAGAAAGTGCTTTTCTCAGATAGTCCGCGCGCCAAGTATCTGCGTCAGATAAAAAAATATACGAACAAGCAAGCTGCGTCAAAAGTGATCAGGGTGTTACTCTCGATGATCAAGGCCGTTTAGCCGCGCGGCACAATTGACCTTTGATCTATTTGCTGGTAGAAATATTCTAAAGTTTCTTTAACAAAACACCATGCGGAGGTAGTGATGGGCGAGTTCAGAGTACTGATGCTTTACCCCAATGTTAGGGTGGAGGCGCTTGTTCCGACCTCTCTGGCTCTTTTTTCGGCAATACTGAAGAGGAAGGGATTCAGCGTCGATCTTTTCGACACGACCTACTATGATACGACCACTAAGTTCGTGAACGTGGACCGTACCAAGGAGATGAACCTGATCGTCCGTCCGCACAGCGCTCATTACGAGATGCGGACCACGGACGGCTACAGCGATTTTCGGAACAAAGTGGAGTCGTATGCTCCGCACCTGATCGCGGTAACGGCGACCGAAAGCATGTTCCCGATGGCGATCAACTATCTGGAACACATCAACGATCTTGATATCCCGGTGTTGCTGGGCGGGGTCTTTGCCACCTTTGCGCCGGCCAAGGCTCTGGAGTTCCGAGAGATCGATATGGTCTGCGTCGGCGAGGGCGAGTGGGTCCTGCCGGAGGTCTGTCGCAAGATGAGCCGCGGCGAAGATATAGCGAACACTCCCGGCTTATGGATCAAGGGCGTGGACGGTTCGGTGAAGCGAAATCTTTTGCCGCCACCGATCGATCCGAACAGCAATCCTTTGCCGGATCTCTCGATCTTCGAGGATAGCAGACATCTGCATCCCAGGTCCGGAACGGTCTTCCGGCTGTTCCAGGTGGAGACGCATCGCGGATGCCCCTATAAGTGCACTTACTGCAATTCGCCGTCACAGGACGTTCTGTATAAGGGAGCGACCGGGCACAGCTTCTTCCGCAAAAGATCTTTCGAAAAGATCCGCGAAGAGATCCTGTTCGTGCGCGATCGGTATCAGGCGAACTACATCGGCTTTTGGGCGGATACTTTTCTCGCCTGGAGCGACCGCGAGTTCGATGAGTTCTGCGAGATGTACCAGGACATTCGCTTGCCGTTCTGGTGTCAGACGCGCATCGAAACGCTCACAGTGGACAAGGTGCGCAAGCTGAAGGAGGCGGGGATACATCGCATGGACCTGGGCCTGGAGCACGGCAACGACGAGTTCCGGCGCCGGGTCGTGAAGCGCAGTTATTCGAACGAACTCGCTGTCGAGCGTATGAAGATACTCTCGGACTTCGCGATCCCGCATACGGTGAACAACATCATCGGTCTTCCGACCGATACGCGGGCGCTCGTTTGGGATACGATTGAGCTCAATCGGCGTCTTTCGATAGACACCTGCCGCGCTTCGGTTTATATGCCGTACTGGGGGACGCCGCTGCGGGAAATGGCGGTCAAGATGGGCTATCTGAATCGCGAAACAATCTGCCCGATTGACCCCAACGAGCCGGCCTTCGGAATGCCGGAGCTGACAATTGAGCAGATTAAGGGCGTTGTTCGTACCTTTAATCTTTACGTGCGGTTTCCGAAGGAGCGCTGGCCGGAAATAGCAATTGCCGAAAAACTGACGCCGGAAGGCGACATTAAGTGGGAGGCGCTGGTTGAGGAGTTTAAAAGCGCCTACTATTATCAACCGGATGACGGCAATGAAGAGAATTTGTCGGAATCCCTTTCCGCGCTCAAAGAATAATCAAAGCGGCGTCGCAAAAAAACGCCGCTTTTACCCCCGCGTCCGCAACGACGCGGGGTTTACTTTTTGAAAAGATTATGTTTTTATATGTCTAATCGTGTTTTTTGACAATAAGGAGGGGGGAAATGAAAAAGAGAGCGTTTTTATCCGGTCAGCTTGTTAACTTGCGGCCGCTGGAGAAAAGCGACGCGGCGGTGGTCGCGAAGTGGGTTAACGATCCGCTGGTGACGAGGACGATGTTCACCGGCCAGCGGCCGCAGAACTTGGCGCAGGTTGAAGAAGCGCTGATGAGGCAAGTTTCCGCTTCCGAAAACGTCATTTTTATGATGACGGATAAAAAAAGCGGCCAGCCGATCGGCCTGACCGGCCTTTACGATATTCATCCGACGGCCCGGAAGGCGGAATTCCGAATCATTATCGGGGAGGAAAGATTCTGGGGAAAGGGGTACGGCACGGAAGCGGCGCGTTTGATGCTGTCGTACGGGTTTGACCGGCTGAATCTCAACCGGATTTGGCTGGGGGTGACCGCCGACAACGTTGCCGGCGTGCGCGCTTACGAGAAGGCCGGTTTCGCGCGCGAAGGAATTTTGAGAAATGATCTCTACCGCAACGGCCGCTATTACGATTCTATTCGCATGGCGGTTTTGCGGGAGGAGTATTATTGCGGAAGGGAGGAACGGCGATGAAAAAGTTTTACAAAGCCGCCGTCATCGGCTGCGGCCGGATCGGGATGCTGATGGAAAAAGACCCGAAGCGGCTCAAGCCGGCCACGCACGCGGGGGCCTATCTTCATAACTCCCGGACAGTTCTGGCGGGCCTGGCGGAAACGGACGTGGAGAAAAGAGAAGAGGCGAGAGCAATCGCGCCTGGCGTGCCTGTTTTTGCCGACGCCGCGGAGATGCTGGCGGCGGTCAAGCCAGACATCGTTTCGGTGTCGGCTTTTCACGAACAGCATCATCCGATGGTGCTGCTCTGCGCCAGGTACAAAGTTCCGGCGATTGTTTGTGAAAAACCGATTGCCGAGACGATTGAAAGGGGCGAGGAGATGGTCGCGGCTTGTGACCGATCCGGTTCCTTGTTATTTGTAAACCACATCCGCCGTTTTGATCCGCTTCTCGGCGCCTGGCGAAAGCGAGTGGCGGACGGCGCGATCGGCGAGATTCAGCAGGCGACGGGCTATTACTCCATAGGTCTATACCATATGGGAACGCATCTCGTTGATTTCCTGCGTTTCTATCTGGGCGACGTGGAGTGGGTAGCTGGTTGGAACAATATGCGCGCTCATGCCGCGGTGCCCGGGGATTGGTGCGTGGACGGCATTCTGGGCTTCAAGTCCGGGGCGCATGTCGCCATCCAGTCAGTAAATGTGAAAGACTTTTCAATTTTTGAGGTGCGGATTCTCGGTCGTAAGGGCGAGCTTTTCGTTCGCGATCTCGGCCGCACCGTGGAACTGACGCCGGCCGCCGAGTCCAAACAGTACGCCGGATTTTTTGAGCTTGATCCGGAACTGCGGGAACGGCATTTCAATCAGGAACAGAGTTTCTTTATCGGCCTGGTTGAAAATGTCGTGGATTGCCTTGACGGCAAATCCGAGCCGGCCAGCACGGGCAGGGACGGCCTGGAAGTGCTGAAAGCTTTGGCGGCCATCCGCGAAAGCGCCGACAACGACGGGAAGAAAGTCGTTTTGCGGCGCTGATCGGATTATTTGACCCCGTTTCGCCTTTTGGCGGAACGGGGTGTTTTTTTTGGCGCGTTATGGCATTATTGGTAGGACGATGAAAAATAAAGAACCCATCTATAAAGCCGCCGTCGTCGGTTGCGGCCGCATCGGCGTTTTGGACGATCTTGATCCGCTCAAACTGCGTCCGGCTTCGCACGCCGGAGCGTTTTTTTTCGATCGGCGTTTTGAACTTGCGGCTTTGTGCGACACAAACGGGATCGCTTTGGCGCGCGCCGGAAAAATTTTTCCGGCGGCGCGGCTTTACACCGATATTCGCGAAATGATGCGGAAAGAGAAGCCGGACGTCGTGGCGGTCGCTGTGCCCGTTGAACGGCATTGGAGCGTCGTTCACGAGGCCGTTTTGGGCGGAGCGCGGCTGGTAATTTGCGAAAAACCGTTTGCCGCCGCCGCGGCGGCCGGCAGAAAAATAATCGCTTTTTGCCGCCGCCGTGGCGCGATGCTTTTAGTAAACCACATGCGCCGGTTTGACCGCTTATTGTCTCAAACGGCAGCCGATATTCGGCGCGGCCGGTACGGAAAAATCAAACAGGTCAGAGCGCTTTACGTTAACGGCTGGCAGAACAGCGGTACGCATTTGATTGATTTGCTGCGCTGGAGCTTGGGAGAAGCGGATTGGATCTCCGCCCATAAAAACCCCTCTTTTTCCTTCGCGCATCGCGGCGATTTCAATCTGGACGCGATTATAGAAACGCGATCGGGCGCGCGGATAATTTTTCAATCTTTGGAAAGGAACGATTATGGAATTTTTGAAGCGGAATTTTACGGCTCCAAAGGCATGGTGGCGGTGCGGGATTTGGGATTTGCCGTTGAGAGCGTTCCGCTTTGCAAAAGTCGCCGCTATTCGGGGACCAAGGCGTTGGATTTTGACGGAAGAAAAATCGCAAAAAACGAAAAAACAAGTTTTATGGCGGCTATGGCGCGGCATGCCGCGGATTGTCTTGACGGCTCGGCGAAGCCGCTGGCTACCGGAGAGGACGCGCTCGCGGCTCTGCGGATTTTAACGGCCGGCAGAAAAAGCGCCGCCGCCGGAGGCCGTAAAATATTCATTTAGATAAAAATTTATGTGCGGAATCGCGGGAATCATTGACCTGAAAAATCGCGGAATCAATCCGGCGGTTATTAAAAAAATGACCGACGCTTTGGCGCATCGCGGCCCCAACGGCGAAGGGATTTACGTTGAAAAAGGCTTGGCCCTGGGACACCGGCGGCTGAGCATTTTAGACGTGAGCGCGGCGGGCAATCAGCCGATGATAAGCGACGACGGGGCGCTCGTCATCGTTCATAACGGCGAAATTTACAACTACATTGAATTGAAAAAGCGGCTGGGCGGCCGGCCGTACCGCAGCGGCACCGACACGGAGGCGATTCTCCGCGCTTACGAGCGGCGCGGTGAAAAATGCCTGGAAGATTTTAACGGTATTTTCGCCTTCGCTTTATGGGACAAAAAAAGAAAAAAACTTTTTGCCGCTCGCGACCGTTTGGGCGTCAAGCCGTTTTATTACGCCGTTTATGGCGGCCGGTTTCATTTCGCTTCGGAAATAAAGGCCTTGCTGGCGGCGGGAGTGCCGGCGAAACCGAATGACGGAGTCATTTACGATTATTTGACCCGCGGGTATTACGACCACGGCGAAGAAACTTTTTTTGACGGCATCAAGCAGCTGATGCCCGGCTGCGCGTTGACGATTGAGAGAGGGGAGATGAAAATTTTTCGTTACTGGTGGCTTTCTGATCGGGTTTCTGATTTCAGCGGCAAAAGCGCGTCTTGGGCAAGCGCGCGTTTTTTGGAGATTTTAAGCGACGCGGTCAGGATTCAGCTTCGCAGCGATGTTCCGGTGGGCATCAGCGTCAGCGGAGGTCTGGATTCTTCCCTGTTGGCGGCGGTTGTTAATCAAGTGAGCGGCGGTCAGAAAAATTTTCAGCTTTTTCATTTTACTTACGAAAGCGGCGATTACGACCGGGAAATTCCCTACGTTAATTTATTGGCTAAATCGCTGGGCTGGGAAAAACCGGCGGTCGTCTGTTTGCGGCATCGGGACGTGCCGGAACTGGCGGAAAAAGTAATGCGGCACGAAGAACAGCCGTTTCCGGGAATGCCGACTTTTGCCTGGCACAAAATGTATTCCGAAATCGGAAAAACGCGGACAGTGGTAACTCTGGAGGGACACGGCGGAGACGAAATCGGCGCCGGTTATGATTATTACGCGGGCGCTTTTCTGCTGGATATTCTGAAAAAATACGGCATGAAAAGAATGACGGCGGAATTGCGGCTACTGGCGAAAGTCAGGGGTCTTTCGGAAAGAAAATCGCCGCTCTTTTTCGTCAACGGTTTGGTGGCCTATTTCCGTGGCGGCGTTTCCGCGGACGCGTCTTCTTTTGCCGCTCCCGATTGCTTAAGCGACGAGTTTAAGCGCGCCGGATATCCCCAGCCGCGTTTTGAAGAATCGTTCCGTTCTTTTCTTGATAATTTTCAGTATCGCGATTTGCTGCACACGAAATTGCCGCGCGGTTTGCGCAGTATGGATCGCGAATCAATGGCTTTCGGCCGCGAATTGAGAGTGCCGCTACTGGATCACCGGCTGGTTGAATTCGCTTTTTCCCTGCCGGTTGAACAGAGAATTCGCGGCGGAAGCCAGCGTTTCTTTATGCGGGAAGCGGCCATGAAGCTTTTGCCGAAAATAATCAGCCATAGCCCCAAACGGTCGCTTCCCAATCCCCAGCGCGCTTGGTTTCAGAAAGAATTGCGGCCGTGGATTTGGAGCATTTTATCTTCGCGGTCTTTTAAATCAAGAAAATATTTCAATCAGGAAAAAGTTTTGCGGGAATATCAAAATTACATCCATCAAAAAAATCCGGCCAACGCTTTTCATATTTGGCAGTGGTTAAGTGTGGAGTTGTGGTTCCGCGCCTTTATTGACAAATGAACAAGAGCGACAAAAAAACGATTTTTTTCGTGATTGCCACGGTCGCGCGCGTGAACTTTATTCTACGCACGGACATTTTCCGTATTTTGCGCGGTTCCGGGAGCGAAATCGTGATTATTTCGCCGTTTGCCGGCGATGACGATTTTAAGAAGGAATTCGCGGCGGATAACGTGCGGTTTGAGCCGCTACCGGCGCCGGGACGCTTTATTGAAATATTAAATCGCTTCCGCGATAATTTGCTTTCAATAAATCATCCGGTACTCGCGAACGCGAAAAGCATTCATGATATTGTCACTTTCGGTTACCGGCCGCCGGAGACGAAAACGCGCCGTTTTAAGGCCGCGATTCTTCGGGCGATAACATCCGCTCTGGGATTGTTGGGTTTTGGCGGGGCGAAGGCCTGGGATTTTGTGGAAAAAACAATTTATTATCACGCCGCTTGCCGCCGATTGTTTAAAAAATACGCGCCGGCCGTTGTCGTTCTGGCTTCCGGCGGAGCGGAAGGAAACGACGCGCCGTTTATGCTTTACGCTCTCAAATTCGGCGTCGCGGCGGTCGCCACCGACAGTAATATCGACGTTTTTGAATTCCGTTATTTTACGAAGCCGCGCCCGCTTGCCAAATGGATGCTTTTCAGCGAAACGCAGAAGCGGAACGCGACGGCCATTCAAGGGATAAAGGAAGAAAATATCGCCGTGACCGGCGCCGCGCGCTACGATTATTATTTCCGATATTTCAAACCGGCGCCGCGCGCGGAATTTCTGAAATCGCTGGGCGTTGATCCGGAAAAAAAACTTATCACTTTCGGCGCGAAGATACCGAAACTCTACCCCTATAATCAAGAGATATTTGAGGCATTGCTTAAGACAACGCGCGAGCGGCTTCGCGGGACCGCCGAACTTTTCGTGCGTTTTGATCCGGGGCATGACCAGAATATTTACGGGCTTCTGCTTGGGGAATTCAAATGGGAAAAAGCGGAACAAGCGGCGCATCGCGAACATGTCGCCAACCTGCTTTACCACAGCGACGCGGTAATCAGCGTTAATTCCACTTTATGCATAGAATCGTGCCTTATTGACGTTCCTTCCGTTTGGGTAGGATTCGGCGGCGGTCAAATCGGCGGCGGCTATCAGACTACTTACCGTCTGGAAATGTTCAAGCGCATGGCGAAAACCGGCGGCATACCCGTCGCTCACAGCGAGAAAGAACTCTCCGATTTGGTGGTAAAATATGTCGGTGACCGAAGCGTTGACCGCGAAAAGCGCCGTGCTCTCGTCGAGCAGGAGTATTTCAAATCCGACGGCCGTTCCGGAGAGCGGGTCGTCGCCGAAATTTTAAACCTTATCAAATGAAAACGCTGTTTTATCGTCTCCAGAAATTTTTCGGCGTTGATCTCGCTTATGTCGCGCGAGGTGGTTTTTGGCTCGGCGTTGATCAGGCGGCCGCTATTATTATCAGCTTGGCCTTGACTGTCTCTTTTGCCAATCTTCTTTCTCAGCAGATTTACGGAACTTACCGCTACATTCTTTCCATTTTTGGCATTTTAACCATCTTTACGCTTCCGAATATGGACATTGCCGTGGTGGCGGCGGTGTCAAAAAAACTTGAAGGATCGCTGTTCAGGGCCTTGAAAGAAAGAATACGCTGGGGGTTCGTCGGCGCGGCGGCCTCGCTTCTTTTGTCGGGATATTATTTTTTCAATCAGGATCAGACACTCGGCGCCGCTTTTTTGATTGTCGCCGCTTTTCTGCCGTTTACCGACGCGTTTAACCTGTACGGCGCGGTTTTGAAAGGCAAAAAACTTTTTAAGCTAAAATCGCAGTATTCCGTTATTATCAGAGCGGTTTCGGCTCTGGCGCTGGTCGCGACGCTTTTACTGACGTCAAATCCGCTTTTGATACTACTGGCGTTTTTCGTTCCTTATGTTTTCTTGCGCGTCGGCTTTTTCTTGCTGACGATCAGAAAAATTCCCCTTAACGATTCCGAAGACCCGCAGACAATCGCCTATGGAAAGCATTTAAGCGTTATTCAATTTTTGGGCGCGTTGGTGAATTATCTGGATAATATGCTCATTTTTCATTATCTGGGAGCCGCGCCGCTTGCCGTTTATACGATCGCCATGGCGCCGATAACGAAAGTTCAGCAGGCGTTCTCCGTTATCCCGGAACTTGCCATGCCGAAATTTTCGGCGAGGCCGCTTTCGGAGACAAAAGCGTTTTTAATCAAAAAAATCCTTAAAGCGCTGATTTTTACGGCTGCCGGCGTCGGCGCATATTTTTTGATAGCGCCGCCGGTGTTTAATCTGTTTTTTCCCAAATACTTCGAATCCGTGTTTTATTCGCAATTGCTTTCGTTGCTACTACTGGCGCTTCCTTTTAGTTTGATTTACACGATGTTTCAATCGCAGGCGCTGAAGAGTCATCTTTACCGGTATAATATCGCCATTCGCGTTTTTCAGCTTGTTTTAGTGATTATTCTGGTTCCTCTTTACGGGATTGTCGGAGCGGTTTTTGTGCGGATTATTTTTCAGGTTTTTTCCGTCGCTGTTCTTTTGGTATTGTTCCGCTCCGTGAAATAAATTGTCGGGCGTGTTTACAGGAGGCAACTTTTGAGATATTATCTTTCAATTCGTCATTGCGGCATTTTTTTAAAAAAATATGAAACCGAAAATCGGCATTATCGGGGTGGGGATGGTCGGGGGGCCGATTGCCCGCTATTTTCAGGAAATTAAGGGTTTCCGGCGAGGGGAAAATCTTTTTCTCTACGACACCGATTCCCGGAAGAATTGCCTTGACGACGTAAATCAGGCGGAGGTTATTTTCGTCTGCGTGCCGACGCCGAGGAGCCCGGAAGACGGTTCCTGCGACGTTTCCATCGTGGCGGACGCCGTGAAAAAAATCGGCGGCGAAAAAATCATCGTCATTAAATCCACCGTTACCCCGGGCACGACGGAGAGTTTGCAGAAAAAACATCCTCGCCACAAGTTTCTGTTCAATCCCGAATTTTTGACGGAGAGCCGCGCTTGGGAAGATATGCTCCGTCCGGACCGGCAGATCGTCGGTTTTACGGACGAGAGTCTGGACGCCGCCCATCTCGTTCTCTCTCTTTTGCCCAAGGCGCCGTTTATGTCTCCGTGGGGAGTCGGAACTTATCAGCAGGTCCGAATTACCGCCACGGAAGCGGAATTCATCAAATACGCCGGCAATGTTTATTTCGCCCGCAAAATCAACTGGGCTAACGCTCTGGCGAAAGCGGCGGAAAAAATGAAAGCGGATTACGAAAACATCCGCCGCGGCATGTCCGCCGACCATCGCATCGGCGACTCGCATCTGGACGTTTATCACGGCGGCTACCGCGGCTTCGGCGGTTATTGTTTTCCCAAAGACACCGCCGCTTTTATGCGCTTTGCCGAAAAGAACGGACTGCGCGACGTCTTTAATCTTCTTTTGAGCGACTGGAAATTCAACGAAGAACTGCTGGGCGAACAGGGGTTATCCGTTGAAGACGTCAGCCGGCACGTGACGGAGATGGACCTGGAGAAAAAACGGACCGAAAAGCGGCGGGGAACAAAACGGAAAGGGGCGAAAAAGCGAAAATAAAATGATAACTTACGGACAACTTACCAATATTTACGCCTGGGCCGTCCGGGCGGTTATTTTCGCCATTCCGGCTCTTTCGCTCTGGATATCGGGCTCAATGATTTATCCCTACATCACCGGCCGGAATTTCGGTTTTCGCCTGCTGGTGGAACTGGCGGTGGTTTTATGCCTCGGGTTGTTTGCTCTTAACAAAGAATACCGGCCGAAGTTTACGCCGCTGGCCGCCGCTGTCGCGGTTTTCACGATTATCGTCGGTTTGGCCGATTTTTTGGGCGTTGACCCGTTCCGCAGTTTTTGGTCGCGTTATGAAAGAATGGAGGGGTATTTGATGATTCTTCACCTTGTCGCTTACTTCTTCGCGGCGAGCGCCGTTTTGAAAACCAAAAAAGAATGGCTGGCGCTGTTCGGCGTTTTTTCCGCCGCCGGCGTCGCGGTCGGCTTTTACGGCCTTTTGCAAAAACTGGGTTATTTCGCGGCTATTCAGGGAGGATTTCGCATTGACGGCACAATCGGCAATCCGACATATCTCGCCGCTTATTTATTGCTGATAACCGGGATGTGCTTCGTTTTGCTTTTCAACGCGAAAAACGTTTGGCTGAAACGGACCTGTGTTGCCGCCGCGGCTTTCAATCTGCTGATAATTTATTTTACCGCCACCCGGGGCGTCATTCTGGCGATGCTGGCTGTCGCGCCCTTTGCTTTGGCGGCGTACGTTTTTTTCGGCAAAAGCGGCAACGAAAGAGAGCGGCTTTACAAAAAAATCGCCGCTGGCGTTTTGGCGTTGGTTATTTTAACTCCCGCTCTGTTTTATTTCGCCAAAGACAGCGGTTTTGTGCGGAACAATCCCGTTTTGGCGCGTTTTGCCACGCTGTCGCTGGAAGAAAAAACCACCCGCTCCCGTCTGATGATTTGGGACATGGCCTGGGAGGGCTTCAAAGAAAGGCCGGTGTTGGGATGGGGGCAGGAAAATTTCCCTTACGTTTTCGCCAAGCATTACGATCCGAAGCTCTATGACCAGGAGCCGTGGTTTGACCGTTCGCATAACGTCGTTTTTGATTGGCTGATTGCCGCCGGCGCGCTCGGCCTCTTGGCTTATCTGTCGCTTTTTGCCGTCGCCTTCGCCGCTCTTTGGTCGGCTTTCCGCGCAGGCGCTTCCGGCTTTGCCGAAGCGGGGACTATTTTCGCCGTTTTGAGCGCTTATTTCATCCAGAATCTTTTTGTTTTTGACAATTTCAACACTTATATTTTGTTCTTTTCTTTTCTCGCTTATCTGAACAATTTAAAGCGGTTTTCCGCTCCGCCAGCGGCGGAAAAAATCAACTTTTCCGAGCAGGCGGAAAGGCGGTTTAACTCCTTCATCGTCTTTATCGCGGCTTTGGCGCTTATAGCCGCCACGGCCTACTTCGTTAACGTCAAGCCGATAATGGAATCGCGGGCCTTGATAGCGGTTCTGCGGGATTTAGCCAGAAAGGCCTCGGCGGGCGAAGTGATGGCGAGTTTTCAAAAAGCTCTGGATTACGGCACTTTTGGCGACGGCGAAACGAGGGAGCAGTTCGGCCGCTTGGCTGTTACCTTGACCGAAACGGGCGGAAAGAAGGAGCAAAAAGCCGATTTTATCAACGGCGCGATTGAAGAATTTGAAAAACAGGCGGAACAATTTCCCGACGATTTGCGGACGCGCGTTTTTCTGGGGACTTTATACAATAAAGCGGCCGATGCTTTGGGCGATCTTTCTTACGCGGACAAAGGAAGGGAGCATATTGACGCCGCTTTGCGGCTGAGTCCGGCCCGGCAGGCGATTTATTTCATTTCCGCCGACAATCATTTTCTGAAGGGTAACTCCGCCGCCGCGGTGGCCGATTTAAAAAAGGCCGTCGCTTTTGAGCCGAATTTCGTTGAAGCGCAGGCCAATCTGGTTTCAGGGGCGATTGCCGCCGGCGACGAGAAAACGGCCGGCGAAGCGGCGGATGATTTGCTGAAACTGAAAAGCGCTCCCGTTTTTGACGTCTCTGCCGCCAAAGCGGCGGACGCTTACATCAAGGCGGGAAAGTTTGACCGCGCTCTGGAACTTTACGAAGCTGCCGTGGCGGCGAATCCGTCCGTGGCTCAGTATCACGCCAATTTAGCCGGACTTTATTTAAACGGCGGCCGAAAAGAAGAGGCGATTGCGGCGGCGCGCCGGGCGGCCGAACTGGACCCGGAAAACTTCAAAGCGGCGGCGGAGCAGTTTATTGAAAAACTGAACGGTCTCGGAAAATGAAGCGTGGTCCGGAACTATGGAGGTTGAATCACTATAGCTTAGAAATCAGCGATATGCTTCGTGGTCGCCGATGGCGAGAAGAACCGCCTCGTTTTTTGATTGATGTATAAAAACAATGCGAAATCGGTAGTTGACGGAAAAACTGAAGCGGCCGGCAAGGAGGCCTTTTAGTTTGCGTGTTTTTAAAAGGCGGTGATTGGAGCGACTTTTAAAAAGCTCTATCTTTTCCAACGCTTCTTCTCGGAGTTCTTTGTCAAGCGACACGAGAGTTCGCAGAAAAGAAGGCGCGTAAAGCTATTTAAGTATTGAGAATTCGGGATATTTTTTTGATGAGCTTGCGAGCATCTCCGCGAAGCGCTTTACCTTCCCGCGTTTCCCGATCTGCTTTTACGACCGTCGCGATCGCTTCTTCTTCGGCCAGGAGGCGGAGCGCCCGCCGGACGACCTCGGCTTTGTTCGGCGCGTAGCCGCGGGCAATCAGGGAGGCGACGAATTCTTCTTGTTCTTTGGAAACGGGAACGGTGATAACGGTCATATTTTTTAATAAATTATAATATGCAAGTATATTACCATTGGTTCCGGTCGCCAAGTATGAAAAAACAGCGCGACCGCAAAGCCGTCGGTTGTCAGCGCGTTTTTTGAAAGAAAACCAAAAAAATTCCGGCGGTTTTCAAGAGAATTTCCTCTTTCCAAAGATAAAGAAGGGCGAAATAAAATAAAGCCGTGAAGGCAATAACCGCCGGCAGGCCGGCGCCCGTCTGTTTCAGAAAAACGGCCGCCGCCAGCGCCAGGGCGGAGGCGGGCAAGATTTTTTTGAGGCGGGAAAAAACGCGGACGTCGCTTATCTTTTTCATTTTTATCCAGAGGTAGCCGTTGCTGATTAGTTGGGTGATGATAGTGGCCGCCGCCGCTCCTTCTATCCCGAAGCGGGGGATGAGCAGAAGATTGAAAACGAAGTTTCCTCCGGCGCCGAGCGCGACAAAGCCCAAAAATTGTTTTTGGCGGTCGTAAGCGAAGATGGCGTTTCCGATAACGGCGAAGGGAAAGACGATAAGAACGGTCAACATCAGCAGTTTGAACGAAGCCGCCGCCGCGGCATAGCTATCGCCGAAAAGCAGATTGATTATTTCGTTTCCGAAAAGAACGCCGCCGGCCGCCAGCGGAACGGCCAGAAGCAGAACGACGCCGAGCGTTTCCCCGAGCGTTTTTTCGGCGGCTTTCTTATTGCCGTCTTTGGCGAAGCGTGAAAGGGCGGGAAAAACGCTTGTTGCCAGAAGCGTCGGCAGAACGTAAAGAAGCTGGACCGGCTTTTGCGCGGCGGAATAATATCCGACTTCGGCCG
>CAYHUJ010000010.1:11931-23401 GCA_964360035.1 uncultured Candidatus Saccharibacteria bacterium | reverse complement strand
TCACCAGACAAAAAGCCGCCGCGCCGCGATAATGCTCAACCGCCAGATAAGCGGAGTCGGCCAAGCCGGCAAGAGCGGCGGCGAAAATAAACGGCAATAAAATCATAAAACAAAGTTTTGGAATGAGATCGATTTTCCCCGGAACTATTACTTGCGAAAATACATCTCGTAACCGGCAACCTTTTGGACGTAATCCCGCGTTTCCGCGTAACCCTTATTGGGAACGGTGTGAGCGTCGTTGTCGTAGCCGCACTGATAGCGCGACATCCCCGAGCAGTTTTGACTCGGCAAAAGCGCGCCCTTCCCGCCGTTGTAGCCGGCGTAACCGGCCGTCGCGTCTCCGCCGTATCGTTTCTGCTGCGCGTAATATTTCACCTGCAATTCAATGGACGCCTCCGGATTATTCTTCAGCCATTCTCCGGTGATCTTTTCGTTGGCATAGCCAGTACCTTTCGCCATTTCGCGGGCCGTTTCCGGTTTCAACTGGCTAATGCCGTAAGCTCCCGCCTTGGATTGAGCATCGGGATTCCCCTGCGACTCCTGGGCGATTACCGCTTTAACTTCCGAGGCGGTAACGCCGTATTTTAAGGCGGCCATTTGGACTTCCGAGTCGTATTTGTTGATATTGGCAATGGTCTTTTGGGAGGGAACGCGGGGAGTGGCGGTATTTTCTTCCCGGCCGCTTCCCATACCGCCGTTGTCCAGCTCGGTTTCGCGATTATAGGACGCGACGACGTTATTGCCCGCGACGTTTAAGGTTCCTTCGTTCATCGCTATCGCACCGGCGGTAACGGTTAAATTCCCGCCGGCGGAAGTGATTATTCCGGTGTCAAACCCTTCCCGGTCCTCTCCGAAATCAAGCTTCTCAACGTCTTCGGCTGGAATGGTAATCTCGCCGGCTTCCACCGTTACCATGCCGTTTTCCGTCGCCACGGTCGCTTCTTCAAAAGTCATCGTCACGCTCCCGTCTTCGTTGGTGGTATAGCTCAAGCTGTCGGAATAAACTTTCGTAAGTCCTCCCTGGATTTCGTAATTTCCGACCTGCCCCTCTCCCTCGCCAAGCTGATAATAGGTAATTTGGCCCGCCCCGTCGCCGGCCGATTGGTAAATCTCGTCGGTAGCGCTTCCCGTCAAACCGCCAGCCGCGGAACCGCCGGTCGCGGTTTTGTATTTTCCGAAGTTCGGGCCTCCGGCGGCGCACTGGATTTTATTCCAGGGAGTCGGCGTTTGGGCGTTTAAAATCAGGAAAACGGTGTTCAGTATCAGCCACGACCCGAGAACAATCGCCACGCCGATAATCGCCGAGGTCAGAATTTTCCGCCCCTGGCCGGCTCTCTCTTCCGACGGACCGGCGGTCATTATCATAAAACCGCCGTAAATGATGAAAACCACGCTGATAGGAACGGCGATTTGAGTGAGAAGATTGATGATGTTACTGCCGGTTTTCAGGAAATCGCAAAGAGTGCAATCGGGGCCGGAGCAGGAAATCAATTGAGCGGAAGCAAAAATCGGCAAAATCGCCGCGATTGCCGTAAAAACGAAAAATCTTCTGAAAAATCTTCGCAACATGATTAAATGAGATAACTTTATTTCATTATAACTCCAAATCAAAAAAAAACAAAAATCCGCCGAAATTGATTCGGCGGAAAACTTCATCCGTCTCGCCAGGCGGGAAATGACGGGAGGAAAGACCGATCGCCGGCTAAAAATCCGGCTGTAATTCCGCCAATTTTTCGCAATGATGGCGGAAAATTTTTTCGTCGTAACCCAGCTTGTCGTAATAAAGCAAAAGATAGTCGTCGGCGGAGAGTTCTTTTTTCAGCTCCCTTCCGCGCTTTAAAATTTCAATCCGGTTGTAAACCACCCCTTTCAACGGCAGGCGGCGTTTGCTGATTTCGCCGATCAGCTCCCCCCTCCAGCGCGCCCGCGTGTTCGGGGGAGGAAAACGCAGGGCGAAATCAATTTCCTTGTCCGTGATTATTCTTTCCAACGCTCCGCTTTCCGCCAAACGGCGCGCGCTTCCCCGCTCTTCCTCGTCCAGGCTGTGATAAAGCAAATCCCTCAGCTGAAGGCGCTTTACCAACTTTTCGGCATCCGCCGCCGCGCGGTAATTGCCGAGATTGAGCGACGGAGAGCGGCGCGCCAGAAAGCGATTCAAAATCGTTTCTTTGATTTTCCAGTCCAGCTTGTCCGCCAGCACCCCTTCGTCGTTTTCAAGCGCCTCCAGAACAAAGCGCCATTTTTTCAGAACGTCCGCTTCCAGCGAGCTGGCGCCGCGGGAAGAGGCGAATTCTTCCGCCCACCCAAGATAAAGCTTTTGGATTTCCAGAGCGCTCATTTCTTTTTTTTCGCCGTTCAAAACGACGCTCACCCGCCTCTTTTTGCCGATCTCGCCCGAAAACAAATTAAGCGCTTTTACCGCCTCGCTCTCGCGGATTAATCCGTCTCCTCCGCGTCCGCCGCAAAAACCGATTTGTTTTTGCCCTCTTTTGATCGGCCGCAGAAATCCGCTTTCAAACATCCGCAAAATAAAAGCGGTTGTTCCGAACTTCAGATAGACGCTCCAATCGGCCATATTGCTGTCGCGAAAAACGACCTGCAATCTCTGGGGACCGTCAAAAAGAGCGATTAAATCATTGTCGTTCGCGGAAGAATCCTTGAACATCGCTTTGATTTGCTGAACGGACGTCTCCTTAACAAGCGACGTTAGCATTCCGCGAGGGGAAAGAACGTAGCGGCCGCCCGCGTCAACGTGGCCGGAACCGGTGAAAATCACCGAACTGGTGAAAAACGGCAACAGAACCTCAATGCCTTCAAGGGTCCGAGCGCTGTACGACTCATGAGAGCCGAAACTGTGCCCTTCCGCTCCCACGCCGAAATCGCAGTTCTTTTTGCAAAGAAAGAGCTTTTGCGGAGCAATAACGACGTTAACTTCTTTCAAAAACCGCGCGACCATTCTTTCGCCGGCTTTCTCCCATTTCAGCAAATCTCTCGCACCGGCGCATTCGGGAGTGGCTACCTCCAAATGATTGACGTCGCGATAAACGCGAAAACCGTTGGCGGTAAAAAAATCAAACAATTCGCAGTCGGCGATCGTCGCGCCGTTGGAGCTGATGACTTCAAAATGGTGCATGAGGGCGGCGATAAACAGATTGACGTAACCTTCACTGACGTTAGGCAGAGTAAAAATCGCTCCCTTCGCCTCGCCGTCATAGTTAATCAAAACGCCGAAAAGCTCGTTCTCGCTTCCCATTATCTTCTCCATTTTCTCCTCTCCTTAAAAAAAGGGGGCGCGAGCCCCCTACTGGCCCGGATGCTGAAGGTTTCTTTCAACCAACGCCCGGCCGATTTCGTCGTCCTCTTTCTTTTCTTCTTCAATTTTATCAACGATCTCTTCAAGAATCTTTTTTCCGCTTTCCTTTTTCTTCCCTTTCCTGCTCTTGCTCTGCTTCTTGCTCATGGCTTATCCCCCTTGAGGCGGTCGGTGGTCGGATTCGGATCCGTCAAAAGGATCCATCAGAAAAACCTCGTCGCTGTTTTGGAAAGCAACGGTTTCCCAGGAAATGTCGTAAAGCAGGTCCTTTTTCTCCCGGACCAGCGTCCCCCGCCAGAAAGCGCGCGTTTCACCGATGAGGGAAAAGCCACCCGGCTCTTTTATGAGTTCCCGGATGCCGCCGTTTTTCCGAAGGTCCGAAAAAACGCTCCGCCGGGAATCAATACTGTGGTAAAGAAGGTCAATTTCCCGCGCCCGCTTATCGCGGAAGCCGTGGCCGCTTTTTTGAAGAAGAGCCAGCTTCGCCGGCCAGTCAAGCGCGCCGCTAAGCGAAAGCGGATCGGTTTTTAGATCGCCGAGGACTTTTTCCCACAAATCCAACAGATCGCTTATCCACGGCTTTTCGGCGTCGCGGAAAAATTCACGCGCCAGCCCGCAAATGATTGACTGGATATCCACAGCGGCCATTCTTTTCCCGTTCACCAAAACCAGTTCCTTTCGGCACGACAAGTCGCGGGAAATAACGCCGAGATCGCGAAGGGGATCCTCCAGCGTCGGCATTTTTTTCGCCTCTTTCCGGCTTTCCAGCATTTTCAAAACCAGCGCCTTCGTACCGGCAGACAAAAAAAGCGTCGCGTCGGCCATCGGCGTGTCGTCAAAAATGACGTGTAGCCGGCCGTATTTAGACTGGTTCGCCAGCGGTTCGTCCCGCTGATTAATGAGCGGACGATTCGCGTTGGTGTGCGTTCCGTAAAGCATCCGGAAAAAATCCGCCCGCTGGCTGATCTGAAAATCGCACGGCTCCCCGCCGTTCTCCGCTCCGAGCTTTCCCGTTCCCGCGAATATCACGCTCGTCGCCAGAAAAGACGCCCAAACCGCCGCCTCCGGAGCCGCTCCCGAAAAAAATCCGCGCCGGCAGACGATTTTTTCAAAAAGTCCGCGGGAAACACAGAAATTCAGGTGATGGGAGTAGCTGTTTCCTTTTCCGTCGCTGTTGTTGCGGAAAAAGAAAATCCTTTTCCCGGTTTCTTCCCGAAAACGCCCAACTGCTCCGGTAATTGCCGCGGAAAAATTCCGTTCACAGCCGATAAGCTGGTAGGGATCGGCGCATTCCGGAGAGGAATATTCCAGATGATTCAAATCCAGATACGCCCTCCCGCCGTCGGGAGTCGTCACGCCCAGTTCGTAAAGAAACTTGTCGCCGGCGCTAACGCCTTCCCACGCCATCAGCTTCCGCTCCGCCCGCTTGTTTTCCAAAAACGAGAAAAGCCGTTTGACGGATTTCCCGGGAAACTGGTGCGGCTCCAGCCGCGTCCAGCGGTCAAACCCGTCCGGCGACGGCGAAAAACCGCCCGTCTCTTCCTTTAGAATCTTCAGAAACGCGATCAGCGTTCCGAGGGAAATCGGCGGCGGCTCGTCAAGAGCAATAGCGCCGTATTCCGTTTCCGATCCCATCAGAAACCGTTCTTTGTCCATTCCGCCCATTTATATCCTCCTTTTTATTCAAGATTTTCAAGGTTCCTCGGCTTTTAACATATTCCCCTTAGTTTCCGCTGTCAATAAAAAAATCCCCCTACTTGGGGGATTTGGTTCTGGACGGCTGAAAACCGATTTTTAGCCGCCTCTTCTTTTCTTTCTTGCCGACCAAAATTTCCAGATCTTTGACGTCTTGCCGTTTCTTCCCTGAAATGACAAGCCATTGCTTGAAGGCCTCGGTGCTCTGGGGCACTTCCTGGTTCTCGCGGAATTCCTCCTCCAAAGCGCGATAAAGATCCACGAGAAGCAGACCGGCGTTTTTTCCGCCGCTTTCCTCTTCCCGCTTGATGGCCGCTTTTTTGGCGCGATCAACGATGCCCTTCACCATCGCGCCGGAAATGAGGTCCTTGAAATAAAACGTTTCCCTTTCGCCGTCGGCGTATTCAATCCGCAAAAGTTTATTCACTTTCTTATGCGGATCGAAAATCCTTTTGACGGCGAGGGGGACCAGATAATCGCCGATGATTTTTTCCGGCCGGCGCTCGGTCCGGTAGCGGATTTTCCGCTCTTTGCCTTTCCGATTGCGGGGAATGTAATAATGACCGTCGTAATTGGCCTCGTCAAAATATTGCCGCGCCAACGGCAAGTCGGCCGACAGATATTTTCCAAAAATTTTCGCCGTCGCCCATTTATCCGGGCGGTCAACGTTAATTTTGAGGTCAAAACGGCCGCTGCGCAGTATCGCCGGATCAATCAGGTCTTTCCGGTTCGTCGCCCCGATGACGATGACGTCGCCGCGCTCTTCAATCCCCTGCATCAGGGCGAGAAACTGCGGAACGATCGTCTTCTCAATGTCGGAGGAAATCCCCGAACCGCGCGCCGGCACCAGCGACTCCACCTCGTCAATGAAAATGAACGAGGGGGCGCTTTCCTTGGCGCGGCGGAAAAGCTCGCGAATATTGTGCTCCGTCCGGCCGACGAACCAGTGAATCAGCTCGGGGCCGTTGATGGCGAAAAATTTCGCCCGAACGTCTTTTCCCGTCCTTTCTTTGACGAATCGGGAAAGCTCGTTAGCGAGCGCCCTGGCGATAAGCGTCTTGCCGCAGCCGGGCGGGCCCTCAAGCAAAATCCCCTTGGCGCCCGAAGTTTTGTAACGGCTGAATTTTTCGGGAGTCAGATAAGGAAGGAAAATCTCGTCTTTCACCCTTTTAATCTGCCGTTCCAAGCCGCCGATGTCGGCAAAGGTCTCCGTCGGAATATCCTCAATGAGCCAATCGGCCGTTTCTGTTTTCGGCAGCTTTTCGGCGGCGATAAAAGAACGACCCGTCAGTCCCGGAATCTCCAGAACGTCGTCGCCCGTTTTCAGCTCTCCGCCGTCGCGGAGCTTAATCAACTCCGGAGACAGTTTGACGACGCTGTGCTCGTCGTCAAAATCGCTGACCCTCGCCCGATCGCCGGCCAAAAACATCATCACCTTCCGCACCTCGCCGATGAATTGCCGGTCTTTTTCCCGATCTTCTTTATTGCCGCGCCCGCTTTCCGCCATTTCCCGCCTCGTCTTTAAGAGTTGGGAGCCGGCCAAGATTCGCAATTCTTCTTCCTTTTTGATAATCGCGTCGCAAATCAGAATGATTTTTCGCGCCAACGCCAGTCTTTCGTTGGAAAGACGACGATCCGCGCCGTTCGCCGCGTCAGTTGAGGAAAAATATTTCTGCCATAGCGGCTTTAGCAGAGTAAAAAACTCTCCGAGCTCTTTATTAATCCCGCGGATTCTTTCTTTGTCGTCGGACTCATTGACGATAATAACGCTCTCTTCGTTTTCCCCGTCAGCCATTGCGGCCTCCTCTCCGTTGTTTTCAACCTACTGCCGTTATCTAACCACCTTCGCCGCCCGAAAGCAAACCCTAAAAAAACTATCGGGGTTTAACCTTGATAGTTTAATCTTCCAGCTCTTTTTTGAGGTCGTTGAATTCGTTTTCAACGTCTTGGAGACGCCTTTTCAACTCTTTAATAAGCGCCGCCCCTTCGCGGACTTTTTTCAATCCCTCTTCAAGGTCAATGTCTTTCTGTTTTTCAAACCAGCCGATGGCGCTTTCCAGATCGGCGAGCAGTTTGGAAATGCTTTCCTTTTTTTCCATAATAACGCAATTATAATCCGCGATTTGTCATCCGCCAAGCGCGCTTTCCACGCGCGAGCCGATTTTGCCGTCGGACAGCCGCGTCGTCATTTTTTCGCCGACCGCGACGTCTTTAATGCTTTTGATCGTCCGGCCGTTTTCACCGACGGCGATGGCGTAGCCGAGCTTCAGGTTTCTCTCCGGATTGACGGCCGCCAGAAATTTCTGGGCGTGGTCTACGCCGGCGTTGGCGCGTAAGACGGCATTTCCAAAAACGTCAAACGCCTGCCGGCGAGCGACGACCGTTGTCCTGTGTCTCATCGCTTCCAATATTTTTTCAAAAGCGGAAAACAGATTGCGCGCGTCCGTTTTTTCCCGCAAATCGTCAAGCGTATCGGAAAAATTCCTCATCAGCTCCCGCCGCAGGTGCGCGATGCGCTCGCGCAGCAGCTGGTACGGATTGTTCAAAATAACCGTTACCGCCGTCGGCGTGGACACGGACAGATCGGCGGCCAGCGACGCGATGGGAACATCAACGTCGTGGCCGATACCGCAGATCACCGGCACGGCGGAGTCAAAAACCGCCCGCGCCGTTTTCTCGTTATTGAACGCCTGCAAACTTTCCAAACTGCCGCCGCCGCGGATAACGACGATAACGTCCAAATCTTTCCGGTCTTCGTTAAGCCGTCTTATCGCGGAAACAATGTCGGACACCGCCTCCGCCCCCTCAACGCGAACATCGCGAAAATTTATCTCAAATCCGAACTTGCCGAGATTGTTGAGAAAGTCGTGAATCACGGCTCCGTTGCGCGAGGTAATCAAGCCGATCCGACGGACGAATTTCGGCAGGGGGCGCTTGCGGGAAAACAACCCTTCGTCCCGGAGCTTCTTTTTCAGCAATTCGTACGCTTTTTTCAACGCGCCCTCGCCGACCGGCTCAACGCTGGAAACGACGACACTCAACCGCCCCGAGGCCTTGTATATTTCCGGCCGGCCGCCGATTTTGACCTCCATTCCCTCCTCCAGCTCAATTCCCAAAGCATCGCCCCGCCAACGCGACAGAAAGCAATTGACCACCGACGAGTCGTCTTTGTCTTTAAGCGAAAAATAAACCGCCCGCTCCCGTTTTTGCAGCTGGCTTATCTCTCCGCGGATAAAAACCTCGCGCGCGGAAACGAGAGCGTTCAAATAATCCAGAAATTCGCTGACGGAAAAAACGGCTCTTTCTCCCGCCACTTCAACGAAAGAATTTTCCGCCGCTTCGCCGCCGTTGTTTTCTTCGTCGTCTTCTCGGTCGTTTTCCCGCGCGGCGATTATTTTCAAAATTTCTCCGCCGTATTCTTTCAGTTTTTTGTCGCCAATGCCTTTGACGGCTCTCAATTCCTCGGGTGTCGCCGGTTTTTTAGCGGCGATTTCCTCAATCGTCTTGTTCTGGAGAATTTTAAACGGCTCAATCCCTTTTCGGACGGCCAGTTTGTTCCGCCAATTTTTCAGCCGCCAATCCAAATCATTCAGATTGTTCATAATTATGAAAATCGGGACGCAAAACTCGCGGCGCTTCAGGCGCCGCAGCCGCCGCCGCTTTTCTTCGGCATCAGGCCGAGTCTTTCCACTTCTTTGCCGACATTTTTATTCCAGCCGCTTGCGCTTGAATAATCAAAACCGAGGATCGTCTTCGGGTCGGCGTCGTCCCAGTCCGTTCCCTTGGCGGCCTTAAAATAAGCGGCCGTGGAAACATAATTACTGGGGAACCAGAAAGAATTGAAAGCGAGAGCGGCGCGGTAAAGCTCTTCTTCGGAAATTCCCTGGGAAGCCCCGAGCTCCAGCAGGCCGAGCATCGCCGAGCCGTGATTGCAGTCCTGGAAAAAAGTGGAGTTGTTGCAACAGGGGCGGTAAATGCTTTTCGCCATTTCCAGAACTTTCGCTTCCTGCGCCGGTGTTAATTCTATCGCCCTGACGCCGTTGAAATAATCGCCGCCGTTGTCCTTTTCGCCCAGCCGCCAGCCGCCGGTGGAAGCGAAACGGAAAAGATTGTCGCCGTTGAGAGGACTGGCTTCGTTAAGCCCGGTTTTATTGGCTAAGCCGACGGCCCAGAGAACATTGACCAGAAAACCGGCGTTGTCGGCCCTGATGACGAGCGGCTCGTAAGACGGTTCGGTTAAAAGTTTCAGCTGTTTTTCCGACAGCCCGCCGCGCTGTTCGTAAAGCTCTCTGAATTTCTCCGGATCAATGACTCCCGCGGCAACCAGCTTCGGCAGGGCGTCGCCAAGAACGACGCGCGTCTTAAATCCTTCGGCCGGCAAAACCTCCGCGGCGATCTTTTCCATAAAATCGCCGGCATCCGCGGATTCTTTCTTGGCGCTTTCAACCTTCGCCTCCGTTCCGCCGCCGTATTTTCCCCGCCACGCGGCCGCTTCGGTTTCCAGCAAGCCGCTTCCCAAAATCAAAACCGCCAAAAAAACCGCCAGCGGGACGGCGAAAGATTTCACTTTCTTTGAATCAGACGAATCCGAAAAGTCCGAAACGGCGGGCGCGGCGCAGTCCCCGCACGCTTCGGCCTTTTTAAAATATTTCAACGTCAGCCAAAGGGAAAACAGAAGCAGTAAAACGCTTAAAAATTTCACCTCCAGCCCCTTGAAGGGCAGAAACGACAGCCCGCCGGCCGCGCCGAAAAAAGAAAGCAGAAAAGCGCCGCAGGTCGGGCAAGCCGAAGCGAGCGCTCCCGAAAAAGCGCCCAGAGCGCCCAAGCCGCCGGAAGACAACCGGCGGCGCAAATCCGATTTTTCCCAGGCGTACAGGGAAACGGCGGCGCTCACGCCGAATAAAACCGCCGAGAGAAAAGTCAGCAGAGCGTAAGGCCAGAAATACAGCGGCGTCTCTCCGTACATCAGGTAAAAATCCACCGCCGTGGAATTTTTCTGCAGCAGCCAAAGATAAGCGGCGCCCAAAACGGCCGCGCCGGCGATAGCCGTCATCAGGTAATAAAAATCGGAAAAGATTTTTTTCAAAACCGCCATTTTTTTGAGTCAATAATAAAGGAAAAGAGAGTAAAAAGCAAAACCGCCCTTGGGGGCGGGAACGAAGTTTCACTTTTTCTTCCGGCGGAAACGGGCGTAAAAATTGATTACCGCCGGAATTTCGGCCAACGGCGCCCACCACGGAACGAAATCAATACGCGCGTCACAGCGGTGGCAGATCAAATTGCGGCAATCAAGATAGCCGTGCGGATAGTCGCAGGAAAGCTCTCCGCAGGCGGGACAGCGGAAAAGATAAAAAGGCAGGCGGCCGCTCCAGTTTTTCCGCGTCCTTTCGCCGATAAAAACTTTGCGATTCAAACAAGCCGCCGTAAATTTTTGCTTCCGGGAAAGTCCCGCGAAAACCTCCCGAAATTCCCTCGCCCGCCGAAAGTCCATCACCGCCTCCTTTTCTTTTGATAAAAAACGGGAATGAAATACAAAAAAACTGAAATTATGCTAAATCTTCCGAGGCTATATTGTCAAAACGAATAAAAAAAGAGGCCCCGCGATTTCCGCGAGGCCCGATGGAAGATAACCCCGACTCAGGTGAGCCGGTCGATAGCGAATCTTACGTCGCTATCGTTGATGAGGGCGATGACGTTTCTCGCCCTCCTTAGCTCGACGACATCCCTGTCGTCTTCGTACTGACAGCTACTGCAGTCCTCGTAGCAGCTGTCGGACCTCCGGCAGGGGCCGCCCTGCCAGACAATTAACCGGCCGCGGCCCATGTCGGCGACGATCTTGTCAATTCCGACCATCGGTATCACCTCCTTTCTTTATAGATGGATGGCCAGCTTTCTTTATTGTCATTAAAACAAAAAATAATCAGTCTGTCAAGGCCAGTCTAAAAAAAGCGGCTCTAAAAGAGCCGCAACTGCTTGTCTTCTTCTTTCTTTTTTTCCGCCGCCTGTTCGGCGGCGCGCCGGTCGGTTATGTCCTCAACCACCCACCAACCGACGTAAATGCGCAGGTGAGGAAACCGGCGCGCCAGCCGGTAACGGATATTGGCCTTAAACTGCTGTTCGCTGTAGGCCCACCTGCACTCCTCAAAGACGTAGGCGGCGTTTTCCACCTCACCTTTGGCGCGGAAAAATCTTTTTTCTTTTTTTACTCTCCTCAAGCGACGACCCCCTTTCATTGGGAAATCTCATTAGTCGGATTTTGTAAAATCCGGCGCGTAATTTTTCAAGGTTCGTTTGCCTTGTTGTATTATGCGAAAAAATTTTGCTTTGTCAAGGTTGGAGATTAGAGATTAGAGATTGGAGGTTGGAGTTTTGCGGTTTAAAGTATTAAAATAACCGTTATGTTGAGAGGCCTTAAAGAATTCAAGCCGGCCGAAATAGAGGAGAAAGTTCTCCGGTTTTGGA
>CAYHUJ010000010.1:8279-11831 GCA_964360035.1 uncultured Candidatus Saccharibacteria bacterium | reverse complement strand
GGCCTTAAAGAATTCAAGCCGGCCGAAATAGAGGAGAAAGTTCTCCGGTTTTGGAAAGAAAACGACGTCTTCGCCAAATCGCTGAAAAAAAACGAGGGTAAAAAACCCTTCCGGTTTTACGAAGGTCCGCCGACGGCCAACGGCCGGCCGGGGATTCATCACGTTTTGACGCGGGTTTTCAAGGATGTTATGTGCCGCTTTAAGACGATGTCCGGTTTTTACGTCCGCCGCCAGGCCGGCTGGGACACGCACGGACTGCCGGTGGAAATAGAGGTGGAAAAAGAGCTGGGCATCAAACGGAAAGACGAGATTGAAAAATTCGGCGTCGCCGCTTTCAACGAGCGCGCGAAAGCGTCCGTCTGGCGCTATAAAGACGAGTGGGACAAGCTGACGGAGCGCGTCGGCTTCTGGCTGGACCTCAAAAACCCCTACGTTACCTACGACAACGATTACATTGAAAGTTTATGGTGGATTTTTGACAAAATTTTCCGGCGCGGTTTTCTGAAGCGGTCATACCGGATTTCTCCTTATTGCCCGCGCTGCCAGACATCTCTTTCCTCCCACGAACTCGGCCAGCCGGGCGTCTATAGAAAAACCAAAGACCCGTCCGTCTTCGTAAAGTTCAAGCTCAGGCCGGCCGGCGGCGGAAAAAAAGCGGGCGGCGGCGAATATCTTCTGGTTTGGACGACAACGCCGTGGACGCTTCCCTCCAACGTCGCCGTGGCCGTCAATCCGGCGGTTACTTACACTAAATACCGCGTCGACGGAGAATTTCTCTGGTCTCATAATCCGCCGCCCGAAACCGGAGGCCGGACGGCCGAAGTGGTTGAAAAAATTTCCGGCCGGAAACTCGTCGGCCGGAAGTACGAACCGCTTTACCGCGCCAAAAGTAAAGCTGAAAAAAAATTCTGGCAGACGCTGGCGGCCGATTTCGTGGAAACGGCGGAGGGGACGGGGATGGTGCACATCGCGCCCGCTTTCGGAGAAGATGATTTTAATCTGGTAAAAGACGTTTTCTTTTCCAAAAAATCGCCGGAACCGGACGATATTCCGGTAACCGTTGACGAACGGGGTTTTATGAAAAAGGGATTTCCCGGCGGCGGAAAATTCGTCAAAGAAGCCGATAAGGACATTCTGGAGGATTTGAAAAAAAGAGGCCTTCTTTACGAAGCCGGCGCCGCTGAACACGATTATCCTTTCTGCTGGCGCTGTTCAACCCCCCTGCTTTATTTCGCCCGCCTTTCCTGGTTCATTGAAATGAGCCGGCTCAAAAACGAGCTGATTGCCGCCAACGAAACGATTAACTGGATTCCCGCCCATCTGAAAGAAGGACGCTTCGGCGAATGGCTGAAAGAAATCAAGGACTGGGCGATTTCGCGCGACCGCTATTGGGGCACCCCCCTGCCGATCTGGCAATGCGAAAAATGCGCCCGCTTTGAATCAATCGGGGAGCTGGAAGATCTCAACCGGCGACGCTGGTCCAAAAACCGCTTTTTCATAATGCGCCACGGGGAAGCGACCGCCAACGTTGAAGATTGGATCGCCGCCGGTCCGGAACGGAGGGGAAAAATTTCCAAACTGACGCCGAAAGGAAAAGAAGCGGTTGTCAAAGCCGCCGCCCAGCTGAAAAAAAAGAAAATCAGCCTGATTTTCTGCTCGCCCTACCTTCGGACGACGGAAACGGCCAAAATTCTGGCGAGGGAGCTTAAAGTAAAGTATTTGACGGACGAACGGCTGAGGGAAATTGACTGCGGAATTTTCAACGGCCGGCCGACGGCGGAGCATAAGGCGTTTTTCTCCGAGCCGCTGGAAGAATTCGCCAAAACGCCGCCCGGCGGAGAAAATCTGACCGACGTCAAAAAAAGAATCTTCTCGTTTCTTCTGGACCTTGACCGCCGGCACGCCGGAACGGGAATTCTGCTGGTCGGCCACGGCGACCCGCTTTGGATGCTGGAAGCGGCGGCGAGAAACATGAGCGACGAGGAAGCGATGAAAATTTCCTATCTCGCCACGGGGGAAGCGCGCGAAATATCCCTGAATAATTGGCCGTATGACGGCGACGCGAAAGTTGACTGCCACCGGCCGCATCTGGACGGCGTTTTTCTGCGGTGCGCGAAATGCCGCTCCAAAATGACGAGAGTGAAAGACGTCGCCGACGTCTGGTTTGATTCCGGCGCGATGCCGTTCGCCTCGTTCCATTATCCGTTTGAAAACAAAAAGATGATTGACGCGGCGGCGAAAGGCATGGCGCCGATGTTTCCGGCCGATTTCATTTGCGAGGCGATAGATCAGACGCGCGGCTGGTTTTACACTCTTCTGGCGGTCAGCGTTCTGACTGGCCGGGCGGCGCCTTATCGCAACGTCATTTCCGTCGGCCACGTTTTGGATAAAAACGGCGAAAAAATGTCCAAATCCAAGGGAAACGTCGTTGACCCGCGGGAAATGTTCCAAAAATACGGCGCCGACGCCATTCGCTGGTATTTTTACACCGTCAACCCGCCGGGCGAGCCGAAAAGGTTTGACGAGCGGGATCTGACGAAGACGATGCGGAAATTCATTTTTATTTTGTATAACTCTTTCGTTTTTTACGAGACCTACGCTTCGGACAAAGCGGATGTTTCTTTGGCCGCCAAAACCGGCAACGTTCTGGACCGCTGGATTTTGGCGCGCTGCCACGAGCTGTTTAAAGCGACGCGCGACCGGCTGAACCGGTATGAAATAGGAGAAGCGGGCCGCGAGATAGACTGCTTCATTGACGACCTTTCCCGCTGGTACATCCGCCGCTCCCGCCGGCGGTTCCAAAAGCCGCGGCAAGAACGGGATCGGGAAGAGGCCTCGGCCGTTCTGCGTTTCGTTTTGCTTGAATTGTCCAAAATTTTGGCGCCCTTCGCTCCTTTTTTCGCGGAAGCCCTTTACCAATCGCTGACGGCGAGCAAAGCCGAACCGCTCTCGGCCGGCCCGTTTTTTGCCTCGCAATCAAACGGAAAGCGAAAATTTTCCTCGGTTCACTTGGAGGACTGGCCGGAAGCGGACACGAAAATGATTGACGCGAAACTCTTGGAGGCGATGAGCGAAATAAGGCGGATCGCCAGCCTGGCGCTGGCCAAAAGAGCGGAGGCGGGCATAAAAGTAAGACAGCCGCTCGCGGCGCTTAAACTGAAAAACGGCCGGAATTTGGAAAACCGCGCCGATTTGCTGGATATTTTAAAAGACGAGGTAAACGTCAAGGAAATTGTTTTTGACGGCACGCTAAAAGAAGAAATGGAGCTGGACACGGTTATCACGGCGGAACTGCGGGAAGAAGGCATGCTACGGGAATTTGTCAGAATAATTCAGGAGCTTCGGCAGAAAGCCGGCTGTTCGCCCAAGGACGTCGTCGCTCTGATGATTGAAGCGCCGGCGGAAGCGGAGCGCGTTTTAAGAAATTTCCAGAAAACGCTTTCCGCCGAGACGTCGGCTAAATCGGTGGAATTCAAAAAATCGGAGAAATTTGACGCGGAGATTGATTCCGAATTTGACGGCCGGCCGCTCTGGATCGGAATCAGAAAAACC
>CAYHUJ010000010.1:5164-8179 GCA_964360035.1 uncultured Candidatus Saccharibacteria bacterium | reverse complement strand
AACCGCCTGGCGTTATATATCGTCATCACCGCCACGATCGCGGAAAACAGATAAATTCCGGCGAATATCAGCGCGAGCGTTCCGTGTAAAATGTCGGTCGTCATATCGGCAATCCTATTTTTTTCTTAACTTCCCGTATTTTTTTCGCGGCGATTTTATCGGCTTTCGCCGCTCCATCCCGAAGAATTTTATTGATTTTCGCCCCGTTCTTTCGCGTTTTTTCTTTCGCCTGCCGGTACGGCGCGAAATAATCAACGAGCAGTTCGGCCAGCTCTTCCTTGAAGCGCGAGTAGCTTTTTCCGGCAAATTCCCTTTCCGTTTCCCCGCGACTCTTGCCCGACAAGCCGGTATAAATGCCGATGAGATTGGTAATCGCCGGTTTGGCGGCGGGATCGCTCTTTATTTCGCTGCCGGAGTCGGTAACCGCCCGTTTTATTTTTTCTCTGACGGTTTCCGGAGCATCGTCAAGAAAAAGACATCCGGCCGGCGCCGTTTTGGACATTTTCTTCGCCGGATCGCTCAAGCTCATCAGCCGGGGAGCGGAGGCCAGAATCGCTTTCGGCTCCGCGAAAGTTTTTCCGAAACGGCCGTTGAACTTTTTGGCGATTGCCCGCGTCAATTCCAGATGCTGAAGCTGATCTTCTCCGACGGGAACGAATTGGGGGTCGTAAAGGAGAATATCGGCGGCCATCAGCAGAGGGTAAGTGAAAAGGCCGACGTTGGCGCTCTCTTTCCGCTCGCCGGATTTTTCCTTAAATTGCGTCATCCGGCTCAATTCCCCGAACGGCGTAATGGCGTTGAAAATCCAGGCCAGTTCGGCGTGGGCGGGTATCCGCGACTGGACGAAAATCGTTGATTTTTCGGGATTGATGCCCGCGGCCAGAAAATCGGCGGCCAGCTCCATAATCTGCCCGGCCTTTTCCGATGCGTTAAAATCAGCCGTCAGGGAATGATAATCGGCGATGAAAAAATAACACCGGTACTTTCCCGAATTCTGCAATTCAACGAAATTTTTCAACGCTCCCAGATAATTGCCGAGGTGGAGCTTTCCCGTCGGCTGAATTCCGGAAATCAAAGCCGGCTTCATGCCTTTTATTTTATCTTTTTTACACCTCAATCACAACGGGCAGGATCATCGGCCGCCTTTTGGTTTTGGAAAAAACGAATTGCCCGACCTGGTCCCGGATAAGAAGTTTGAGATAATCGGCGTCAATGGTCTGCTGGCCGGGAATGCGGCCGACAATGCCGCGGATGCGCCGCCGGATGTCCTCAAGCAGTTCCAGATTTTCTTTGAGGTAAATAAATCCGCGGGAAATAATGTCGGGGTTTTTGAGAAGGCGGCCGTTGTGGCGGTCCAGCGTCGCGATGATGACGATCATTCCTTCCTGCGCCAGCACGCGCCGGTCGCGCAAAACGACCTCGCCGACGTCGCCGACGCCCAGGCCGTCAACCATAACGTAAAAAGCGGGTAGCGTCTCTTTCGCGATTTCTATTTTATCGGGAGTGATTTCCGCGATTTGTCCGTTGTCCATCATGACGGCGTTTTCTTTTCTGATGCCGACTTCCGATCCCAGCCGCGCGTTGGTGGCCCGCATAAAGTAATAGCCGTGAATCGGAATGAGAAATTTCGGCTTAATCAGCTTCATCACGAGTTTCAGGTCGTCCTGGGGGGCGTGGCCGCTCGCGTGAATGTCCACCATTTTTGAATGGTAAATGAAAGCGCCCTGCCTCGTCAGGTTGTCTTTGAGCACCTGAACGCTGCGCTCGTTTCCCGGAATGATTGAGGAGGAGAAAATGACCGTGTCCGACGGCTTTATCTGCAATTGCTTGTGCTCTCCGTTGACTATTTTCATCAGACTGGCGTTCGGCTCTCCCTGGGCGCCGGTGGATAATATCATCACTTTGTCGTCGCGATACTTGCCGATTTCTTCCAGCGGCAAAACCATGTCTTTTTTCGGCCGGATGTAGCCGAGATTTTGGGCGATCTGAATGTTGTCCTTCATTGAGCGGCCGCTGATGGCGATTTTCCGGTCCAGTTTTTCCGCGATTTTGAAAATTTCCGCGATTCTGGTCACCAGCGACGCGAAAATGCCGATGATAATCCGGCCGCCGCACTTGCGGAATATTATTTCCAGATTTCTTTCAACGACTTTCTCCGAAAGCGATCGCCCCGGCTCCTCGGCGTTCGTGCTGTCTATCAGCAGGGCGTGGATTCCCATTTTTCCAATGCGTTCAAATTCATCCAATCCCTGCGGACGGTCATGCTCGTCGTATTCAATGCGGAAATCGGCGAAATGGACGATGTTGCCGACGGGCGTTTTCAGGACGACGCCGGTGGTGTCGGGAACGGTGTGGGAAACGCCGAAAAATTCCGCTTCAAAATACTTTGATATTTTCGCCTTGTCCCGATTTTTAACGACTTCCACTTTCAGGCGAGGAGCGTTGGGAAATTCCTCCTGGCGCTTTTCAATGATGCCCTTGGTCATCGCCGTCGTGTAGATGAGGGGATTGCCGAGGTCTTCAATGATGTAGGGGACGGCGCCGACATGGTCCAGATGGGCGTGGGTCAAAATGACGCCTTTGATCTTTTCTTTTTTGCCTTTGAGATAGGAGATATTGGGAATTATGTAGTCAATGCCCGGGGTTTCCTCTTCGGGAAACTGAAGTCCCATGTCAATAATGACTATCTCGTCCTTATATTCAAAGAACATCATATTGCGGCCGACCTCCTCCAGTCCGCCGAGGGGGACGAACCTTAATTTTTCGTCTTCCGTCCGCGGCGCCGCCGGCGCGCGGTAGGCGTGGGGCTGTATTTTCGCCGGACGGCCTGCCGCCCGCCGACTGGCGGAGGAGGCGGCGGAAAGCCGCCGGCGTCCCGAATCTCGGGGAGCGGAGGACGGCCTTCCGGCCGATTCCTTATTAATCGTTGTGCGCATTTTTATTTAATTTTTTAATGTTATTTGCTTTGAATTACGAAATTCACGGAGTTTTGCCGGATTTCAGATTCCGGATTCC
>CAYHUJ010000010.1:0-5064 GCA_964360035.1 uncultured Candidatus Saccharibacteria bacterium | reverse complement strand
ATTCCGGATTCCAAATTCTTCTTTACTGTGCCCCCAAGAGGAGTTGAACCTCTACGACCTTGCGGTCACACGCCCCTGAAGCGTGCGCGTCTGCCAATTCCGCCATGGGGGCCTTGCGCGCGGATTATCGCTCCGCTGTTTTATCCGATTTTTTTAAATTCCTCAATAACGGGCGTTTCTTTCGGGTTGACCTTCCGCGAAAGCGACAAATAGTAAGCGGTCCAGTCGGCCAGGGCGATTGTTTGAAAATCGCGTTCCAAAAAATTTTCGCCGCTTATTTCAATGGTTTCGCTGGAAATTTTTTTCTTTTGAAACAGGCGGCTGGCGGCGGCCATCCGTTTTCGAAGGCGGATGTCGTCGCGGCCGTCTTGAAGAAAAAGAAAGAAAAAATCGCCGGAACGGTGACCGAGAGCCGCCAGTTCGTTATGGTTCATTTCCGGCAAAGACAGCGAAAAGGCGTGAATTTTGGCGGTTTCGTTAAAGCGGATTTTCCAATCGTAAGCGAGATGGCGGTTTCGCGGCGAAGCGCAAACGACGGGAATCCTGTTTTTTATCATTTTCGCCAGCGACCTGCCTTTGTTTTCCAGCTTACCGGAATTGAAAGATTTATTCAAGTCGGGAACGGCCACGCCCTTAAAAACCCGCTTCAAAACGGCGATGGCGCCGTAAAACATCAAGCCGACGGCCTGGCGCGGAACAAGGCCGTTTTTTTCAAACGCCGCAAAAGGCCGCCCGTTTTTCAGAGCCAGTTCTTTCAATTTTCCGCCGCCGCCAACCGCCGCGGCCGGCATTCCCGCTTTCAAAGCGGCGGAAAATCCGGAAAGCGTCTCCTCGGTGTCTCCTGAAAAAGAAATGGCGATGACCAGCGGCCGCCGAAAATCGGTGCGCGGCAGGCCGTAATTTTGAGAAGTAACGACGGGAACGGGGATTTTCAGCTCGTTTTTCAGCGCTTTAATTATTTCGCCGGCCAGAGCGGAACCGCCCATTCCGCAGATGATGACGCCGTCCGGGCGGAACGCCGGCGAAGACGGATTGAAAACCGCGACCGCTTTCGGCATCAATTGGGCACCCAGTTGCAGAATATTTTTCCGGTAATCGTCCATGACCGTTGAGATATCAGGCGTCGCTTTTTTTAAATTTTATTGACGTTTTAACGAACCATCTTTCTATTTCGGAAAACCGTTCGGAAGGCGTGGAAATTGGCCGGGTATTGAAATTCTCGGCGGTTTTTCGGGAAACATAAATGTAATTCGGGGAAAAAAGGAATACGGCCGGCATAGCGCCGACGATGAGTTTTTGAAGGGCGGCCAGGTTTTTCCGCCGGACGCCGGCGTCCGGATTTTGACGGATGTCCTCAATGAGGCGGTCGGCCGTTTTGTTGTCGTAAAGAGAAAGATTTGAACCCGGATAGAACTTTTCCGAAGAATGCCAGAAAGAAAAAAGGTCGGGGTTGCCGCCCAGAACGTTGCCGAAAAGAATCATTTCGTAATTGCGTGTTTTAATGACATTTTTGCCGATTTCATCGGCGCCGAGAACGACGGGATTAATCTTGACGCCGATGCGCCCCCACTGCTCTTTGAGCGAATTGGCCGCGGCGATGAGAAAGTCCACCTGGGGCACGACGAGATTGAATTCCAGCCGCAATTCGCGATCGCCGGTTTTTTTAATTTTAACGCCGTCTTCGCCGTTTTTCCAGCCGCTCGCAAGCAGGGTTTTTTCGGCGTTTTCCGGAGAATATTCCGCCTCCGGAAAAGACGCCGGCTCATAACCCTCCAGGCCGAGCAACAAGGGGCCGTCGGCGACAACGGCCCGGCCGTCAAAAACCTCGCCAATCAGCCGTTTTTTGTCGGTTGCCTGCGTTAAAGCAAGGCGGACATTTTTGTCTTTCAGGGCCGGATGAACGCTCTGGTTGAAAAAAACGGCGTGATAGCGCGGCAGCCGCAAAGTCGCCGCCTGTTCGTCAAAAACAAGCCGGCTGATGTTTTTGGGGTTGATTCCTCCGGCTCCGTCAATTTTCCGGGCATTGAACGCCTGAATCAGCTCCGTTTCGTTCGGATAAAATTTAAAAGAAAAATTTTGAAGGCGCGGTTTTTGGCCGTGATATTCATCGTTTCTCGTCAGGTTGTAATCGGTGATAAATCCGCTGCGGCGCTTGTCATAGGAAAGAAATTTAAACGGACCGCTGCCGATCGGCTCCAGATTGTAGGCGGCGAGCTTCAGGTTTGCCGGCGGCACGTTCTCAAAAAGGTGACGCGGCAGAATTTTCAGGTCTTTCAGATTGTCGGCGAAAAAAACATAGGGGGCGCGCAGGACGAATTTAATTTCCAGCTCGCTGATTCTTTCGGCGGCGACTCCCTGCCAGACCTGGAAAAGCGGCGATCTGGTTTCGGGATTTTGAACGAGGTCCAGAGTGAAGATGACGTCGTCGCTGGTCAGGCGCTCGCCGTCGTGCCAGCGGACGCCGTCTTTGAGAAAAATCGTCCAGGTTCGGCCGCCGTCATCCGCTTTGGAGCTTTCCGCCAATTCCGCCAGGTCGTCAAAAACCAGCTCCGCGATGTCGCGGTCAACGTCATTGCCGGCAATGAGGACGGGATTGACGTGCAGCGGCTGGCCGACGGCGCCCTCGCGATACTCTCCTCCGTCGGCGGGAACTCTTTCAATGTTTTCATTCCACCAGCCGGCGGCCAAAAATAAACCGGAAATAAGCGCCAAAAGCAGGGCGCCCGCGAAAACGTAACGTTCGCCGCCGGTTAAGGACGAAAAAATTTTGGAGATTATCCTATACAACAAGGTTGAGAATGGATAAGCCGACGAAAAAAATTGCAAAAACGATAGTCGCGCCGAAAACGAGGCGCTCCAAGCCGCGGCGGGTCTGATAAAATCCGCCTCCGTCTCCTCCGAAAACTCCGGAAAGCCCCGAGGACCGCTCCTGAAGCAAAACGAGAATTATTAAAATGACGGAAACGACGATCTGCGCCACTGAAATTGCGTAGTCCATGAATTTTTTGAATTTATTTTTTGAAAAGCGACTTGGCCGCGAAGTTGATCAGGATGTTGGCCGCGCTGACTATCAAAGTGGCGTAAAACAGCGCCAGCAGTCCGTTTATGGTAACGCTCGGACTTAAAAAGTCAAGCAGATACAAACCGAAGGCGTTGATGACGACGGAAAATAGCCCCATCGTCAGCACGAGGAAAAGCCCGAAAATCATTTTCAAAACCGGCTTGATAACGATGTTGATGGCGGTAAAAATCCCCGCCACCGCCAAAAGTCCCAGAAAATCGTAGCGGAATTCAAAACCCGGCACGAAATAAGCCGCTCCCAGAATGGCGAAAGCGTTGCTGAAAACGGAAAAAACGATAAGGGAAATCAGGTGCATATAATATATAATCTATCTTATCTAATGATATTTCCGTGACCGCGCTCTTGTCAATTTTTCGGATGTCAGATGTCGGAGGTCAGAGATCGCCGCAGACTTTCACCGGTCATTGCCGGCGGCTTGGGAACGCCGAGAAAATCCAGAACCGTCGGGGCGATATCGGAAAGAATGCCGGCGGTCATTTTTTCCGCCTGCTCCGCGTCAAATTTATCCCGCGGCCTGGCCAATTCCTTGGCGACGATATAAACGGGAACGGGACTGACGTCGTGCTTGGTTTCTATCATGGCGGTCATCGGGTCAATCATTCTCTCGGCATTGCCGTGGTCGGCGGTAATGATAAGAACGGCGTTTTGGGCGAAAACGGCTTTTAACAGGCGACCGATCTGCTCGTCCACGGCGGCAATGGCTTTGAGCGCCGCGTCGTAATTGCCGGTATGGGCGATGATGTCCGCGTTGGCGTAATTTATCAGAATAAAATCAAAGGCGCCCTCCTCAACGGATTGAATGGCGCGGTCGGTTATTTCTTTCGCCATCATTTCCGGATAATCGTCGTAACGGGGAACGTTTTTGGACGGGATGAGCACGCGGAATTCGTTGTTCAACGGCTGGTCCTTGAAGCCGTTGAAAAAATAAGTGACGTGAGCGTATTTTTCCGTCTCGGCGATTCTTAACTGGCTTTTGCCGGCGTCGGAAAGAACTTTGCCGAGAGGATTGCCCACCGTTTCCGGCGGGAAAGCGACCGGAACGGCGAATTTTTCGCGGTATCTGGTCATTGTGGCGATATACAAATTGGCAAATTTTTTCACCGGAAAGCGCGCGAAGCCTTGGTCAATGAACGCCTCGGCAATCTGGCGGATGCTGTCCTCGCGAAAATCGCAGAAAATAAGGGCGTCGCCGTCCTTAATCGCGCCGGCCGTTTCAATGACCGCCGGTTCAACGAATTCGTCGCTCAAGTTTCTTTGATAAGCCGCCTCCACGGCGCTTTGAGGACTCTCCGCGGCCGCCGCTTCTCCCGTTATGGCTTTATAGGTCTTTGCGGTGCGATCCCAGTGTTCGTCGCGGTCCAAAGCGTAATAACGGCCGGCAAGAGAGGCGATTTTGCCGAGACCGCCGTGCCGGGCGGAAATATCGCCGACTTTTTTCAGCAGTTCCGAAGCGGATTTCGGCGGACTGTCTTTGCCGTCGGTGAAAAAATGGAAATAAAGATTTTTAATTCCGTTTTCCGCGGCGAGCTTGACTAGGGCGGCGAGATGATCCAGCGACGCGTGAACGTTTCCGGCAGTGAGCAGTCCCGCCAGATGGAGAGTGGAGCCGTTTTTCTTGACGTGCTCCGTCGCCCCCAAAAAAGCGGGATTTTTAAAAAAACTCCCGTCGCGGATGGCGAGAGTGATGCGGGGAAAGTGCTGATAAATGATTTTTCCGGCGCCCAGAGTCAGATGGCCGACTTCGCTGTTGCCTTCTTCGCCCCACGGCAAGCCGACGGCGATGCCCGAGGCCTGCAGCGCGCCGCTCGGAAAATTCATTTTGACGTATTCAATGTTTTTGGGATTGGCGACGTAAATGGGATTGGAATTATCCTTGCGGCCGATGCCCCAGCCGTCCAAAATAGCCAAAACAACCGTGCGTTTCATAAGCAATCGCTATTTTATCATACTTTCTTCCGACGAGCGAGGAGCAAGCCGCCGCG